>JACPUY010000211.1 GCA_016192025.1 Pseudogulbenkiania sp. | reverse complement strand
TCCACCAGCTCGTAACCCAGACCCGGCAGCGTGTTCTCCAGCAGCAAACGTACATCCATTGCTTTTTCCACAAATAAAAAATGGGCGAAACGCCCATCCCTAACCGCTGGGATTGTAATACATTTCTCCCTGAAAAGAAATCCCGGCAACCGCTGCGCGCGGCGGGCAACGAACAGGGACGTCGGTACCTTTACGATATCATCGCCCTTCCTGTAAATTGGCGGACAAATAAAACGATCGTTTGTTCATGGCAAACGGCGGCAACTGACCTAATAACAAAAGACGCTCGGCAAAAAAGACTTGAGACGAGACGTCCCCAATCAAGCACGATGGAGAAACACGGTATGGAAAAACTCTGGCTCAAGAAGTACCAGCCCGGCGTCGAGCACGATATCGATGTCGACAGCTTCAAGTCTGTCGTCGAGGTGTTCGAGCGATCGGTCGGCAAGTTCCACAGCCGCCCGGCCATGACCAATATGGGCAAGGTGCTCAGTTACGGCGAACTAGATCAACGCGCCAGCGAATTCGCCTCGTTCCTGCAGCACCGCCTGCGGCTGCAGCAAGGCGATCGCGTCGCGCTGATGATGCCCAACCTGCTGCAATATCCGATCTGCGTGTTCGGCACGCTGCGCGCCGGCCTCACCGTGGTCAACGTCAATCCGCTGTATACGCCGCGCGAATTGGAACACCAGCTGAACGACTCCGGCGCCGAGACCATCGTCATCCTGGAGAACTTCGCCAGCGTGCTGGAGGAAGTCATCGCGCGCACCCAAATCAAGCATGTGATCGTGGCGTCGATCGGCGACATGCTGGACTTCCCCAAGTCCGCCATCGTCAACTTCGTCATCCGCAAGGTCAAGAAGATGGTGCCGGCGTGGAACCTGCCGGGGCATGTACGCTTCCCCGCCGCGCTGGCCGAAGGGCGCCGCCAGGCGCCGACGCCGGTCGATATCGGCCACGACGACATCGCCTTCCTGCAGTACACCGGCGGCACCACCGGCGTGGCCAAGGGCGCCATGCTCAGCCACGGCAATATCGTCGCCAACATGCTGCAGGCCGGCGCCTGGATCAAACCGGTCATCCACGAGGGGCAGGAAGTCATCGTGACCGCCCTGCCGCTCTACCACATCTTCTCGCTGACGGCGAACCTGATGACGTTCACCGAGGTCGGCGCGCTGAACGTATTGATCACCAATCCGCGCGACATTGCCGGCTTCATCAAGGAGATGAAGAACTACAAGGTGACGGCGATCACCGGGGTCAACACGCTGTTCAACGCACTGCTGAACCACCCCGACTTCAAGACCATCGATTTCTCGAGCTGGCGCCTGACGCTAGGCGGCGGCATGGCGGTGCAGAAGGCGGTGGCGGACAAATGGAAGGAAGTCACCGGCGTCACGCTGGTGGAGGCCTACGGTCTGACCGAGACCTCGCCAGCCGCCTGCATCAACCCGCTCAACCTCAAGGAATACAACGGCACCATCGGCCTCCCCGTCCCCTCGACCGAGATCCTGATCCGCGACGCCGAAGGCCGCGAGCTACCGGTCGGCGAAGCCGGCGAACTGTTCATCCGCGGACCGCAGGTGATGAAAGGCTACTGGAACCGCCCGGACGAAACCGCCAAGGTCATCGACACCCAAGGCTTTCTCGCCACCGGCGACATGGCGATGGTGACGCCGGAGGGCTTCGTGAAGCTGGTCGACCGCAAGAAGGACATGATCCTGGTGTCCGGCTTCAACGTCTACCCGAACGAGATCGAGGATGTGGTGGCCATGCACCCGGGCGTACTGGAGGTGGCGTGCATCGGGGTGCCGGACGACAAGTCGGGCGAAGTGGTCAAGGTGTTCGTGACGCGCAAGGACGCCGCGCTGACCGAGAAGGACGTCATCGAACACTGCCGCAAGAACCTGACCGGCTACAAGGTGCCCAGATACGTCGAGTTCCGCAACGAACTACCCAAGACCAACGTCGGCAAGATACTGCGCCGCGCGCTGCGTGACCAGGAGCTGGCCAAGACCCATTAGGTCATGCTCGTTTCAAGACAACGCTCTGTCACTCAGCATAAAGAAACCCGCTTCAGGCGGGTTTCTTTATGCCATTTACGGCTACACTTGCAAAAACATCACGCTGCAGGAGCCGAGCCATGTTGTTATTGCCCTTTTTCAAACTGATGGCCGATAAAAGCGCCAGTGACATCTTCTTTACCGCCCACGCCCCAGCCCAGATCAAGATCGAGGGGGTAACCCTGCCGGTGAACGACAAGCCGCTGACGCCGGAACAGGTCAAGACGCTGATCTACAGCTTGATGAACGACGTGGAGATCAACGAGTACGAGCGCGAGTTCGAGATGAACTTTGCCCGCCAGGTCGAAGACCTGGGCAACTTCCGGGTCAACATCTTCCGCCAGAAAGGCCACCCGGCCATGGTCATCCGCCGCATCGCCCCGGTGATTCCGTCGCTGGAAAAGCTCAACCTGCCGGCGATGCTGAAGCCGCTGATCATGGAAAAGCGCGGACTGATCATCGTGGTCGGCGCCACCGGCAGCGGCAAGAGCTCGACCGTGGCGGCCCTGCTGGAACACCGCAACCTGAGCAAGAGCGGGCATATCCTGACGGTGGAAGACCCGATCGAATTCATGTTCGAGCACCGCAAGTCGATCGTCAACCAGCGCGAAATCGGCATCGACACCAAGAGCTATCAGACCGCGCTGAAGAACGCCATGCGCGAGGCGCCGGAAGTGCTGATGATCGGCGGAATCCGCGACGCCGAAACGCTGATGTACGCCATCAACTACGCCCAGTCAGGCCACCTGTGCATCACCACGCTGCACGCCAACAACAGCTACCACATGCTGAACCGCGTGATCAGCTTCTTTCCGCCGGAAAACCGCACGGCGCTGTTGATGGACCTGTCGGTCTCGCTCAAGGCGGTGATCTCGCAGCGGCTGGTGCCCACGGTCGACAAGACGCTGACGCCGGCGGTGGAACTGCTGCTCAATACCTCGCACATCAGCGAATTGATCCGTACCGGCGAGATCTCCAGCATCAAGGAGGCAATCGAGCACAGCATGAGCGAAGGCGCCCAGACCTTCGAGCAGTCCTTGTTCCGGCTGTACCGCGATGGCAAGATTACGCTCGACGAGGCATTGCGCAATGCCGACTCGCCGACCAACCTGTACTGGCTGATCAACCACGGCCACGACAAGTCTGGCGAAGAGTCCGCCCGGAAACCGGTGCCGGCCGACCCATCCTCCAAGGATGCCTCCGCCAGCTTCGACGGCTTCACCCTAGACGTTTAACCAGCACCGACATGACCACCACCCTATACGGCATACCCAACTGCGATACGGTCAAGAAAGCCCGCCAGTGGCTGACCGAACACCAGATCGACTACGTGTTCCACGATTTCAAGAAACAGGGCATCGCCGAGGCGCGCCTGAACCACTGGATCCAGGCCGTCGGCCTCGAGAAGGTCATCAACCGCCAGGGCACGACCTGGCGCAAGCTGACCGACGCCGACAAGGCGCTGGCCGACGACGTCCGCTCGGCCATCGGGCTGATCCAGTCCAACCCGTCGCTGATCAAGCGCCCGGTACTGGAGCGCGGCGACGCCGTCGAACTCGGCTTCAAGGAAGACCTCTACGGAAAGGCATTCGGCCAATGACCAATACCCTGATGCTGACCGAAGAGCTGATCCGGCTGGATTCGGTCACCCCGAACGACGCCGGCTGCCAGGAGCGGATGATCGCCCGCCTGGAGGCGGTAGGGTTCACCGTCGAGCGCATGCGCCACGGCGACGTCGACAACTTCTGGGCACGCCGCGGCACGAGCGGTCCGCTGGTCTGCTTTGCCGGCCATACCGACGTGGTGCCGACCGGTCCGCTGGACAAATGGGACAGCCATCCGTTCGAACCGACCATCCGCAATGGCCACCTGTTCGGCCGCGGCGCGGCCGACATGAAAGCCTCGCTGGCCGCCTTCATCACCTCGATCGAACGCTTCGTCACGCAGCACCCGGATCACCCCGGCTCGATCGCGCTGTTGATCACCTCGGACGAGGAAGGCAGCGCCATCGATGGCACGGTGCGCGTGGTGGACGCCCTGGAAGCGCGCGGCGAGCGGATCGACTATTGCATCGTTGGCGAGCCGACCTCCAGCCATGTGCTGGGCGACACCATCAAGAACGGCCGGCGCGGCTCGCTGTCCGGCCACCTGATCGTGCACGGCATCCAGGGCCACATCGCCTACCCGCACTTAGCGAAGAACCCGGTGCATCTGGTCGCCCCGGCGCTGGCCGAACTGGCCGCCGAGGAGTGGGACCAGGGCAACCACCACTTCCCGCCGACCAGCTGGCAGGTATCCAACCTCCACGCCGGCACCGGGGCCACCAACATCATCCCCGGCACCTGCGAGATCAAGTTCAACTTCCGCTTCTCCACCGAGCATACCGCCGAGACGCTGAAGGACCGTACGCACCAGATTCTTGATGCGCACGGCCTAGCCTACGAACTGCACTGGACCTTGTCCGGCAACCCCTTCCTGACTGAAGAGGGCACGCTGACCCAGGCGCTGGAGCACGCCATCAAGCAGGTGATGGGAGTCGACGCCGAGCTGTCCACCAGCGGCGGCACCTCGGACGGACGCTTCATCAAGCGCATCGCGCGCGAACTGGCCGAGTTCGGCCCGGTCAACGCCAGCATCCACAAGCTGAATGAGTGCGTCGAGGTGCATGCCATCGAACGCCTGTCGGAAATCTACGAAGCCACGCTGAAGAACCTGCTGCTCTGAGGCCGTTTTCCTGGTAGCAGGCAGGTTGTCGGCAGACCTCGCATCTGCCGATTTTTCTTGAGCAAGCGGCTCGCACACAAGAACGATACGGCCACCACAGCCTTTTAACACAACAAGGGAATCGCAAACTGATGAAAGAACTGGAAATCGCCAAGATCTTCATTTCGCTGCTGGTGCTGGTCAACCCGCTCGGGGCGATTCCGCTGTTCATCAGCCTGACGCCGAACGCCAGCCAGCCAGAGCGGCGCAAGATCGCCAAGATTTCGTCCACCTCGGTAGCGGTGGTCATCATCACCTCGGCGCTGATCGGCGAGAGCCTGCTGAAGTTTCTCGGCATCAGCATCGGCTCGTTCCAGGTCGGCGGCGGCCTGTTGGTGATGATGATTGCGCTGGCGTTGATGAACGCCAAGCCCAACCCGACCAAGACCAGCGACGAGGAGCGGGTGGAGGCGGAGCTGCGCACCAACATCGCCGTGGTGCCGATGGCGATGCCGCTGTTGACCGGGCCGGGCACCATCTCCACCGTGATCATCTACAGCACCACGGCGCACAATTGGATGTCGGTCGGCTACCTGATCGTCAGCGGCCTGTTGATCGCGCTGTCCTGCTACGCCGCGATGGCGATGGCCACACCGATCAGCCGCTGGCTCGGCCAGACCGGCATCAACATCGTCAACCGGGTGATGGGCATGATCCTGGCGGCGGTGTCGGTGGAAATCATCGTGGACGGGTTGTACCGGCTGTTCCCGCAACTGAGCCATTGAGCCATTGAGCCGATCACCGTTCCCCGTGACCGGAGGCAGGCTACTTCGCCCCGAGCTGGCGCCGCTCGTACAGCGCCTGCGCCAGCGTCCCCGGATCGACGTACTCCAGCTCGCCGCCCACCGGCATGCCGCGGGCGATGCGGCTGATGGCGAGCCCGCGCTCCTTCAGCAGCTCGGAAATCATGTGTGCGGTCACCTCGCCCTCGGCGGTGAAGTTGGTGGCGATGATCACCTCCTCCACCACGCCATCCAGCGCTCGCACCATCAGTTTGTCGAGGTTGACGTCCTTGGGACCGATGCCGTCAATTGGCGACAGCCGCCCCATCAGCACGAAATACAGCCCGTCGTAGCAGCGTGCCTGCTCCAGCATCAGCAGGTCGGCCGGCATTTCCACGATGCACAGCTGCTGCTGGTTGCGCGCCGGATCGGCGCACAGGTTGCACAGCGGCGTCTCGCTGAAGGTATTGCAGCGCTCGCAGTGGGTCAGGTTGGCCAGCGCCCGATCGAGCGCGCGCGCCAGCCGGTCGGCACCGGCCTGATCGCGCTGCAACAGGTGAAAGGCCATGCGCTGGGCCGACTTGGGGCCGACGCCGGGCAGCACCTTGAGTGCGGTGATCAACTGGTCGAGCGAGGGGGGATTTTTCATCGGGGACGCGGCAAAAGGGAAAAAGGTTGGCCGAAGCAGCGGCTTCGGCCAACCCTGGAGAACATCGGCGATCAGAACGGCAGCTTCATGCCCGGCGGCAGGTTCAGCCCGTTGGTGAAGCCGGACATCTTCTCCTGCGTGGTGCTTTCCACCTTGCGCACCGCGTCGTTGACGGCGGCGGCGATCAGGTCTTCCAGCATCTCCTTGTCGTCTTTGGCGTCTTCCAGCAGGCTGTCGTCGATCGCCACGCGCTTGACGTCATGCTGGCAGGTCATCACCACCTTGACCAGGCCGGCGCCGGACTGGCCTTCGACTTCGACCTTGCCCAGCTCTTCCTGGGCCTTCTTCATGTTTTCCTGCATCTGCTGGGCCTGCTTCATCAGGCCGGCGATACCACCTTTTCCGAACATGGGTTACAACTCCTGCACAGGTTGAATCGTCTCGGTGAGCAGCACGGCGTTGAACTCGCCGACCAGCTGCCGCACCACGGGATCGTTTTCGAGATTGACGCGGGCCGCCGCCAGCTGTTCCTGGCGGAAACGCGCATCGCGCATCGCCGGGGTTTCCATCCCCAGCTCCTCCACGCTGACCGACAGCTCCGGCGCCTGGCCGAAACGTTCGGCCAGCACGGCCTTGAGTTTTTCCTGGTAGTCGCGCGTAGCCAGGTGACGGAAACTCTCCGGCACCGCCAGCTGCAACAGCCGGCCATCCCACGACTTGAGCACTGCGTTGTGCGCCAGCATGCGGCTAGCGCCCATGCGCGCGCCCAGCTCGGCCACCAGCGTCGCCCAGTCGCCGTCGAAGGCATACGGTTCGTCGGTGCCGGGCGGCTCGGCCGCCGGCTCCGGCCACGGCTCGGCCGCGATGTCACCGGCGTCGCCCGCATTCCACGCCTCGGCGGCGACATCACCCTCGTCGTCGGGCGAGTCTTCCCACGGCGCCAGCTCCGGCGCACCCGCCGCCGCTGGCGGCGTCGCCGGCGGAACGGCGAGCACGGCGGCAACTGACCGGAGCGGCGGTTCGGCGCGCGCCGGCTCGGGTTCGGGGTCGGCCGGGGCGGCCTCGTCCGGCGTGGCGGCGGCGGTACGTGCACCGCCGTTGCGCCCGGCCAGACGGGCCAGCAGCGCCTTGGCGGCCGAGGCGCCTTCCGCACTCGGCTCGCTCTGCGCCATTGGCGCCGGCCTGTTCGCCGGTTCCGGACGGCTCGCCGCCCCTGAGCGCGGCGCCGGCGCGCTGTCCCCCGGGGCGTTCAGCGGGTGAAAGGCCAGCATGCGCAGCAGCGTCATGGTAAAGCCGGCGTGCTCGTCCGGCGCCAGGGCCAGGTCCTTGCGGCCATGAATGGCGATCTGGTAGTAAAGCTGCACGTCTTCCGGCGCGATCAGCTGAGCCAGCGCCAGCACCGCCTCGCTGTCGGGGTCGTCGCCGGCAATGGCTGCCGGCACCGTCTGCGCCAGTGCGATCTGCTGCAGCAGCAAGGCCAGCTCGCCCAGGGCGCTGTCGAAGCCGACGCCGCGCTCGGCCAGGGCGTTGGCCTCGGCGATCAGGAGCGGCCCGTCGGCCTCGGCCAAGGCCTCCAGCAGAGTATAGAGGTAGGCGCGGTCGACTGCGCCGAGCATGGCGCGCACGCCGCTCTCCTCGACCTTGCCGACGCCGTAGGCGATCGCCTGGTCCAGCAAGGACAGTGCGTCGCGCATCGAGCCGGCGGCGGCCCGCCCGAGCAGCGCCAGCGCCGGCGCCTCGTAACTCACCTGCTCGACCTCCAGCACGCGCGCCAGATGGCCGGCCACCTGCTGCGGCATCATGTTGCGCAGCGAAAACTGCAGGCAGCGGCTCAATACCGTCACCGGCACCTTCTGCGGGTCGGTGGTGGCGAGGATGAACTTGACGTGGGCCGGCGGCTCTTCCAGCGTCTTCAACATGGCGTTGAAGGCGCTCTTGGAGAGCATGTGCACCTCGTCGATGATGTATACCTTGTAGCGCCCCGCGGTCGGCGCATACTGGGCGTTTTCCAGCACCTCGCGGATGTTGTCGATGCCGGTGTTGGACGCGGCGTCGATCTCCAGCAGGTCGACGAAACGGCCGGCGTCGATCTGGCGGCAGGCGGAACACTCGCCGCACGGTTCGGCGCCGACGCCGGACTCGCAGTTCAGGCTCTTGGCCAGAATCCGCGCAATGGTGGTCTTGCCCACGCCGCGCGTACCGGTCAGCAGGTAGGCGTGATGCAGCCGCTCACCGGCCAGGGCGTTGGTGAGGGCGCGTACCACGTGCTCCTGGCCGACCAGATCGGCAAAGCGTTTGGGGCGCCATTTACGGGCAAGAACTTGATAAGTCATGGTGGCGGATTCTAATTCCAATTGGCAGGCAAGGCGACCCTTTTTGTCTCGGCCGGGCTCACGGCGCCGGCGTGGAAACCGGCTGCTGGGCGACAAACTGCTGCGCCAGATAACGCTCGCGGATGGCGGCGGCCACCTCCTGCGCCGCCTTGGCGTACAGCGTGCTCTTGTTGTAGCGGGTGATGACGTAGAAGTTGTTCAGCCCGAGCCAGTATTCGGTCACGCCGGGTGCACTCTCCAGCGGCACCAGCACCGCCGGCACGTGGTCGCCCACTGGCGCATCCGGCTGCACACCCAGCTTCTTCAGCTCCCCGACGGTATAGTGCAGATTGAACTTGTCGGCCACCAACTGATCGACCTGGGCCCCCGGCTGCAGGCTCGCCGGCAGGATCCCGTCGTCGCCGTGCCGCCAGCCGTGCAGCTGGAAGTAATGCGCCACGCTGCCGATCACATCCGGCACGCTGACCCAGATGTCGCGCTGGCCGTCGCCGTCGAAATCGACCGCCCACTTGCGGTAGCTCGATGGCATGAACTGCGGCCAGCCCATGGCGCCGGCGTACGATCCCTTGAGCAGCAACGGGTTCTTGCCCTCCCCCTTGGCCAGTTGCAGGAACTCAGTCAGCTCGCCGCGGAAATACTCGGCGCGGCGCGGGTAGTCGAAGCCGATGGTCGACAGCGCATCCACCACGCGGAAACTGCCGGTGTTGCGGCCGTAGCCGGTCTCGATGCCGATGATCGCCACGATCATTTCCGGCGCCACGCCAAAGGTACTCTCGGCCCGCGCCAGGGTGGCGGCGTTGTCCTTCCAGAACGTCGCGCCGCCGTCGATCAGGC
The DNA here is from genome assembly GCA_016192025.1 of Pseudogulbenkiania sp. Classification (GTDB taxonomy): domain Bacteria; phylum Pseudomonadota; class Gammaproteobacteria; order Burkholderiales; family Chromobacteriaceae; genus Pseudogulbenkiania. Next base: position 2,759 of record JACPUY010000211.1, on the reverse strand, counting down.
GGTCGTTGAAGAAGGCCGGCCGGAACTGGTGCCACGGCCGCGAGGTGGACGGGCGATCCAGCACCTTGATGATATCCGGCTTGGTGTCGACGTTGGCGAACACCGCCTCCAGTTCCGGGCGGTTGAACTGGCCGCTGGCCACTTGCTCGTCGATATAGCGCTGCACGTCGGGGCGAGCGAGAAAGGCGGCGTCGGCCAAGGCCAGCGAACTGCCCAGGGCGAGCGCGAGGCCGGTCAGGCGGGTAAGGAATTTCATCAGGCACTTCCGGGTAAGGCATCCGCCGGCACAGCACCGGCCGACAGGGTTATTGATAGGACAAGGCGCTGGAAACCAGACGCGAGGCGATGTCCACGATGGAAATGACGCGCTCGTACGCCATGCGGGTCGGACCGACCACCCCGAGCGTGCCCACCACCTGGCCGTTGATGCAGTACGGCGCGGTCACGATCGAGCATTCACCCAGCGTCATCACGCCCGACTCCTCGCCGATGAAGATGTTCACCCCCTGTGCATTGCGGCTCTGATTGAGCAGCTCCAACAGTTCGGTCTTGCGCTCGAAGGTTTCGAACAGCTCGCGCAGCCGGGTCAGGTCGTCGGACAAGTCACGCACGTTGAGCAGGTTGGTCCCGCCGGCGATCACCACCGAAGCGGGCACGTCGCTCATCGAACTCTGACCGAAACGGATGGCGGCGGCCATCAGCTCGGTGATGTCCCCCTTGAGCTGGTGCAACTCGCTCTCCATGCGCTGGGCGATGCTGGACAGGCCCTGGCCGGCGTAATGCTGGTTGAGGAAGTTGGCCGCCTCGATCAGCTCGGTCGGCGTGTAGTCGCGCGACGGGTTGAGCAGGTGGTTCTGCACGTCGCCGTCCATGGTCACCAGGATCAGCAGGATGCGCCGCTCCGACAGGCGCAGGAATTCGATCTGGCGGAACGCCACGTCGAGCCGCTGCGGCGTGATCACCACGCCGGCGAAATGGGTCAGTTCCGACAGCAGCGACGAGGCCGACTGCGCGATGCGCTGCGGGCTGTCCGGCTGCAGGGTGTGCTCCAGTTCGTGCAGCGTGCCCTCCTCCAGCGGCCGGATGGTCATCATCCGGTCGACGAACAGACGGTAGCCCTTGGCGGTGGGCACGCGGCCGGCCGAGGTATGCGGCGAGGCGATCAGCCCCATCTCCTCGAGATCGGCCAGCACGTTGCGGATCGACGCCGGAGACAGGTCCAGCCCCGCCACCATGGCCAGCGTGCGCGACCCCACCGGCTGCCCGTCGGCGATATAGCGCTCGATCAGGGCTTTCAGCAGGCGTTGCGCGCGTTCGTTCAGCATGCCAGTCATTTTACACGTCCCCCGTTGAGAAAGAAGTGGCTGCATTTCCCCCACATTTCAAGCGCCTTCGGCCAACGTTACCCCTCGCCCAACGGCCCCGCCGGCCGCCGCGGCTCCGGCCGCACGCGCGCGTTTGAGCCCCATGGGCTTTGTGCGATAATCCGGCGGTACGATTTATCAATCCCGATTTTGGAGACAGCATGGCGGAGCGTTCCGAAGACAAGAGCAAGGCCCTGGCCGCGGCCCTTGCCCAAATTGAGAAGCAGTTCGGCAAGGGTTCGATCATGCGCATGAGCGACAACCAGATCACCGAGAACCTGCAGGTCGTCTCGACCGGTTCGCTCGGTCTCGATCTGGCGCTGGGCGTGGGCGGCCTGCCGCGTGGTCGCGTGGTGGAAATCTACGGTCCGGAATCGTCCGGCAAGACCACGCTGTGTCTGCAGGTGGTGGCCGAGGCGCAGAAACTGGGCGGCACGTGCGCCTACATCGACGCCGAAAACGCGCTCGACCCGTCGTACGCCCAGAAGCTCGGCGTCAAGGTCGAGGACCTGCTGATCTCGCAGCCGGATACCGGCGAACAGGCGTTGGAAATCTGTGACATGCTGGTGCGCTCCAGCGGCGTCGACGTGATCGTGGTCGACTCGGTGGCGGCCCTGGTGCCGAAGGCCGAAATCGAAGGCGAAATGGGCGACAGCCACGTCGGCCTGCAGGCGCGCCTGATGTCCCAGGCGCTGCGCAAGCTGACCGGCAACATCAAGCGCACCAACACGCTGGTGATCTTCATCAACCAGATCCGCATGAAGATCGGCGTGATGTTCGGCAGCCCGGAAACCACCACCGGCGGCAACGCGCTGAAGTTCTACGCCTCGGTGCGCCTCGACATCCGCCGTATCGGCGGCATCAAGAAGGGCGAGGAAATCATCGGCAACGAGACCCGCGTCAAAGTGGTCAAGAACAAGGTTTCCCCGCCGTTCAAGCAGGCCGGCTTCGACATCCTGTACGGCGAAGGCATCTCGCGCGAGGGTGAAATCGTCGAACTGGGCGTGGAGCACGGCTTTGTCGAGAAATCCGGCGCCTGGTACAGCTACAACGGCCAGAAGATCGGCCAGGGCAAGGACAATACCCGCCTGTGGCTGAAGGACAACCCGGCCATCGCGCGTGAGATCGAAGGCAAGATCCGCGACGCGGTCGGTATCAGTGTCGCCATCACCGAAGGCCAGCCGGAAGAAGAACTGGCCGACGACGTGTTCTGATCCGGAGCATGGAAAAAAGCCTGAAAGCGCGGGCCGTCGACCTCCTCTCCCGGCGCGAACATTCGCGCCGGGAACTGGAGCGGCGGCTCGCGCCGTTTGCCGACAGCGCCGAACAGCTCGCCGCCCTGCTCGACGAACTGGCCGAGCGCGGCTGGCAGTCGGACAACCGCTTCGCCGAGCG
>JACPUY010000236.1 GCA_016192025.1 Pseudogulbenkiania sp. | reverse complement strand
TTGTCGCAGAGCCTGCTGCTGGCCTGCTACCCGCCGGAGAAGAAGGGCATGGCGCTGGCGCTGTGGGCGATGACGGTGATCGTGGCGCCGATCTTTGGCCCGCTGTTGGGCGGCTTGATCAGCGACAACTGGCATTGGGCGTGGATCTTCTACATCAACATCCCGGTCGGGCTGTTCGCCGCCTGGGTGGCGCGGCGCGAGTTGAAGGGACGCGAAACCGAGATCAAGGCCTTGCCGATCGACCGCATCGGGCTGCCCCTGCTGGTGCTCGGCGTCGGCGCGCTGCAGCTGATGCTGGACAAGGGCAAGGAGCTGGATTGGTTCCACTCGGGCGAAGTGGTAGCGATGGCCATCGTCGCCGTGGTGGCACTGACCTACCTGGTGATCTGGGAGCTCGGCGAGGAGCACCCGATCATCGACCTGTCGCTGTTTCGCATCCGCAACTTCACCGTCGGCGTGATCTGCATCAGCCTCGGCTACATGATGTACTTCGGTGGCGTGGTGCTGCTGCCGCTGATGCTGCAGACCCAGCTCGGCTACACCGCCACCTGGGCCGGCATCGCCTCGGCGCCGGTCGGCATCCTGCCGGTGCTGCTCTCGCCCATCATCGGCAAGAACGCGCACCGGCTGGACATGCGCTGGCTGGTGACCGTCAGCCTCGGCGTGTTCGCGCTGTGCTTCTTCTGGCGCACCTGGTTCTCGCCGCAAATGGACCTGGCCTACGTGGTGTGGCCGCAGTTCGTGCAGGGCATCGGGCTGGCCTGCTTCTTCATGCCGCTGACCACCATCACGCTGTCGCGCGTGGCGCCGAACCGGGTGGCCAGCGCCTCCAGCCTGTCGAACTTCCTGCGCATCCTGGCCGGCAGCATCGGCGCCTCGGTCAGCACCACGCTGTGGGACACGCGCGAGGCGATCCATCACACCCAGCTGACCGCCGGCATCGACACTACCGGCGCAGTTTCTCAGCACTGGTTCGGGTTGCTCGGCCAGGCAGGGCTGTCACCGGCGCAGCAGGCGGCGGTCAGCGCGCAGGAAATCACCCGGCAGGGTTATCTGCTGGCCTCCAACGAGGTGTTCTGGGGGGCCGGCTGCCTGTTCGTGCTGCTGATCGGGCTGATCTGGTTCGCCAAGCCGCCGTTCGGGCACTCCGGCGGTGACGGCGGCGCGCACTGAGCGCGCGGCCCCCGAGCCGACGGATCGCCCAAGGTGGCCACCACCTACAGCTGGCAGGTTTTCTTGCCGTCGTCTCCCGTTTTACACAGTTTGATGTTCCCGTCCTGATCCAGCGTCAGCGTGGCGTCGCCGATCCAGCTGTTGCCGGGCGTGGGGGACGCCTGCAGCTGGTACTCGCCGTCGTCGGTATTCTTGGCGGTGGTGGTGAAAGCGATGTCGTAGAACTCGGTGCCGGTCACCGGCAGGCTCGGCCAGGCGGTGGACGACTGCTTGAACGTCCCCTTTTCGGCGTACCAGCGTTCGAGGAAATGCGCGTCGTCGAGCAGCGCGGCGCGCGCCTCGCTCTGCCGTGCGCGGATCACCTGCTCGCGGTACGACGGCAGCGCCAGCGAGGCCAGGATGCCGACCACCGCCAGCGCGATCATCAGCTCGATCAGGGTGAAGCCGCCGCGGCGGCCAACCTTGTCATCCATCAGAATATCTCCCTCCAGGCGATGCGCCGCCCCTGCTTGCCGGCTTCACCGGGAATCGAGATGTCCCCCGGTGCTCCCTCGTTGCCGCCGCCGAACCCCAGCCGCAGCCCCTTGCCGGCCTTGGCAATCGTGGCGTTGTCCTGGTTGTTGATCTGGCCGTTCTGGTTGGCGTAGCCCTGCCACTGGTAGTTGCCTCCCTGGCTGACGAACAGGGCCAGCGCCGACGGCATGCCCACTGCCGAGCGCACCCCGCTGGGCCGCTGCGCCGCCTGGCCGCTGTCGAACACCGCCCAGTCGGCGGACGTGCCCTTGTCGTCGCCATTCAGGTCGAACGCGGTCTGACTCGGCATGGCCCCGCTCAAGGGATTCAGCGACATGATCCAGCCGTCGCCGCCGACCGAGCATTGCAGGCCGGAGACGAAGGGAATCTGCGTCGAAAAGTACAAGCGCTCGCCGACCAGCACCGGCGCATACAGCAGGCGCTCGCCGGCGCTGGCGGCAAGATCGAGGTACCAGCCGCTGGCCGCCGTGTCGCCAATGGCGACCGGCTTGGCGCTGGTGCGGCGCACGGTGTAGCCGTGCGAGCTGCCGTCGGCCATCGGCACGCTGGTGCTGACCTCGCCGTCGAGATACTGGCGGATGATCAAATCCCGCCCGCCGGCCCCCTCGCGGTCGTCATACCGGTAAGCCTTGCCGTTTTTCGGCGTGTCCCACAGCCCGTACACGCTCTGCCCGGTGGTGGAGCGGCGGTCGCTGTCATACAGCAGCTGCCCGGTGCCGAACAGCACCATGTAACCGTCGCCGCTCGGCCGCTGGTACAGCGTCGGGGTAGCGGTGATGGCCTGGCCGGCGGCGCCCTGCCAGAACGGGGTAGCCGGCGCGTCCCAGTTGCCGCTCAGGTCGAAGCGCCACAGCTGGCCCTGAAGGTCGCCGGCGTAGACGACATCGGCCACCTGGTCAGCATTGAGATCGAGCACCGCCGGCCCGGACAGGCCGTTGCCGCCGGCTGAGCCGACCTTGACCTCCCGGATCAGCGCGCCGCTGTCGAGCTCGAACACCAGCAGCGCGGCCTGGCCGCTGGCGCTGTCGTAGCCGTTGCCGCTGATCAGCGCCCACACGTTGACGCCGGTCGCCGGATGGCGCACCTTGGCGATCACCGGCCGCCCGAAGACGTGCCCCAGCGCGGTAGTGCCGTTGGCGGCGCCGGCCTCCCAGCGCACCACCTCGTCCGGCGCGGCCGCCTTGCCGCTGGCCGACATCAGCGAGCTGAGATCGAGCGCGAACAGCGCCTTGCCGCCCTGCGCTAGCGCACCGACCAGGTAGGTGTGGCCGTTGTCGATGGTCTGCACCACGCTCGGGCCGTTGACGTAGTAGCGGTGCGGGTTGCTCGAAGAACCGTAATCGGGTCCGGTCAGGTTAATCAGCCAGGGCAGCACCTCGAACGGCACGTAGCCCAGCACTTCTTGGTAGGCGCTCTCGCTCTCCCCCTTGCGGAACACGTGCAGCATGCCATCGTTGCCGCCCACCGCCACCAGCTGGGCGTCCTTGGCCGAGAACATGGTCAGTGGCGAATCGATGACGTCACCGAGCCATGGCGACTGGCTGTCCGGGAAGCGTTGCGACGAGGTGGGATTACCCAGCACGAAGTGGATCACGTCGCTGGGCTGGCTGCCGAAGGTGAGCTTGTCGTTGTCGGCCATGCCGGGCTTGAACGCCTGGGCGATGACGTTGCTGTCGAAGGCCTTGGCCGTGCCCTGCTTGTTGCACACCCAGTTGTTACTGTGGTTGTCGTAATAACGGGTGTAGACGGTACGCTTGTCCCACTCGGGCAACAGCGCCTCGGTCGGCTTGGTGTAATCCGGCTTGCCCTTGGCGTCGACCGGGTAGCTCAACAGGCGCGAGGTCCAGTTGCGCGTGTCGAAGGTAGTGTGCAATAGCGCCGTGGTTTTCTGCTCGCCGCTGACCGGCGGTGTCGAGGTCGAATTCTGGCGGTAGATATCGTCCATCGCCGAGGTGAAGCTGGCCTTGAGCTGTTCCTTGTCGCTGGCGGTGAAATAGCGCCCGCCACCATCCTTGGCGGTATCCTGCAGCAGCTGGTTATCGACGGTGAAACCGATGGTATAGGTCTTGATCGACTGTTGCTTGAACGGCTCGGTATCCCAGCCCTGCCCCTCGCTGTCGCTGCCACTGGTGAACAGGTCGCCGCTAGCGGCGCGCTTGGCGAAGTCCGGCAAAGGGTTGTCCTTGCCGGGCGTGATATCCGAATAGAGCGGGTCGCCTTCCAACGGAAACTCGTTGTCCTCGGTTGGCTCGCCATCGGTCATCAGCAAGATGAAGTTGGCCTGGCAGCGGTACTGTACCGGGCTGGCGTAGCGGCTGGCGCTGCCATTGACCGGCTTTTGGTAAGCCGACGTCAGGCCACGATAATGACGGGTCATCTCATAGTAGGCTTCGGCCAGCGGGGTCCAGGTCTTGGCCGTGATGTCGTCGATGGCCTGCTTGATCTCGCTCAGGTGTTTCGCTGAGCCGTCATCAATGGGAAAACTCAATTTGCCGGCACGGTCATTGTCGTCATTGTCGTCCTTGTCGAACGTAAACAATCCCCAGCGCATGGCGGGATAGGCGTCAATGATGTCTTTGGTCACCTCCTGGGCAATAGACAGTTTGGAGGGATTGCTCTGGGACGCACGCTGGCCGTCCACCCCATCCGCCATGCTGCCGGTGTTATCGAAGAACAGCAGGATGTTGGGCGTCACCCGGGTCGACAGTTGCAGTGGGGTGCTCGGGTAGGGACGGCTATCGGCCGGCAGCGTGCAGCTGTTGGCCGCCGGTGCCGGGGGTGCCGGCAACAGCGCACCGACCAGCCACAGCAATGACAGAACGCGGACTTTCATGACGGCACCACGTAGTAGCTTTGCAGCGTCACGGCGCTGTTGGCGTTCTGACCCCAGGCGCGCACCGTGATGCGGTACAGCCGTCCGCCGCCGTCGCCGTCCTGGTAGTTTTTGTCGACCAGTTCGATCTGGTAGCGCGGATTGGCCCACAGCCCGTCGAGCGACATCACGTCGGGGCAGCGGTTCTGCGCCACACTGCTCTTGAACGGGTATTCCAGTGCGTTGCCGCAGGGGTGCAGGGCCGGCACGGTCTTGTTGCCGATGCTGACGGTGCGCTCCCACGGCTGGGCCACGGCGCTGCCGAGTTGCTGGCTGCTGGCGCACAGCCCGCGGCGCCAGCCGGCCGGGTTGGCGTCGTTCTGGCAGTTGGCGGTGAACACACTGTCGGCGCCCGAGTCGAACAGGACTTTCTCGCTCTTGCCCGCCACATCGAGTTCCCCGTCCATGGCCAGCGTCCTACCCTCGGCCTCCTTCAAGGCCAATTCCGCCAGCTGGAAGGTGGACTGGCGGTCCGCCTGGTTGCTGCTGATGCGTTGCTCGTCGACGATCAGCCGCGACGAGGCCAGCACCACCATGGTCATCATGACGAGCACGGTCAGCGCCACGATCAGCGCGCTGCCGCGCTGGAGGCGTGGACTCAACGGGTCAGCGGACGCTGTGCGCACTGTACCCCTCCCCGCAACGCCACCGTCATCGGATAGGCCATACTCACGGTCTGGCCTGACTGCACCGCCGAAGCCTGCTTGAGCGTCAGCGTCAGACGCACGGTGCCGACCCGCTGCCAGTCGTCCACCTCACCGGCCGCGGCGTAATGCAGGCGCGGCGTCGAGTCGGCGTCGCAATCCTCCAGCACGCCGTAGTCCACGTCGAGCGAGGCCACCCCGTCCGCCACTAGCAAGGCACCGCTCAGGCTGCCGTCGGCCAGCATCTCGCGGCGCAGCAGCTGCTTCTCGCCGTTCACTTCCGCCACGAAGTAGGCGCGCGACACCAGCGCCATCACCTCCAGCGAACCGAGCTGATGGCCGACAGGCTGGCTGGCCGTCCTGAGCGGCAGCGCATGGGCTTCGTCCAGCGTCAGCGTCTGCGAAGCCCCCGTCCTGCCCAGCGTCATGCCGCTGCCGCTGGCCAGCACGTCGACCTGCGAGCAACTGGCCAGCACCAGGCGCGTCCAGCCAGCCCAGTCGGCTTGCTCGGCCGGCTGGAAGGTGAGGCCGGTCACGGCATCGCCCGCCGCGTTGACACTATGGGAACTGACCGGAAAGGCCCCCTGACCGTACTGGACGATCATGAGGTCGCTGTCTGACGTCAGTCCCAGGCCGCCGAGCCAGGCGCTGGCGCCCGCGCTGCCCTTACTGACACCGCGCAGGCCGTTGCTGTTCTGATCGACCTGCTGCCAGGCGCTCGCCCCGCCACGATTGACCACCAGCCAGTCGTTGCCGCGCTCAGCCAGCGCGGCGCAGCCGAAATTGCCGGCCATGCGCAGGTCGCGCGCCAGTGTCTGCAGTGCCGAACGGGCGTCCTGCTGGCGCGCGATACGCAACGCGGCCGAGCGCAGGCTCTGCCGGGTCGAGACGAAGCTGCCGAGCACCACCGTCACGATAATGGCGCCCAGCGCGATGGCGATCATCAGCTCGATCAGGGTGATACCGCGCTGGCGCGACTCAGGGCTCGAAGACGAGAACATAGCGGTTTTCGATCAGGGGCGAGGAGGCGTCGGAGGACTTGCGCTGGCCGCTGGCGACCAGCGCCTGGCGGCTCTTGCCGTCGAGCCGGGCCGACCACACCACGCGGATCGACAAGGGACCGCTGTTGGCACAGCCAGCGTCATCGAACGTGGGGGCGCTGCCGCCGTGACACACGGCGGCCTGGAAGGCATTGCCGGCCGAGAGGCCATTGGCCAGGCCGGACTTGAAAGTCCACAGGTCGAGCGCCGCCAGGTTTTGCTGGCTGCAACCGTCACTGTCACGGCAGGTGCTGGCTGGGGCACTACTGACAGCGCTGGCGTAGCCGCTCTCGACGTAATGCGCCCAGGACAGCGTGGTCACCCCGTCGCCATTCACGCTGCGCAGCGGATTGGCGCGCATCGCCTCGGCCAGACTTTCCGCCTGCAGCGCCACCAGGCTGCGGATTTCGGTATCGCGGGTCTGGCTCAAGGTGCGGGCCTGCAAGCCGGCCAGCGCCAGCAACCCGACCAGCAGCACGAACATGGCGATCAGCACTTCCAGCAGCGAGAAGCCGTGCTGGCGGGACTCAGGCGCAGCCGGCACAGTCCGCCCCCTTGCACAGGCGCGGGCGGCCGTTGGCCTGCACGCTGACGCTGGCGCATTGCCCGGAGGCGGCATCGCGCACCACCCAGGACGGGCTGATCCCGGTCGGCAGCCGCCCCTCCGGGGTCAGCATGAACTTGTCCAGCGTCGAACTCACCGTCAGCTCGCCGCTGAAGATCACGTGACGGCGGCGCTCGCCGCTGTCGTAGCGGGTGGCGCGACCACCGGGCCGGTCGGCAAACAGCAGCACCCCTTCCGACCACGAGGTATTGCCCTTCTTGGCCTTGCCTTGGCAGCCCTGCACGTCGAGATTGATCTTGGCATTGAGCGCGCACAGGTAGACATTACCGTTGCTGCGGATGGCCTCGCTGCGGGCGAATTGCACGCTGGACAGCAGCGCCTGGGTGCGGTTGTCCATGCGCGAGCTGGCCATCAGCGCGGCGAAGCCGGGCACCGCCAGCGTCAGCAGGATGGCGCCGATGGCGATCACCACCAGCATTTCGATCAGGGTGAACCCCCGAATTTTGCCCAAATAGTGCAGCATCTCCCTCACCACATATGACATTAAGTTAGCATTGAATGCCATGCTAACGACATGATAATGACATATCAAGAGGGCCGGACAGTCCCGCGCTTGACCCGCGTCAACTGCGCGGCAGATTTGCCGGTTGGACAGGGAGGAACGAAGCCCAACAATGCCATGGCTTATCGTTGAGCTGCTGCGTTCAGCACCAAGCTGCCCACCGCATCATGAAAAAGCCACCCGAGGGTGGCTTGGTGGCGATGGCGGAAGCGCGTCAGTGCGCCGCCTCCCAGCTCTCCCCCGCCCCCACTTCCGCCAGCAGCGGTACCTTCAGCTCGGCCACTCCGGCCATGATCTGCGGCAGCCGCTCCTTGACCAGTACCAGTTCGGCTTCCGGCACTTCCAGCACCAGTTCGTCGTGCACCTG
>JACPUY010000216.1 GCA_016192025.1 Pseudogulbenkiania sp. | reverse complement strand
ATAGAACATCCTGCGAAATATTTACGCAGGAAAGGGAATCTTGCGTGCGATTCCTGAGCAGGAGCTGCCTTTGAATATATCAAAGGCGGAGTCACTTGCTGCACCAGTTTTTCAACAAGTTTCCTGAACAAGAAATGGTAAACCGTGCAGTGCAAATGAAGCAAAGTCGACCCCGCGCCTGTTTGTCCGACAAGCGTCCAGGGTCGACCTGATAGCCATGACGTGTCATCAAGCGCCCCATCACGGAGCGACGCAAATAGGGTCTGTCCGTGATGAGAAAGGAATGCTCTAAGGAATGCTCTGAGGAAAAACGGGTTATACCGGGGGATACCTATCCATGAAAAAAGGGGAGACTGCGTGCGCCCTAATGGGAAGCGCTTTTCTTTTTTTAATGTGAAGAGGTGTACCATGTCGAAACTTAATACGCGAGTAGCCCAGTCGCTCATGCTGTGTACAGGGCTTGCGCTGGGGGCCGCCCCGGCGTTGGCAGGCAAAGTGACCACGAATATCGATTGGCCGGCAACGGTGGAGCTGGAATTTTCCGGCAGCTGCAGCAACAGTCCAGGACCGTGGATTATTCTAGGGCCGGGCGTACTTACTCTACATGATGTACCCGTGACAGTACGCTTTGATGGCGGCGGGGACCATGATGAGGATGTAGTCACAAACGTAGACTTCGCCCTGAAGATTGAGAAAGCAATCAAGCTTCCCAAACAGGGATCTGAGCCTGACGGCGTTACCGGAAACCCCTACGTTTCCATCCTCCTGAACGGCAAGACGATCTTTGGCCCGGTACGCTGCAATAAGCTGTAACTAGCCGCCACCGACTCAAGCAAACTCGGAGCAATGTTAAAGTCCTGTCACGACGGGTCCGCCACAAGGGGGATCCGTCATCTCCCCATCGATGGTCCCCGCCCGTGATGTCGAACAGCCCGCCTCCCGCCATGGCAACGCCATTCCGCCATATAAGGAAACGCTGAATTATATCCCTCGCGTCATGAGCGATTACGCCCGCAATCAACAGCAACCTTGACCGGGCATCACGCCATCACCGTCAACGCCAACTGGCGGCTGACGTTTCGTTTTCTGCCCAATGGCGATGTCGAACTGGTCGATTACCAGGATTATCATTAGGAGAACAGCATGAGTCGCATGCACAACCCCGCCCATCCTGGCGAAGTGCTAAAAGAATGGCTGGAGGGCATCAGCGTGACCGAAGCTGCCCGCAAACTGGGTATCACCCGCACGGCGTTGTCGCGCATCCTGAATGGCCATGCCGGCATCAGTGCCGATATGGCACTGCGACTGGCGGAGGCGCTTGGCACCCGTCCGGAGCTGTGGCTTGGCATGCAGTCTGCGTGGGACTTGTGGCAGGCTGAACAACGTCCGCGTCCGCATGTCGAGAAGTTGCTTGCCGCGTAGTCTGGAACGACCTGATGAGCCGTTTCGACAACGACATCAAGCTGACGCTGGCCTACAACGCCGGTGAACAGGCCGTCGCCCGCCATGGCAACGCCATTCCGCCATACAAGGAAACGCTGAATTATGTCCCCCGCGTCATGAGCGATTACGCCCGCAATCAACAGCAACCCTGACGCCCCTTCTGCCACCATTCTCCCCCTGAAAATGCCAGCTGGAGCAGCATTAAACCCCATTATTGCCATGGCTATATTTTAAATATTTTTTTGAATTACTTATCAGCGAATACTAGCATGAAGCATGTGAATTTCCGCCATCACGCAGGGAGGAGGTAAAGATTCGACCGTACTGATGTCGCTCTGGAAGAGTGCCATGATCACCAACCCACCGGGCTGCGTTCCGGTGTTTCGCTTGATGATTCTGCACCCGAATAAAAAGTAATAGCGATAGGTCATCCTGGCGGAACATTTCGCAGGAAAGGGGAATCATGCGTGCGATTCCTTAGCAGGAACCGCCTTTGAGTCATCAGAGGAGGTGTGTCATGAGTACGGGTTGTTTCAATAAACTTCGTCGGGCCATCGTGATTTCATGCGCGGCGGCCCTCGCGTGCGGCGGCTTGGCGCCGCCGGCCTTCGCCGGCGTACAGGACAACGGGCTGTTCGAACTGGCAGACGACACCGCGACGCCGACGCCGGGTTCCGCGGATATTCTCGGAAATCAAACCCAACCAGGCCCCGACTGGGCAGATATATTTACTGACAACAGCGGAAACCCCACTGGCGGCTTGTTCGGCGGAGAAACGGCAGCCTTCGTCAAGGATGACATTTCGGCCGGCAGCGCTGTAGACCAGACCGTGTATAGTGGCGGCCCGTCGGACAAGAACTCCGACATCGTCACCAAGTGGACGTGGACCACCAGCAGCGTCCCGGCCAAGGACGACATCCCCAACGCCTATGCCTACGCGAAAAAGGACGCCAATGGCCATCTGATCATCTACGTCGGCGCAGAACGCCTGGACCCGAGCGGCGCCAGCCACATCGACGTGGAATTCTTCCAGAAACCGGTCGGTCTTGACCACTCGGTGCCCTGCCCAGATGGCCAAGTATGTCACTTCACCGGTCAGAACACGGACGGTGACCTGCTGGTGACCATGGACTTCACCAATGGCGGCTTCTTCGCCGGCGTGACGGTCCGGGCCCGCCAAGGAAACGGCTATGTCGACCTGACCACGCTGAACGCCCAAGGTTGCAACGCCGCCGGCACGGTGTGCGCTTTCAGCAACGGCGGCACCAGCAAGAGCAGCACAGGCAGTTCTATCGATGGCGGCCCATGGGACAACTTCGACAATCACGGTGCAATAATCACCGAGTTGGAACCCAATGCCTTCACCGAATGGGGGGTGGATGTCACCGCGCTGTTGCAGAAGACCAACCTCTGCTTCTCCACGGTCCAGGTTAAGACCCGGTCTTCGCCGTCGTTCACCGCCACCTTGAAGGACTTCGCGCTGCACTCGTTCCAGCAGTGCGTGGCTAACGCCGTCACCCAGATCCACAGCGGCCCCAGCGTAGGTCCGGCCCACACCGCAGCGGATATCCAGAACACCAGCGTTCCGGTCGGAACAACGGTGCATGACAAAGCCATTGTGACGGGAACCGCCGGCGCGCCGACCCCGACCGGTTCGGTGACGTTCAGCCGCTTTGCCAACGGGACTTGCGGTGCTCCTGCTGCCGCCTCCGAAACCGTAGCGCTGGCTGAAACTGCAGCGCCGACCGGCACGGACCCTGGCGTGGCTGCAGCGGAGTCGAGCAGTTT
>JACPUY010000215.1 GCA_016192025.1 Pseudogulbenkiania sp. | reverse complement strand
GGGCGCACCAAGGAAACGGTGGTCGGCCAGACGGTGGAAACCGTCATGGGCAGCGAGCTGCGCAGCAGCCGGGTGAGATTGAGCACCAGCCGGCCGACTTCGATGCTTTGCGGTTCCAGCGGCTGCTGGCGCGAAAAGGTCAGCAGCTGCCGGATGACCTCGACCCCGCGCCGGGCGGCCTGGATGGCCGGATCCACATACTCCATCAGCGCGGTGGCGTGCACGTGCTTCTCCTGCAGCGCCGCCAGGTTGCCCAGCACCACGGTCAGCAGATTGTTGAAATCGTGCGCCAGCCCACCCGCCAGCTCGCCGACCGCTTCCATTTTCTGCGCGCGGAGCAGGGCGTTTTGTGCCAGCACCTGCTCGGTAATATCGAGGGACAGCGAAAAGAACCCCATGACCTGCCCGTCCGCTCCGATCTCCGGCACCAGGGTGCTGCGGGCATAGACGGTACGGCCATCGGGCCGAACCCTCGAGTATTCGTAGCCGACCCGCTGTCCGGCCTGAGCTCGTCGCAGGTGAGGTTGCAGGGTCTGGAAAAGCTCGCTGCCCATGACGGTTTCCACCGTCTGGCCGACCACCGTTTCCTTGGTGCGCCCGGTCCAGTCGGCGTAGCCCTTGTTGGCAAAGCGATAGACCAGATGCCTGTCGATGTAGGCGATGAACGCCGGGACCGTGTCGGTGATCAGCCGCAGCCGCGCTTCGCTCAGACGCAGGTCGGCGGCGACCAGATCGAGGTTGGCCTTGGCCTTGCGCAGGCCGGCGTTGGCTCCTTCCAGTTCGGCGGTACGTTCCCGCACCCGGCGATCGAGTTCGGCATTCTCGTTTTCGATCAGCCGCTCGTAATTGCGCTGGGTACTGATGTCGGTATAGATGGAAATGAAGCCCTTGCCGGGCAGCGGCACACCGTGGATTTTCAGTATCCGTCCGTCCGGACGCACCCGTTCCAGGGTGTGCGCAAGGAATTGGCGCGCCACCGCGACCCGTTCGGCAACGAGTTGTTCGATGTCGCCCGGGCCGTACTCGCCGCGTTCGGCGTTGTAACGGATGAAGGCTTCAAACGGGGTGCCTATCCGGGCGATCTGTTCCGGGAAATCGAGCAGATCCAGAAAGGCCTGGTTCCACGCCACCAGGCGCAGATCCGCATCGAACACGGTCAGACCCTGATCGATCAGATCCAGCCCGGCATGGAGCAGCTCATGGCGCTCCAGTGCGGCGGTGAATCCCTCCTCATCGTGAGTGGGCGTTGACTTCCCCGAATCCATGGCGACCTCATCAAACAATGGCTGACACCATATTGTGCCATGGGTCAGGCACCTTACCGTGCTCAAACGGGCCGTCGTTACAATTCGCTACATTTCCCGAAAAGTTCAGTAAACCTTCTCCCCCACCATACAGAGAACGCCCGCCGAACCCAGGCGCCAGGCTTGGCATTGCCCGACGTGAGCAGCGCCGCCATGACGCCCTACTACATGTATGTATAAGTGCATTTGAGGAGGAGGTTGCAGTGAACTCTACCAATCCGTACGGCATTGGCCTCGACAAGGGACCGGCCAACTATGTCCCGCTATCCCCGCTGACGTTTCTGGAGCGCAGCGCCACGGTGTATCCGGAGCGCATCGCTGCCATCCATGGCGATTGGCAGCTGACCTGGCGCCAGGTCTACCAGCGCTGTCGGCGCCTGGCCTCGGCCTTGCAACGCAGGGGAGTCGGCGCCGGCGATACCGTCGCGGTCATGCTGCCGAACATCCCGGCGATGTTCGAATGCCATTTCGGCGTGCCGATGTGCGGGGCGGTGCTGAATACCCTAAACACCCGTCTGGACGCGGACTCCCTCGCCTTCATGCTGCGCCACGGCGAAGCCAAGGTACTGATTACCGACCGGGAGTTTTCGGAGCCGGTCGCCAAGGCGCTCGCGCTGCTGGAGATGAAGCCGCTGGTGATCGACGTGGACGATCCGCTGTTTGTCGGCGGCGAGTTGCTGGGGGAGATGGACTACGAGGCGCTGTTGCAAGAGGGCGATCCGGCGTTCGCCTGGACGCTGCCGGCCGACGAATGGGACGCCATCAGCCTGAACTACACCTCGGGCACCACCGGCAACCCCAAGGGCGTGGTCTACCACCATCGTGGTGCCTACCTGAACGCGGTGTGCAACCTGTTCGAATGGGGCGTGCCGCGCCACGCGGTCTATTTGTGGACGCTGCCGATGTTTCATTGCAACGGCTGGTGTTTCCCGTGGGCCATGGCGGCCAATGCCGGCACCAATGTGTTCCTGCGCCGTGTCGAGCCCAAGCAGATCTTCGCCCTGATCAAGCAATACCAGGTGACGCATTACTGTGCGGCGCCGATCGTGCACAACATGCTGATCAACGTGGCCGACGAATGCGGGCAGGGTATCGAGCACGAGGTGAGCTGCCTGATCGCCGGCGCGGCGCCGCCGGCAGCGGTCATCGAAGGCATGCAGCGGCTGGGATTCAACATCACCCATGTCTACGGCCTCACCGAGACCTACGGCCCGGCCGGGGTGTGCGCCAAGCAGCCGGAGTGGGGGTCGCTGAGCCTGGCCGAGCGCACCGAGCGCAATGGCCGGCAGGGGGTGCGCTACTCGATGCAGGAGGGTATGACGGTGATGAACCCCGAAACCATGCAGCCGGTGCCGGCCGATGGCACCACCATGGGCGAGATCATGTTCCGCGGCAACCTGGTCATGAAGGGCTATCTCAAGAACCCCGCCGCCACGGCCGAAGCCTTTGCTGGCGGCTGGTTCCACACCGGCGACCTTGCCGTGCTGCAGCCGGATGGTTACGTCAAGATCAAGGACCGCGCCAAGGACATCATCATTTCCGGCGGCGAGAACATCTCCTCGCTGGAAGTCGAAGACGTGCTGTACCGCCATCCGGCCGTGCTCAGCGCCGCCGTGGTGGCCAAGCCGGATAGCAAGTGGGGCGAGGTAACGTGCGCCTTCGTCGAGCTCAAGGACGGCGCCACCGCCTCCGAGCGCGACATCATCGACTACTGCCGTATCCATCTGGCGCACTTCAAGGCGCCCAAGCAGGTGGTGTTCGGTCCGATCCCGAAAACGTCCACCGGCAAGATTCAGAAATTCCTGCTGCGTCAGGAAATGAAATCGTCTTCCGCCATCGAATGACGACCCAGGTTTCAGGAGTGAAGAAATGAAGATAGTGGTGCCCGTAAAACGGGTCGTGGATGCGAATGTCAAGGTGCGCCTCAGGAGCGACGGCAGCGGGGTGGACACCGACAACGTGAAGATGGCGATGAACCCGTTCGACGAGATCGCGATGGAAGAGGCGGCCCGGCTGAAGGAGGCCGGCCTCGCCAGCGAGATCGTGGCGGTTTCCATCGGCCCCGACACCTGCCAGGAGGTATTGCGCGCGGCCTTGGCGATGGGCGCGGATCGTGCCCTGCTGATTCAGGCCGAGGCGGAGCTGGAACCCTTGACCATCGCCAAGCTGCTGCGGGCCATCGTGGCTCGGGAGCAGCCGCAGCTGGTGATCTGTGGCAAGCAGTCGACCGACGGCGACGCCAACCAGACCGGGCAGATGCTGGCCGGCTTGCTGGGCTGGCCGCAGGCCACCTTCGCCTCGAAGCTGGAGATCGCCGCCGGGAGTGCGACGGTGACGCGGGAAATTGATGGCGGGCTGGAGGTCGTCGCCGTCACGCTGCCGGCCGTGGTCACCACCGATCTGCGCCTCAACAGTCCGCGCTATACCACCTTGCCGAACATCATGAAGGCCAAGAAAAAGCCGCTGGACAAGGTGACGGTGGGTGAACTGGGGGTGGAGATCAGGCCCCGGCTGGCAACGCTGCGCCTCGCCGAGCCACCGGTGCGCAGCGCCGGGGTGATGGTGGCCGACGTGGCGGAGCTGCTGGCCAAACTCAAGAACGAGGCAAAGGTGATCTGAATGACGGCCCTGATTATCGCTGAACACGACAACGTCTCGCTCAAGAGTGCGACGGCCAACGCCATCGCCGCCGCCCGGCGGCTGGGGACCGAAATCCATGTGCTGGTCGCCGGTTGCGCCTGCTCCGCCGCCGCCGAACAGGCGGCACGCCAGCACGGCGTCGACAAGGTGCTGATGGCGGATGCGCGCCATTACCAGGGAGGGGTGGCCGAAAACCTGGCCGCGCTGATCGTCTCCCATGCCCGTGCCTATTCGCACCTGCTCGCTGCGGCGACCACCTTCGGCAAGAACGTTCTGCCGCGCGTCGCCGCGCTGCTGGACGTGGGACAGGTTTCCGACATCATGGACGTGCTGGCACCGGATACCTTCGTGCGTCCCATGTTTGCCGGCAACGTGCTCGCCACGGTCCGCTCGGACGACCCGATCAAGGTGATCACGGTGCGGGCGACGGCGTTCGAGGCGGTCGGCCAGGGCGGTGCGGCGCCGATCGAGACCATCGCCCCTGGCCCCGACCTCGGTCTGTCTCGGCTGCTGGCGCGGGAGCTGACCCATTCGGCCCGCCCCGAACTCACCGAGGCCAAGATCGTGGTATCCGGCGGGCGCGGCCTGCAGAGCGGGGAGAACTTCAAATTGCTGGAGACGCTGGCCGACCGGCTCGGCGCCGCCATCGGCGCCTCGCGTGCCGCGGTGGATTCGGGCTTCGTGCCCAATGACTACCAAGTGGGGCAGACCGGCAAGATCGTTGCCCCGCAGCTGTACATCGCGGTCGGCATTTCCGGCGCCATCCAGCACCTGGCCGGCATGAAGGGTTCCAAAGTGGTCGTGGCGATCAACAAGGACCCGGAAGCGCCGATTTTCCAGGTCGCCGATTACGGCCTGGCTGCCGATCTTTTCCAGGCGGTGCCGGAGTTGATCTCCGCGCTCGGCCAATGACCGCCACAGGAGGCTGGTAAATGAGTAACTATGTTGCCCCGGTGCGGGACATGCTGTTTGTAATGAATGAACTGGCCGGCTTAGCCGAAGTGGGCGCGCTGCCGGGGTGGGAAGACGCCGGCGCCGAACTGGCGGAAGCCGTGCTGGACGAAGCAGGCCGTTTCGCCGGCGAAGTGATCGCGCCGCTCAACGTGGTCGGTGACCGTGAAGGCAGCCGGCTGGTCGAAGGGCGGGTGGTGGTGCCGACCGGCTTTGCCGAGGCCTACCGGCAGTTCGTCGAGGCCGGCTGGGGCGGCATCTCGTCGCCGGCCGAATTCGGTGGGCAGGGCCTGCCGCAGCTTTTGGCCAAGCCGGTGACCGAGATGTGGAAATCCGCCTCCCTGGCCTTCTCGCTCTGTCCGATGCTGACGCAGGGCGCGCTCGAGGCGCTGCTGCACCATGGCACACCCGAACAGCAGAACGCCTACCTCGCCAAGCTGGTGTCGGGCGAGTGGACCGGCACCATGAATCTGACCGAGCCGCAGGCCGGCTCCGACCTGTCGGCGGTGCGCAGCAAGGCCATGCCGGAAGGGGACCACTACCGTATCTTCGGCAGCAAGATCTTCATCACTTGGGGCGAGCACGACATCACCGACAATATCGTGCACCTGGTACTGGCGCGTCTGCCCGATGCGCCCGAGGGGGTGAAGGGCATCTCGCTGTTCGTCGTGCCCAAGTACCTGCTCAACCCGGACGGCACGCTCGGCGCGCGCAACGACGTCCAGTGCGTGTCGCTGGAGCACAAGCTGGGCATCCACGCCAGCCCGACCGCGGTGCTCGCCTTCGGCGAGAGCCAGGGCGCGATCGGTTACCTGGTAGGAGAAGCGAACCACGGCTTGGAATACATGTTCACCATGATGAACCACGCGCGGCTTGCGGTCGGGCTGGAGGGGGTGGCCATCTCCGAACGCGCCTACCAGCAGGCGCGCGACTACGCCCGCGAGCGGGTGCAGGGCAGGGCGCTCGGTCACGAGATGGCGGGCCCGATCATCCGTCACCCCGACGTGCGGCGCATGCTGCTGACCATGAAATCGCAGACCGAGGCGATGCGGGCGCTGGCCTACGTCACCGCGGCCGACATGGATCAGGCGGCTCGCCATCCCGATCCGGTCGAGCGGGCGCGCTATCAGGCCCGCGTCGACCTGCTGACGCCGGTGGTCAAGGGCTGGTGTACCGAAACCGCCCAGGAAGTCACCTCGCTCGGCGTGCAGGTGCACGGCGGCATGGGCTTCATCGAGGAGACCGGCGCCAGCCAGCACCTGCGCGATGCCCGCATCACCACCATCTACGAGGGCACCACCGGCATCCAGGCCAACGATCTGCTCGGTCGCAAGACCGTGCGCGAACAGGGCAAGACGCTGTTGGCGCTGGTCGAGGAGATGCGCACGGACGCCGAGCGGGTCGGTGCGCTGGATGACGAGGCGTTCCGCCAGCTTGGCGCAGCGCTGGAGGTCGGCATCAAGGCGCTGGAAACGGCGGCCCGCCATCTGATCGACGTCGCCGCCACCGACCCGCGCCAAGCCTTCGCCGGCGCGGTGCCCTACCTGATGCTGCTCGGCACCGTGTGCGGCGGCTGGCAGATGGCACGCGCCGCCACCGCTGCCCAAGCCAGGATCGCGGCCGGCGAATCCGCCGCGTTCTACCGCGCCAAGATCGACACCGCGCTGTTCTACGCCGAACACATCCTGCCGCGGGCGCTGACGCACGCCCACGTGGTCCGGCACGGTGCGCGCGCCACGCTGGCGCTCGACGAGTCCGCGTTCTGAGGAGGGGGCGATGAGCGCGCGCGAATACATGGAATACGACGTGGTGATCGTCGGCGGCGGGCCTTCCGGCCTGAGCGCGGCGATTCGCCTCAAGCAGCTGGCGG
>JACPUY010000239.1 GCA_016192025.1 Pseudogulbenkiania sp. | reverse complement strand
GTTCTCGGCAGAAGTGTACGTGCTGTCGAAAGAAGAAGGCGGTCGTCACACCCCGTTCTTCGCCAACTACCGTCCGCAGTTCTACTTCCGTACCACCGATGTGACCGGTGCGGTAAGCCTGGCCGAGGGCGTGGAAATGGTTATGCCGGGTGATAACGTGGCCATCACCGTGGAACTGATCGCTCCGATCGCCATGGAAGAAGGTCTGCGCTTCGCCATCCGCGAAGGTGGCCGTACTGTCGGCGCCGGTGTTGTTGCCAAGATCATTGCTTGATCTGAAAAGGTTTTAGGCCAGTAGCTCAATTGGTAGAGTATCGGTCTCCAAAACCGAGGGTTGGGGGTTCGAGACCCTCCTGGCCTGCCAATTAAGACCAGCCGGCGCTTGCGCGCCGGTTGGTCTTTTGTCGCATTCACGCAGAGAAAATCCCGCACATGGAAATGCAAGACAAAATCAAGCTGACGCTGGCAGGGCTGATCGTCGCTGCTGGCATCGCAGGCTTTTACATGATCCCCGAAGCCCAGGGCGTGCTGCGTGTGCTGGCTTTCGTCGTCAGCCTGGCGGCGGCGGCGGCCGTGGTGTGGACGTCGGCGACCGGCAAGGCCTTCGTTGGCTACGCCCAGGAATCGGTGGTGGAAGGGCGTAAGGTGGTCTGGCCGACGCGCAAGGAAGCCCTTCAGATGACGGGCCTGGTGTTCGTGTTCGTATTGATCCTGGCATTGTTCATGTGGCTGGTCGACTCGGGGTTGTCCTGGCTGTTCTATGACGTTCTTCTCGGTCGAGGTTAATGATGGCTAAGCGTTGGTATGTGGTGCACGCCTATTCCGGTTTTGAAAAAAGCGTGCAGAAGGCGCTGCGCGAGCGCATCGAGCGTTCCGATGTGGCTGACCTGTTTGGCCAGGTGCTGGTGCCGGTCGAGGAAGTGGTCGACGTGAAAAATGGCCGCAAGTCGATTTCCGAGCGCAAATTCTTCCCGGGTTACGTGCTGGTCGAAATGGAAATGACCGACGAAACCTGGCATCTGGTAAAGAGTACGCCGAAAGTGACCGGCTTTGTTGGTGGTACGGCCAACCGTCCGGCTCCGATTTCCAAGAAGGAAGTCGAGTCCATCATGCAGCAGATGCAGGAGGGGATCGAGAAGCCGAAGCCGAAAGTGCTGTTCGAAGTGGGCGAGAGGGTGCGCGTGATTGACGGCCCGTTCAACGACTTCAACGGTTCGGTGGACGAAGTGAATTACGAGCGCAACAAGATCCGCGTCTCGGTACAGATTTTCGGTCGCGAGACCCCGGTGGAGCTGGATTTCAATCAGGTAGAAAAGCTGTAATCGCTACTTGGCAGAATTTTCTGGGGCATGTATAATCATGCCCTTTCGTCTGGGAAGCAGGCTGCCCGCCTGCGCTACTACCCATATTAGGAGCTAAATCGTGGCAAAGAAAATTGTCGGCTACATCAAGCTGCAAGTGCCCGCTGGTAAAGCCAACCCGTCGCCGCCGATCGGCCCGGCATTGGGTCAGCGTGGTCTGAACATCATGGAATTCTGCAAGGCGTTCAACGCCCAGACTCAGGGCGTCGAGCCGGGTCTGCCGATTCCGGTGGTGATCACCGCCTACGCGGACAAGTCCTTCACCTTCGTGATGAAGACCCCGCCGGCCACCATCCTGCTGAAGAAAGCGGCTGGTATCCAGAAGGGTAGCCCGAAGCCGCATACCGACAAGGTGGGTACCGTCACCCGCGCCCAGCTGGAAGAGATCGCCAAGACCAAGTCCCCGGACCTGACTGCTGCCGATCTGGATGCTGCCGTGCGCACCATCGCCGGTTCCGCTCGTTCCATGGGTCTGAAAGTGGAGGGTGTGTAATGGCTAAGGTTTCCAAGCGCCTGAAAGCTCTGAACGCCAAGGTTGACGCCAACAAGCTGTACGCTGTTGATGAAGCGCTGGCACTCGTGAAAGAAGCGGCTACCGCCAAGTTTGACGAGTCGATCGATATCGCCGTCAATCTGGGCGTTGATCCGCGTAAATCCGACCAGGTCGTGCGTGGTTCCGTCGTGCTGCCGCGCGGTACCGGCAAGTCGGTTCGTGTTGCCGTATTTGCCCAAGGCGCCAACGCCGAAGCCGCCAAGGCTGCCGGTGCTGAAATCGTCGGTTTCGACGATCTGGCCGAGCAAATCAAGGCTGGTCAGCTGAACTTCGACGTTGTTATCGCTTCCCCGGATGCGATGCGCGTGGTTGGTCAACTGGGTCAGATCCTCGGCCCGCGCGGCCTGATGCCGAACCCGAAAGTGGGTACGGTGACCCCGAACGTCGCCGAGGCCGTGAAGAACGCCAAGGCCGGTCAGGTTCAGTACCGTACCGACAAGGCCGGTATCATTCACGCCACCATCGGCCGTGCTTCTTTCGAAGCCGAAGCCCTGCGTGAAAACCTGTCTGCTCTGGTGGATGCCCTGGTGAAAGCCAAGCCGGCTGCCTCCAAGGGCCTGTACCTGCGCAAGATCGCCGTATCCAGCACCATGGGTATCGGTGTTCGCGTCGATACCAGCAGCGTCAACGCTTGAGTTGACGTTGCGGCAAGCTCTCTGGGCTTGCCAAGACTTTGGGCCGGCGGACGTTTCGCTCGCCGGATTGTCAAAGACCGTAGGAGCCGCAAGGCTTAATCATCGCAAGACATCCTACGCAGACGGTGTGCCCGAATAGAAGGCTGTCAAAACGTCTTGCGGGCCCATGTAGCTCAGGGGTAGAGCACTCCCTTGGTAAGGGAGAGGTCGGCGGTTCAATTCCGCCCATGGGCACCATCGGATAGTTCTGCTGTGTCTCCTGAACAGGTCGCCGCTGCAAAGCGGAGCGGTTCGCCGCTTCATTTCAGACTAGGAGCTAGACCTTGAGTCTCAATCTTGAAGATAAAAAGGCGGTAGTGGCCGAAGTATCTGCCCAACTGGTAGATGCCCAGACCCTCGTTATCGCCGAATATCGTGGCATCGAGGTTGGTAGCATGACCCAACTCCGTGCGAAAGCACGTGAGAACGGTGTGTATCTGCGCGTTCTGAAGAACACGCTGGTGCGTCGCGCCGTGGCCGACACCGCGTTTGCGGGCCTGGCTGACCAGATGGTCGGTCCGCTCGTATACGGTATTTCGGCTGACCCGGTTGCTGCTGCCAAGGTGCTGCAACAGTTCGCCAAGCAAGATGACAAGATCGTCATCAAAGCAGGTTCTTACGATGGCAAGGTGCTGGACGCCGCTCAGGTTGCTGAGCTGGCTTCGATCCCGAGCCGCGAAGAACTGCTCAGCAAGCTTCTCTACGTTCTGCAAGCTCCGATGGCCGGCTTCGCCCGCGGCCTGGCTGCCCTTGCCGAGAAGAAGCAAGCCGAGGCGGCTTAATCAATCTGACTTATTCCGAATTCAGGAGAATTTCACATGGCAATTACCAAAGAAGACATCCTCGAGGCCGTTGGCGCCCTGACCGTAATGGAACTGAACGACCTGGTTAAGGCGTTCGAAGAGAAGTTCGGCGTATCCGCTGCTGCCGTTGCCGTTGCTGGCCCGGCTGCTGCTGCTGCCGTTGAAGAGAAGACCGAGTTCGACGTGATCCTGTCCGCCGCTGGCGACAACAAGGTTAACGTGATCAAGGTTGTACGTGCTATTACCGGTCTGGGCCTGAAAGAAGCCAAGGATCTGGTAGACGGCGCTCCGAAGGCTGTGAAGGAAGGCGTTTCCAAGGCTGAAGCCGAAGACGTGCTGAAGCAGCTGACCGACGCCGGTGCCAAGGCTGAAGTGAAGTAATCTTCCTGACCGGAAGATGAGTGAGGCTGGCGGAGAAATCCGCCAGCCTTATTGCGCTTGTGATTGGCCGACACGAAGAAAGTAAAAGCCAGCAATCAATGCGTGCGTGGCTGCTGACTTTTGATTTCTTGCGCCACCCCACCTCGATGGAGACTCTATGAGTTATTCGTTTACTGAGAAGAAGCGTATTCGTAAAAGCTTTGCGAAACGCGACAGTGTTCTCGATGTCCCATTCCTGTTGGCGACCCAGATCGATTCGTATACCGAATTCCTCCAGCTGGGCGTGCCTATCGACCAGCGCAAGGAGGCTGGGCTGCAGGCGGCATTCAATTCGATTTTCCCGATCGTCAGCCACAACGGCTATGCCCGCCTGGATTTCGCGCACTATATTCTTGGTGAGCCCCCGTTTGATGTTCAGGAATGCCAGCTGCGCGGCATTACCTATGCGTCGCCGTTGCGCGCGCGTATCCGCCTGACCATCCTGGACAAGGAGTCCTCCAAACCGGTGGTCAAGGAGGTGCGCGAGAATGAAGTTTACATGGGCGAAATCCCGCTCATGACCACCAACGGCTCCTTCATCATCAACGGGACCGAGCGGGTTATCGTTTCCCAGCTGCACCGCTCCCCGGGCGTGTTCTTCGAGCACGACCGCGGCAAGACCCATTCCTCGGGCAAGCTGCTGTTCTCGGCGCGCGTGATTCCCTACCGCGGCTCCTGGCTCGACTTCGAGTTCGACCCGAAAGACCATTTGTACTTCCGGATCGACCGTCGCCGCAAGATGCCGGTCACCATCCTCTTGAAAGCGCTGGGCTACAGCGAAGAGCAGATCCTGGCCGAGTTCTACAACACCGATACCTTCTTCTTGGGTAATGACGGTGTGTTCCTGAAGGTGGTAGCCGAGCGCCTGAAGGGCGAAGTGGCCAAGTTTGACATCGTGGCTCCGGACGGCAAGCTGATCGTCGCCAAGGACAAGCGCATCACCGTCAAGCACATCCGCGACATCGTTGCGGCCAATCTTGACCGTATCGAAGTGCCGTCCGACGCGCTGCTGGGCAAGATGCTGGCGCGCGCCGTGGTGAACACCGACAGCGGCGAAGTGATTGCCCGTGCCAACGAGGAAATCAGCGAAGAGATCCTGGCCAAGCTGGCGCTGGCCGAGATTCCGCAGGTCGACGTGCTGTTCACCAACGACCTGGACCAGGGCTCCTACATCGCGCAGACCTTGCGCGTGGACGACATTCAGGATCGGCTGCAGGCGCGCGTGGCGATCTACCGCATGATGCGCCCGGGTGAACCGCCGACCGAAGATGCCGTCGAGCAGTTGTTCCAGCGCCTGTTCTTCAGCCCGGACACCTACGATCTGTCGCGCGTGGGCCGGATGAAGTTCAACACCCGCACCTATCAGTACAAGTTCGACGACAAGACCCCGGAGTGGTTCAAGACGCTGATCGGCGAGAAGTTCGCCGAGCGCCGCGACGTGGCCGACGCCACGCTGACCACCGAAGACATCGTGTCGGTGATCGCCATCCTGTGCGAACTGAAGAACGGCCGTGGCGAGGTGGACGATATCGATCACCTGGGTAACCGCCGTGTGCGTTCGGTGGGCGAATTGGCCGAGAACCAGTTCCGCGCCGGTCTGGTGCGCGTCGAGCGTGCGGTCAAGGAACGCCTGAACCAGGCCGAGTCCGACAACCTGATGCCGCACGACCTGATCAACGCCAAGCCGGTCAGCGCCGCGATCAAGGAATTCTTCGGTTCGAGCCAGCTGTCGCAGTTCATGGACCAGACCAACCCGCTGTCGGAAATCACCCACAAGCGCCGTGTCTCGGCCCTGGGCCCGGGCGGTCTGACGCGCGAACGCGCCGGCTTCGAAGTGCGCGACGTGCACCCGACCCACTACGGCCGCGTGTGTCCGATCGAAACGCCGGAAGGTCCGAACATCGGTCTGATCAACTCGCTGTCGGTGTACGCCCGTACCAACGAGTTCGGCTTCCTGGAAACGCCGTACCGCAAGGTGATCGACGGCAAGGTGACGATGGAGATCGATTACCTGTCGGCGATCGAGGAAGGCCGTTATGTCATCGCCCAGGCCAACGCCGAGCTGGACGAAGACGGCACGCTGATTGACGAACTGGTGACCTGCCGCGAGAAGGGTGAAACCATTCTGGCCACGCCGGACCGCGTGCAGTACATGGACGTGGCCACCGGCCAAGTGGTGTCCGTCGCCGCCTCGCTGATTCCGTTCCTGGAGCATGACGATGCCAACCGCGCCTTGATGGGCGCCAACATGCAGCGTCAGGCCGTACCGTGCCTGCGTCCGGAAAAACCGTTCGTCGGTACCGGCATCGAACGCTCGGTGGCAGTCGACTCCGGCACCACCGTGATTGCGCGTCGCGGCGGTGTGGTCGACTACGTCGATGCCAACCGTATCGTAGTGCGCGTCAACGACGAAGAGGCGCTGGCCGGTGAAGTCGGTGTGGATATCTACAACCTGACCAAGTTCACCCGTTCCAACCAGAACACCAACATCAACCAGCGCCCGGTGGTGAAGATGGGCGACAAGATCGCCCGCGGCGACGTGGTGGCCGACGGTGCCTCGACCGACCTGGGCGAACTGGCGCTGGGTCAGAACATGACCATCGCCTTCATGCCGTGGAACGGCTATAACTTCGAGGACCCGATCCTGATTTCGGAGAACGTGGTGGCCGAAGACCGCT
>JACPUY010000200.1 GCA_016192025.1 Pseudogulbenkiania sp. | reverse complement strand
GATTGAGCACAAATGGCGTACAAGCCAGATGGCCTGTCCGGCCTGCCGCCCTCTCGCACTTGTCATGACAGCCATGCGAGATAGACAATGACCCATCCATCATGTCCGGAAAGGTGCCCTGCTGATGACTCCGACCCTTTGGTTCGTCTGCGCCGTGGTCGCCCTGATCGCCGAATTCCTCACCGGCACGTTCTACCTGCTGGTGGTCTCCCTGGCGCTGGCCGGCGGAGGACTGGCTGCACTGAGCGGGCTGGGCGCCGTCGCCGAACTGGCAGTCGCCAGCCTGACCGGCATCTTCGGGTGGTGGCTGGTGACTCGCTGGAAAAAACGCCATGCGAGCCCGCGCCAGCCACGCCGCGAACCCGACTTCGGCCAGCCGGTACGCATCGTGAGTCTCGCCGACAACGGTCTGGCCCGTGTTCACTACCGCGGCACCGAATGGGATGCCGAGCTGCTCGACAAAACCCTGGCCAGCGGCCAGACCGGCTACATCTCCGGCAGCGATGGCGGCCGGCTCAAGATTTCCTCCACCCCTCCAGGACAACACTAATGGAACTGGCGCTCATCCTCTTCATTGCCGTGGTGATCTTCGTCCTCAAATCGATCAAGGTCGTACCGCAGCAGCATGCTTACGTGATTGAACGGCTCGGCCGCTACCATGGCACCTTACAGCCGGGACTCAGCATCGTCGTGCCCTTCGTCGACCGCGTCGCCTACAAGCACATCCTCAAGGAAATCCCGCTCGACGTCCCCAGCCAGATCTGCATTACCCGCGACAACACCCAACTCAAGGTCGACGGCATCCTGTACTTTCAGGTCACCGACCCGCAGCGCGCCTCGTATGGCTCCAGCGACTACATCCTGGCGATCACCCAGCTGGCGCAGACCACGCTGCGTTCGGTGATCGGCAAGATGGAACTGGACAAGACCTTCGAAGAACGCGACGAGATCAACCGTGCCGTGGTCGCGGCGCTGGACGAAGCCGCCTTTTCCTGGGGGGTCAAGGTGCTGCGCTACGAGATCAAGGACCTGGTTCCACCGCAGGACATCCTGCATGCGATGCAGGCACAGATCACCGCCGAACGGGAAAAGCGGGCGCTGATCGCCTCGTCCGAAGGGCGCAAGATGGAGCAGATCAACATCGCCTCCGGCACCCGCGAAGCGGCCATCCAGCAGTCCCAGGGCGAAATGCAGGCCACCATCAACCAGTCCGAAGGGGAAAAACAAGCGGCCATCAACAAGGCGCTCGGTGAAGCCGAGGCCCTGCGCCTGGTCGCCACCGCCACCGCCGAGGCCGTCAAGCGGGTCGCCGAAGCGATCAAGACCGACGGCGGCATCGAAGCGGTCAACCTCAAAGTGGCGGAACAGTATGTCAACGCCTTCAGCAAGCTGGCCAAGGAGAACAATACCGTGATTTTGCCGGGCAACGTCGCTGACGTCGGAGGGCTGGTAGCCACCGCCATGAGCATCATCAAACAAGCCCCGCGCTAACGTACACACCGGCCGCGGCTTGTATTGCGGCCAACCTGACCCCATAATCGTCCGCATGAAATTTCTGTCAGACCTCTTTCCCGTCCTGCTGTTCTTCGGTGCCTACTGGTTCAGCAGGGACATGTTCATCGCCACGTCCGTCGCCATTGCCGCCACCGTGCTGCAAGTCGCCAGCGCCTGGCTGCGGCACCGCAAGGTGGAAACCATGCAATGGGTCAGCCTGGGGCTGATCGTGATACTAGGTGGCGCCACCCTGCTGCTGCACGATAAGCATTTCATCATGTGGAAGCCCACCGTTCTCTACTGGATCATGGGAGCAGGCCTGCTGATCGGGGAACTTGCCGGCAAGAACGGCATCAGAACTCTGGTCGGGCAGCAGATGGAACTGCCGGCAACGGTGTGGCGCAAACTCAATTATGCATGGGTGGCTTTTTTTGCCCTGATGGGCGCGCTCAACCTGTTCGTGGCTTACCACTTCAGTGAAAACACCTGGGTCAATTTCAAGCTGTTCGGTGGACTTGGCCTGATGTTCGCCTTCGTCATTGCCCAAAGCCTGTTTCTCTCCAAGTATCTAGAGGAAAAAAAGTAATGCTGTACGCCATCATCGGCCAGGACCAGCCAAGCTCTCTGGAAAACCGCCTTGCCTCCCGTCCGGCTCATCTGGCGCGTCTGCAAGCCCTGCAAGACCAGGGCCGCTTGGTGCTGGCCGGACCGTTTCCGGCCATCGACTCGCCGGACCCGGGCCCTGCCGGTTTCAGTGGCAGCCTGATCGTGGCCGAGTTCGCTTCACTGGACGAGGCCCGTGACTGGGCGGATGCCGACCCATACGTTGCTGCCGGCGTTTACGCCCATGTCGAGGTCAAGCCGTTCCGCAAGGTGCTCCCGGTATGAACGACATCCCACAACGGATGCGAGACCGCCTGTCCAGCCTGCAGCCCGAACATCTCGACATCGAAGACGACAGTGCCGCCCACGCCGGCCATGCCGGCGCCCGCTCCGGCGGCGGACACTACAACCTGACCATCGTCAGCCCCCGCTTTGAGGGTCTGAACCGGGTCAAGCGTCACCAACTCGTGTACGACGCGCTGGGCGACCTGATGCCAAGTGGCATCCACGCCCTGGCCATCAAGGCCATCGCTCCGAACGAAATCTGACATCACCGACAAGGATTACCATGCGACATTCCCGCCTAGCCGCCCTGCTGCTCGTTGCCGCCATCGGCCTGCCCAGCATCGCCACCGCGCAAGCGGTTGCCACCGTCAACGGCGTCGCGATCGACAAGAAAGAGGTCGATGAGGCCGTCAGCGCACTGAGCAAGAACAACAATGGCAAAGTGCAGGACACTCCTGAGTTGCGCGAGCAAATCAAGGAAAACCTGATCAACAAGCAGCTGATCCTGCAGGAAGCCGCTCGCCGCGGGCTGGAAAAGCAGCCGGATTTCGTCGAACGCCTGCAAAACGTGCGCGAAGAGATGCTGCGTGATGCGCTGTTTGCCGACATCCTCAAACAGAGCCCAGTCACCGACGCCAAGATCAAGGCCCGCTACGACCAGCTCGCCACCCAGCAGGCCGGCAGCAAGGAAGTGCACGCCCGCCAGATCATGGTGGCCAGCGAAGCCGAGGCCAGCAAGGTGATCGCCGACCTGAAGAAAGGCAAGAAATTCGAAGATCTGGCCAAGACCCTCTCCAAAGACCCGGCCGCCAAGCAGAGCGGTGGTGACATGGGCTGGGGTAATCTGAGCCGCATGGAGCCTAAGTTGGCCGAAGCCCTGAAGAGTCTGGGCAAGGGCCAGAGCAGCAGCCAGCCGTTCAAATCCGGCCTGGGCTGGCACGTGTTCAAGATCGAGGACATCCGTGATGCCAAACTGCCCCCGTTGAACGAGGTCAAAGCCCAGATTGCCCGTCAGATTCAGCAAGAAGACGTGGCCAAGGCCGTTGGCGAGCTTCGCTCCAAGGCCAAAATCCAGTAAATCGAGAACTACACAGGATACCATCCAACATGCGCAAAACCCTGCTGCTTAGCACCCTGACCGCTGCCGTGCTGTCGACCGCCGCCATGGCGGCGCAGCCTCCGGTCGTGAACGGGACGACCATCTCCCAGTCCCGCATCGACGCTGTCGTCCGCATGATGGAAGCACAAGGCCAGCCGGCGACCCCGGACATGCAGACCTCGGCGCGCGACCAGCTGATTACTGCCGAAATCCTGCGCCAGGCAGCTGTGAAGAAAGGCCTCGACAAGTCGCCTGAATACCGGGCCGAGCTGGAAAACATGCAGACCATGGCGCTGGCCAGCCGCCTGATCAAGGACTTCCAGCGCAGCAACCCGGTGAGCGACGCCCAGTTGCGCGCCGAATACGACAAGATCAAGTCCCAGTTCCCGGAGAAGAAGAGCTACCACGCCCGCCACATCCTGGTCCCCACCGAGGCGGAAGCCAAGGCAGTCATCGACGCCCTGCGCAAGGGCAAGGCGTTCGATCAGCTGGCCAAGGAAAAGTCGATCGACCCAGGCAGCAAGAACAACGGCGGCGATCTCGGCTGGAGCGAAGCCAGCAACTTCGTGGCCCCGTTCTCCGAAGCCATGACCAAGCTGGCCAAGGGCCAGGTCACCTCGGAGCCGGTCAAGACCGAGTTTGGCTGGCACGTCATCAAGCTGGACGATGTCCGCGCCGAGGCGGCTCCGCCGGTCGAGCAGATTCGCCCGCAACTGGAACAGCGCATCATGTCGGGCAAGATCGAGAAATTCATCAGCGATCTGAAAGCCAAGGCCAGCATCCAGTAAAACCGTCTTTATCCAGCAAAACGGGGCGGAAATCCGCCCCGTTTTTTTCTTTACCTCACCACTCTCACTCTTCGTCGCACCATTTCGGGGTCCTCTT
Organism: Pseudogulbenkiania sp.; assembly: GCA_016192025.1. GTDB lineage: Bacteria > Pseudomonadota > Gammaproteobacteria > Burkholderiales > Chromobacteriaceae > Pseudogulbenkiania. The sequence goes on along the minus strand of JACPUY010000200.1, from coordinate 2,838 downwards.
GCCCATGAACGCGGCGACGCCCTCCAGTTGCTCCTCCTCCCCGATCAGCCGCAGCATGGCCTGCTTTTCCAATATCAGATGCTCATCCATGTCATGGTATGAACTGCCGGTAATCAGCCTGCGCACTTCCTGGATGGCGTTGGGTGCCTGACGTGCCACCTTGTTGGCCAGGCTGACCGCGACAATCTTCGACAGGCCCGGATCGACCACCTCCTCGACCAGACCGATGGCCAATGCCTTCGCCGCCGGCAGTATCTCCCCCCCGAGCATGATCCGCTTGGCCCAGGAAACGCCGACCTTGTCCGTCAACGCCTTGGTACCGCCCGCACAGGGCAGCAGTCCGACCTTGGTTTCCGGCAAGCCCAGTTGAGCACCGACCTCAGCCGCCATATCGTCCCAGGCCAGCGCACCCTCCAGCCCCCCTCCCAAGGCATAGCCATTGATAGCGGCGACCGTTACGCCCCGGAAGCGGCGAATGGCGCTGAAGGCGGCAGCAAAGGCATCAATGACATCGGCGGCAAGTTGCCGGTCACCACTGGCAAACTGTTTGAGATCGGCCCCCGCCGAGAAGAAGGCGTCACCTTCGCCGGTAATGACGACCGAGCGAACCGAGCTGTCTTGCTCGATCCCCGCCATCTCCGCCGCGAGTTCGCGCAGACTCTCCAGCGTCCACAGATTGGCCGGAGGATTGTTGATGGTCAGGATGGCCGATTGCCCAAGCCTCTCGACAGTCACATTCTTCGCCATGATGGTCCCTCACCCTGTTTTTGGTTGTTATGGTCGTGAACGTTCTTGCGGCAGCGCTTTGCATGGCAAATGACAAGGATTAGCCGCTGGCGCACAGAGCCATTGTTAACACAAATTTTTACCAGTACCACAACGGTTTCTTATTATTGATTTTTAGCTCGTCGGCTTAGCGGATGCCAAAATAAAATCAGCGCTGTCCAGAATATTCCAACGGCAACTCTGCCACGACGGCGGCACGGCCCCGGTCAATTTGTTAGAATCGGACTTTCCATTCCGGCCCCGTCGATGATAGAAACCAGTTTTCTCGTATTGTTCCTCACCGGGCTCCTCGGCGGCGGGCACTGCATCGGCATGTGCGGCGGCATCGTCACCGCCCTGTCCTTGAACCTGCCCGGCCAGCGGCGCGGTTTCATCCTGCTCGCCTACAACGCCGGACGGATGGCCAGTTACGTATTGATCGGCGCCTTGCTCGGCGGCTTGGCCGAAGCCGGACTCACCCTGCTGCAACTGCGCCCGCTGCAACTGGCCTTATATCTGCTGGCCAATGTGATGATCATCGGCATGGGGCTTTACCTGGCGGGACTCTCGCCGGCGGTCACCCGTATTGAAGCCCTGGGCAAACCGGTCTGGCGGCGGCTGCAGCCGCTCCTCGCCCCACTTCTGCCGGTGCGCCACCCTGGCCAGGCCTTGTTGGCCGGCGCATTATGGGGCTGGTTGCCGTGCGGCCTGGTCTACAGTGCCAGCCTGACCGCGTTGGCGTCCGGATCGGCTGCGCACGGCGCCCTTGCCATGCTGGCCTTCGCGCTGGGCACCCTGCCCAACCTGCTGGCCATGGGGGTATTCGCCAGCACCCTGAAAAGCTGGCTGCAAAAACGACCAGTGCGGCTGGCTGCCGGACTGGCCGTGGTTGGCATGGGGCTCTACCAGTTGCTCAGCCATATGCTGCAGCAACACCCCCTTGGATGATTACCGGAACGACTTCAAGATGGTTTCCACGTTGTAACGGAACAGGGTCAGATAACTGCTGGCCGGCCCCTTGGGGGAAGACAGCGCATCCGCGTACAACTCCGCCCCGACGGTGACCTTGGCCTCTCGAGCCAGTTGTTCGAGCAGACGCTTGTCGGTCATGTTCTCGAAAAAGATCGCCTTGACCTTTTCCTTCTTGATCTGCCGCACCAGCGCGGCCACGGCCTTGGCCGATGCCTCGGTATCGGTGCTCACCCCCTGCGGAGCCAGGAGCTGGATACCGTAGCGTTTGCCCAGATAGCCGAAGGCATCATGCGAGGTCAGCACCTTGCGCTGGCCGGCCGGCACGGCGGCAAACGCCTTGGCCGCCCATTGGTCGAGCTCGTTGACCTTGCGGCCATATTCCGCAGCCCGTTGCTGGTAAACGGCCTTCCCTTCGGGGTCCGCCTTGGTCAAACCCTCCGCGATGTTCTTGATGTAGGTTTGCACCCGCACAGGGTCTTGCCAGGCATGCGGGTCGACCCCCCCACCTTCGTGACCGTGCCCTTCTTCCTCATGCTCCTCGGCCCTCAGCGGCTTGACGCCCTTGCTGGTTTCGATCAACGTCCCCTTGAACGCCGCGGAGCGCGTCAGACGACCCATCCAGCCTTCGAAGCCCAGACCATTGACGACAAATACCTTGGCTCCGGCGAGGCGCTTGACGTCGGCAGGCGACGGCTGGAACACGTGCGCATCCTGATCCGGCCCGACCAGCGACACCACTTCGACCCGATCGCCGCCGATTTCGCGGGTCATGTCCGCCACAATACTGAAACTGGCCACCACCGGCAGCTTGGCCCAGGCCCACAGCGGCAGACTCAACAAGGCAACACCCAACAAGGTTTTCTTCATTTTTTTCCTTACGACTCGAGATGGCGGGCACGGATATAACGGGGCAAGGCCCCGCCCAACGGTGCCACGAACAGGGACAACAGATAAAACAGCCCGGCCAGCAGGATAATCGCCGGCCCGGAAGGTAACTCGAAATGGTAGGACAGCAACAGTCCGCCGATACCGCAGGCAAACGCCAGCACCACGGAGAAGGCCAGCATGCGGCCGATGCTCGGCACCCACAGCCGGGCCGTG
>JACPUY010000210.1 GCA_016192025.1 Pseudogulbenkiania sp. | reverse complement strand
TATTCCACCACCGTGACGCCTTGCTCGCGCAGCCGGCGTTTTTTCCAGTTGCGCGCGTCCGCCGACATGTGCACCGTGGTGCGAAAGCCGAGTTTGGCGCCGATCAAACCGATCGACAGGCCGAGGTTACCGGTTGAGCCGACAGCGATGGCGTACTGGCCGAAGAAGGCGCGGAAGGCCTCGCTGTCGAGCGTGGCGTAGTCGTCGTCGGGGCGGAGCAGGCCGGCGCCGATGGCCAGGTCTTCGGCGTACTTGAGCACCTCGTGGATGCCACCGCGCGCCTTGATCGAGCCGGAAATTGGCAGGTGGCTGTCGAGCTTGATCAACAGCGTGCCGGTCTGGGGGATGTCATAACGCTGGCACAGCGCCTGGTGCATGCGCGGGATGGCCTGCAGCGGGGACTCCAGGAGGCCGCCGGCTGGCCGGGTTTCCGGGAACACGGCACGGAAGTAGGCGGCGAAGCGCTGCAGCCGGGCACTGGCCTCGGTCACGTCCTGTTCGGTCAGGCCGACGTAGGGCAGGGCCTCGTCAAACGGGGTAATTGCCGGGTTGAACCAGCTGCATTCCTCGAGCGCCACCAGCTTTTCGAGCAGAGGGTGCTGTTGGTACCAGTCCTGCAGGGTTTTTCCATGAATCATTGCACGCTCCTTGTGCCGGGTACGGCAGATGGGCGTATTAGGCCAGAGTGTGGCAGCGTGGGCAAACGAGGGTTGCTCATGGGGGGATGAAGCTGTTTCATCCATCCCCCGCGCGGTGGCGGATTACAGCGCCGCCCACAGCCCGATGATCAGCACCAGGATGACCACCCCGGTCATGATCTGGGCAGTGCTGCGTTCCTTCTGCAACGCCTGCTGCAGCGTCTGCTGGCGCGCTTCCAGCGTGGCCAGGCGCTGTTCCAGCTGCTGCCGGGCTTCTTGCTGCTGCGCCATGGTCTGCAGCATGGCTTCGCCGCTGAATTCGGTGATGTGCTCCTTGTCCCACACCCCGAGCAGCTTGTTGACCTTGTCCTTGAAAAACAACGCGTTCTTCTGGTTGCTATCCTGCCATTCGAACTCAAAGCCCTGGCGGGCGAAGAAGGCGTTGCGTTGCAGGCGTTCGTCCTCGTTGCAATTGGGGGGTAGGGTGACCAGCCCCGGGCTGACGGCGTAATCGGGGTAGATGCCCTTGACCCAGACGATGACCTGGGCCAGCAGGAAGGTATCCAGCCCGCCGTGACGGAAGGTCTCGCTGGTCATCACGCCACCCTTGGGGCCGAAGGTGGCCGAGCGGCTGCGATGGTCGGCCCGCACCCAGGCGCTGTTGTACACGGTGTGGAATTGCGCGTCGTCGCCGCTGAACGGCTGCCACTGGGTGCCGGTGGCGACGGCGAAGCCGCGGAACTGCAGCCGGAAGTAGTCGGACTGGCCGGTCATGGCGCGGCTGCGGTGCAGTATGCCGTAGATCGCCACGCCGTCGCGCGACAGCATCAGTACGGTCTCGCCCAGCGGCATGGCCAGACTGGCGAGGTAGGCTTCGCTCTCGGGCGCCGGAGGCGGCGCCTTCTCGGCAGCCACGGCGGCGGTCTTCTTGGTGTTGGGCTGGCTATCCATGGCGTAATCATAACGCAGGCCAGGCACGCAGGGGGTGTGCCGGCTGGCCATGTCGCGGTGCAGCGGCGCCTTGTTGTTGTGCATTGCGCAAAAAATTCCCGTGCAAAGCCTCGAAAAACCCGGTTTGCGGGCTGGCACGGCAATTGCAATCAGATGTTGTGCGGTCCCGGTCTTCAGCTCTCGCGAGTGAGTCTGTCCCGTAATCCCGTTTGGCCTCTTTTTTACGTGTGTAACGCCTCGCCTGAAGGACTCGTCCTTCAGGCCATTTTTTTGTCCGTCTTTCCGCCGTCGGTTTTGCCTGCCGCTACGCTCGGCATGGCGCTAAACTGCCGTTTTTCGTCACAGGGGGTGCCGCGATTCGTCGCGGCTGAGAGACTGCACGAACCTGATTTGGGTCATGCCAGAGAGGGGGGGGCTTGATGATGCTGTCCCCCATGTCCGCTTTCTGCTTTTGGGCCGTGATGCTTTCCCAAAAGGAGATGCCATGTTCAAGAAAACGCTGTCGCTGGGGTTGAGCGCGGCCGCCATGGGGCCAGCGCCGCCGAGTTGCGCGTGCTGACACACCGTTTCTTTGCGCTATCCAAGGAACTGCTGGCCGGCTTCGAGCCGCAGGTCGGCATGAAGCAGACCCTGCCGGGCGCGGTGAGCGTCGATTACGGCTACGTCACGCTGAACTACGACAAGGCCTGGTTCACCCAGCACAAGCTGGCGCTGCCCACCTCACTGGACGAGCTGACCCGTCCGGCCTACAAGTGCCTGCTGCAGGTATGCTAGCGAAGCGCGTGGAGCCCATGCAAGGCCGCTGAGGAAAGCACAAGCTGACCCTGCATCACGAGGTGCTCTGTGCAAGCAATGTGCAGGGTGCGAACGTGTTGGGTAGTAAGGGTGGGGAACTTAGAGCCGTGTCCAGATCTTGCGTGCCGCCTGCCATAGCAGGAAGGCACGGGCGCCACTGAGCAATAGCCGGCGCAAGCGTTTGCTGGGAATGGCACTGCCGATCACACCGAACACCGTGCTGAGGCCTCTGACCGAGCGCCAAGCTTGCCATCCCGCGCCGGCGAGATCCAGCGGCCGCTGCATGGCTTTCAGTTCCATGCGCAGTTTCAGGCGCAGCGCGTCGCCTTTCATCAGCAGCAGCTCTTTCTTGATGGCACGTTGTTGCGGGGTCATGGCTTACTCGCGTTGGCTCAGTACATCCCAGTCCTTGCGTACTTCCGCCAGGGTGGTGGCAAACGGTGCGGACTGCCGGCGCAGGCGGCGCTGCAGTTGTAGCAAGGCGGTTAGGCCAAGAGCGGCAAACAGCAGGGTGAGCAGGCCGAGCAACTCCACCCGCCAGGCCGGCGGGGTGAGCAACACCACGAACAGCAGCGCTGACAAGAGGCCGATGAGCAGGCAGACCAGCGCGGCCACCCCGATCAGGGTATTGTGCAGCAGTTGCTCTTTCTGCTCCTGTGCCTCCAGCCCGAACAGCTCGGCGCGGGTCAGCGCCAACGCGACAAAGCCGTTCAGCAAGGAGCGCAAAGAGCCGGGGCGCGGAGAAGAAGGGGACTGTTCCTGCATCGGCCGCCGCCTGGGTTAACGTCGGGAAACCAGCATGCCGAGCAGGAAGCCCAGCGCGGCGGCGATGCCGATCGATTTCCATGGGTTATCGTGTACATATTGATCGGTGGCTTTGCAGGCCACTTTGGCCTTGTCGACCATGACATGTTCGGCCTCGGTCAATCGTGCCTTGGCTTCCTTCAGTTTGTCGGCGATGCGTTGGCGTAGTTGCTGAGCCTTCTCTCCCCCTTCCTCGCCGGCAGCACTGAGCAGGTCCTCGGTGCTCGACAGTACCTGACGGACATCCTGCAGCAATTGTTCCTTTTCGGCGGCAAAAGTTTGCTCAGACATGGTGAACCTCCTGGTGCGGACTGGATCGGAAAGAGCGGGGTCGGCATCACGCCACCCCCGTTAGCACTTGATCATGCTGTTACCCTAACAGTCTATGACAGGAGCCGTCGAGTCAGAAAGGTGAATTGGCGCCGGCAGCATGGGTGTTCGGCACGAAAACCGCAAGAAAAAGCCCTGCGCGAAGGCAGGGCCATGTCGGTCATCGATTACCGGGAGCGGCTTATTCCCACTCGATGGTGGCCGGCGGCTTGCCGCTCACATCGTAGACCACGCGGTTGATGCCGCGCACTTCGTTGATGATGCGGTTGGAGACGCGGCCGAGCAGGCTGTACGGCAGTTCGGCCCAGTGCGCAGTCATGAAGTCGCTGGTCACCACTGCACGCAGCGCCACCACGTAGTCGTAGGTGCGGCCGTCGCCCATCACGCCCACCGACTTCACCGGCAGGAACACGGCAAAGGCCTGGCTGGTCTTGTCGTACCACGACAGGCCGTCTTCGTCGCGGGTGTTGCGCAACTCATCGATGAAGATGGCGTCGGCGCGGCGCAGCAGGTCGGCGAATTCGGCCTTCACTTCGCCGAGGATGCGCACGCCCAGGCCCGGGCCCGGGAACGGGTGGCGGTACACCATGTCATGCGGCAGGCCGAGCGCCACGCCCAGCTCGCGCACCTCGTCCTTGAACAGCTCGCGCAGCGGTTCCAGGAGCTTCAGGTTCAGCGTTTCCGGCAGGCCGCCGACGTTGTGATGGCTCTTGATGGCATGCGCCTTGCCCGTCTTGGCGCCGGCCGATTCGATCACGTCCGGGTAGATGGTGCCTTGCGCCAGCCACTTGGCGTTGGTCAGCTTGCCCGATTCGGCCTGGAACACCTCGACGAACTCGGCACCGATGATCTTGCGTTTCTTCTCCGGGTCGGTCTCGCCGGCCAGCTTGCCCATGAACTCGGCCGAGGCGTCGACGTGGACCACCTTGACGCCGAGGTTCCGGGCGAACATCTCCATCACCATCTCGCCCTCGTTCAGACGCAACAGACCGTGATCGACGAATACGCAGGTCAACTGGTCGCCGATGGCGCGGTGGATCAGCGCCGCCGCCACCGAGCTGTCGACGCCGCCGGACAGGCCGAGGATGACTTCTTCGCTGCCGACCTGTTCGCGGATCTTGGCCACGGCTTCATCGATGTAGTTCGGCATGGTCCACGACGGCTGGCAGCCGGCGATGTCGAGCACGAAGCGATGCAACAGCTCGCGGCCCTTCTTGGTATGCGTCACTTCCGGGTGGAACTGCACGCCGTAGAAATGGCGCTTCTCGTCGGCCATCGCGGCGATCGGGCAGGACGGGTTGTTGCCGATGACGATGAAGCCTTCAGGCAGCCTGGTGACCTTGTCGCCGTGACTCATCCACACTTCCAGCAGGTGTTCGCCGGTCGGTGCGGTCTTGTCGAAGATGCCGCCGAACAGGCTGTCGGCGACGGTGAACACTTCGGCATAACCGAACTCGCGCACGTGGCCGGATTCGACCATCCCGCCCAGCGATTGCGCCATCCACTGCATGCCGTAGCAGATGCCCAGCACCGGCACACCCAGTTCGAACAGGCCGGTGTCGGCCTGGTAGTCGGATTCGTATACCGAGTTCGGGCCGCCGGACAGGATGATCGCTTTCGGGCCGAAGGCGCGGATCTCGTCGATCGGCATGTCGTACGGGTGCAGTTCGCAGTAAACGTGGGCTTCACGAACGCGGCGGGCGATGAGCTGACTCACCTGGGAGCCGAAGTCGAGAATGAGGATCTTGTCCATGCCTATCCTTGATAATGGAGAACGGGCCTTGCGGCCCTCTATCGTGTCTATGTTTGTTTGGCTCAACGCCCGTTGTCGCTCAGGCGTTCGTCATGTGACCGCTGGCGCATGCTGCGTTCCGGTATGCGCTCGCTGCGCGCCAAGAGCAGCAGGATGCCCATCAGCACCATACCCAATGACAGCACGTGGCTCATGCGCAGGCCGGCGGAGTCGTACAGGTAGACCGCGGCGCCGCCGTACATCAGCATCGGGCTGGTCACCAGCGACGATTTGTTGAAACCGTCGATGACGAACAGTACCACCCCGGAGGCCACCAGCAGCAGGGCCAGCATGGTCGAGGTCTCAGGCAGCAGATACGTGCTCTTGAGAAACCATAGCGATCCCAGCGTGATCAGCAGAATCGGCAGTGCCGCACTCGTCTTCATGGCTTATCCCCGGTCCCGCAGGAAGCGCTGCTTTTCGCGATCGAGTTCGCGTTCCTTGGCGCTGTCGCGCTTGTCGTGCAGTTTCTTACCCTTGGCGAGCCCGATTTCTGCCTTGATGCGGCCCTTGCAGTAGTGCAAATCGAGCGCGACCATGGTGTAACCGGCCCGTTCCACCTTGCCGATGAACTTGTTGATCTCGGGCTGATTCAATAGCAGTTTGCGGTTGCGCGTCGGGTCGGGCTTGATGTGGGTAGAGGCGGACTGCAACGGCGAGATATGGCAGCCGAACAGCCAGAAGGCGCCGTTCTTCCAGATGACGTAGCTCTCCTTGAGCTGCACTCGGCCGGCCCGGATCGCCTTGACCTCCCAGCCTTCCAGCACGAGCCCGGCCTCGAGCTTTTCCTCGATGAAATAATCGTGGTAGGCCTTGCGGTTGTCGATGATGCTCATGGGCATGTGTGGGTAAGAGAATTCGCCATTCTAGCAGATACCGGGGCCATCGCTAAAGTCGAGGCATTTCAGCGGCTTGGGCGGAGTCAGTGAGTCGGTGCTCAATCGGACATGGCGGGTCTTGCCGGCTTGGTGTAACTTAGCGGTTTTTTTACTTGCCTGTTGCCATGCTGGTTGTTGAAAAGAATGTCCTGGTCCCGCATACGGTTGAACAAATGTTCTCCTTGGTGGACGATGTTGAGCACTACCCGCGTTTTCTGCCCTGGTGCGGCAGGGCCGAGGTTCACGAGCGTGTCGGCAACCAGCTGATCGCCAGCCTGCATATCGATTACTTGAAGATTCGCCAGCATTTCACTACCCGCAACGTCAATGTCGATGGCGAAACGATCAGCATAGAGCTGGTCGAGGGGCCGTTCGAGCATCTGCAGGGACGCTGGCATTTCCATCCGCTGGGCGATATCGGCTGCAAGATCGAATTCCGCCTGACCTACCGGTTCTCCAGCCGCATCCTGGAAAAGCTGATTGGCCCGGTGTTCAGCCATATTTCCGGCACGCTGGTGGACGCCTTCATCAGGGAGGCGGATCGGGCATACGGCGATGACTAGGTCGATCGAGGTGGAGGTGGCCTACGCCCGGCGCGAACGGCAATTGATCGTCAAGCTGAGCGTTGCGGAGGGCACTACGGCACAGCTGGCCGTGGAACTGTCGCGCATCGTCGAGCAGTTTCCGGAGATCGATCTTGCCAACCTTCAGCTGGGTGTGTTCGGCAAGGCGGTGAGGCTGGATAGCGTCTTGCGCGAGCACGACCGGGTGGAGATCTACCGGCCGTTGATCGCCGATCCCAAGGAGGTGCGCCGACGTCGCGCCGAGGCAGGCAAGGCCACCAAGAAGGGTGGCGGACCGGCTGCGCAGTGAGTTCGTCCCGATGCAAAAACGGCCCAACAGGGCCGTTTTGATTTGGCTGATGCGGCCGTCAGGCGGGGGTGTGGTTCTCGTCCGCCTCGGCCGAGCAGACCCGGTTCTTGCCGGTGATCTTGGCCTGATACATGGCCTGGTCGGCACGCTCGATCACGTCGGTATCGCGCTCGCCTAGATGCCATTTGGCAACCCCGGCGCTGAAGGTGGTCAGCAGGCGGTCGTTATTGGCCAGGAAGAAGGTCTTGGTCAGTTCGCGCTGCAGGCGCTGGATGGCCTGAATGGCTTCCGGAGCGGGGGTGTCCGGCAGCAAGATGACGAATTCTTCGCCGCCGAAACGCGCCACGATGTCGGAGGGGCGCATGGTGTGGCGGGTGACGTTGACCAGGTGTTTCAGGGCATCGTCGCCGGTCAGGTGGCCGTAGTGGTCGTTCAGCTGCTTGAAGTTGTCGACATCGATCAGCGCCACCGACAGTGGGCTGTTGGTGCGCTCGGCGCGGCTGATTTCGCGCTGGAAGTGTTCAGCCAGGCCGCGTCGGTTGTAGGCGCCGGTCAGCTGGTCTTCCTTCACCTTGGCGCTGGCCGCTTCCAGCGCGACTTCCAGTTCCTTGATGCGCTGTTCGGCGGATTCGACCTGTTCGCGCGAGGACAGCAGTTCGTCGCGCGATTTGGTGAGGTTGAGCTGCATCGTCGAGGTGTCCTCCATCAGCGAGCTGATGATCGGGGTCAAGTCCTCGACGTTCTGTATTTCCCTGAGCCGGGTGCTGTGCGTGCTGATCTTGCTATGGAACTCATCGGTGCTGTCGGTCATGCTGGCCAGTCGCGACATGAAACGATCCAGCAGGTTGCGCAGCGAGCTGGCCGCCTCGTCCAGCGAATTCTTGAGCGCCCCCTGCTTGCGGATGACTTCCTTCAGGCTGGTTTCCAGCTGGTAAATATGCTGCATGGACAAGGGCTCGTGCGACAGCACTTCCTGCAGCGTGACGATCTGCCCGGTCATGTAGCTGTCCGAACGGTTGACCTCGGCGATATTGTCGAGCAGCAATTTGAGCAGGTTGGAGAGCCCGCTGACCAGCCGCCCTTCTTGCTGGGTATACAGCTCCACCTTGATCATGAAGGCGCGCAGCCGCGGCAGCAGGCCGTTCAGCGCGGCCTCGTCGGCCAGGTTGTCCACCTCGCCGATCATGGCTTCGAGATTCAGTACCAGTTCCGGGTAGGGAAGCAGGCGCGGTTCCAGTCCATGCTTCAGCGCAAAGCACAGGACGCGCTGCCATGTGCTCCAGTTGCTGGGCAGTTCCGCGTCGGTGCTCGGCGTCTCGGGCGGCGCCGTTTCCTCCACCAGAGCCTCGCGTTCCCGCAACGGGGTGTTCCAGGTCTGGATCAGCGAGGTCAGTTTCTTGTTGAGTTCTTGAGGTTGCTTGCCATAGGTGATCAGCAGCCGCTCCAACCCGGCCTGCTTGAAGTGCTGGGGGAAGTCGGCCTGACGCAGGTCCCAGCTCTTGATCAGGTTCTCGATCAGGCTGCCCCATTCCTGGGTCAGTTGCTGGGAGGCCTGGCTTTGCCTGGCGAAGTCGATCACCAGCTGGGGAACCTGTTCCCAGTGGGAGGCTTTGATGAGTTGCTGCAGGCGCTGCAGCATCGCCTTGGCCGCAACGCTGTCGCTGGGCTGGGTTTCCAATGCCCGCAAGAGTTGCGTGGCCAGCTTGTTTTCCCGCTCGACCGGGGCCTTGGTGAGCTCGTGGTAAATACGCTCGAAATTTTCTGGCGTGGGCAGCAGTTTGCGCAGGCTGAGCTGTTTCAGCGTTTCGCGGGCAACTTCGATGGGGTTGTTTGTTGTCATTGCCCAGATCCTGGAGCTTTTATCGCCAGCCATCATCAATTTCGATCATGAATGAGTGAGGTAAGAACCTGAGGTCGTCGTCATTCTCGAGGCAGCGACTTGCCGGTCGGGTCCAGTAGTTGGAAAAATACCTCACCTTGGCGGATCATGCCAAGTTCATTGCGTGCGCGTTCCTCGATGGCGTCGCTTCCCTGCTTGAGGTCGCCGACTTCGGCATCGAGGGCCGCATTGCGTGCGATCAAGGTTTGGTTGACCGCACGCTGTGCCTGAAGTTGCTTGTCCAGCTGCCAGACCCTGAGCCAGCTGCCCTTGCCGAACCATAACGGCCATTGCAGGGCAGTGATCAGGACGATCAGGACCAGGGTCAGCCAGCGCATGGAATCACTTCAGGTGGTAAAAGGCCGAGCGGCCCGGGTAGTAGGCGGCATCGCCCAGCTCTTCTTCGATACGCAGCAGCTGGTTGTACTTGGCCATGCGGTCGGAGCGCGACAGCGAACCGGTCTTGATCTGCATGCAGTTGGTGGCCACGGCCAGATCGGCGATGGTGCTGTCTTCGGTTTCGCCGGAGCGGTGGCTCAGCACGCTGGTATAGCCCGAGCGCTTGGCCAGATCCACGGCCTTCAGGGTTTCGCTCAAGGTGCCGATCTGGTTGACCTTGACCAGCAGCGAGTTGGCCAGGCCTTGCTGGATGCCTTCGGCCAGGATCGCCGGGTTGGTGACGAACAGGTCGTCGCCGACCAGTTGCACGCGCTTGCCCAGGCGTTCGGTCAGGATCTTCCAGCCGGCCCAGTCGTGCTCGCTCATGCCATCTTCGATCGAGATGATGGGGTAGTTGTTGACCAGCGTTTCCAGGTAGTCGGCAAATTGCTCGGAGCTGAGCGACAGGCCTTCGGCGGACAGGTGGTACTGGCCGTCCTTGTAGAATTCGGACGAGGCGCAGTCCATCGCCAGCATCACGTCCTGACCGGCGACGTAGCCGGCGGCGTCGATGGCGTCGAGGATCAGCTTGATGGCATCTTCGTGGGTGGCCAGGTTCGGGGCGAAACCGCCTTCGTCGCCGACGGTGGTGGAGTAGCCCTTCTGGTCGCACAGTTTCTTCAGCGAATGGAAGATCTCGGCGCCACAGCGCAGGGCTTCGCGGAAGGTCGCCGCGCCCACCGGCATGATCATGAATTCCTGGATGTCCAGGGTGTTGTTGGCGTGCGCACCACCGTTGATGACGTTCATCATCGGTACCGGCAGGGCCATCGGGCCGGCGCCACCGAGGTAGCGGTACAGCGGCAGGCCGGCGTCTTCGGCAGCGGCACGGGCCACGGCCATCGATACGGCCAGCATGGCGTTGGCGCCCAGGCGGCCCTTGTTTTCGGTGCCGTCGAGTTCGATCAGGGTCTTGTCGATGAAGGCCTGGTCGGCCATCGCCTCTCCGCCGCCGGCATCACCATCCTGGTATCGACGCACTACATGGACGAGGCCGAACGCTGCCACCGCCTGGCCTACCTCTCCTAC
>JACPUY010000209.1 GCA_016192025.1 Pseudogulbenkiania sp. | reverse complement strand
CCACTATGACCGCCATCCTCGCCTTCCTCCTCGCCATCGGTGTCTTGGTCACGTTCCACGAACTGGGCCACTACGCCGCGGCGCGTTGGTGTGGGGTCAAGGTGCTGCGTTTCTCCATAGGGTTTGGCAAGCCGCTGTTCACGATCCGGCGGCGCGAAACCGAATGGGCGATCTGCCCGATTCCCTTGGGCGGCTACGTGAAAATGCTGGACGAGCGCGAGGGTGAGGTTGCTCCGGCAGACCTCGCGCGTGCCTTCAATCGGCAACCGGTCGGCAAGCGCATGCTCATCGTGGTGGCCGGACCGGTGATGAATCTACTGCTGGCGGTGCTGTTCTACTGGGTGGTGATTGGCAATGGTCTGACCCTGTACCGGCCGTTGGTCGGGACGGTCGTGCCCGAGAGCCCGGCGGCAGCGGCCGGCTTCCAGCCGGGGGATCGTGTGCTGGACATCGCCGGCTCGCCGGCAACGGACTGGAACGACATCAGCCTGGCGCTGCTGGACCGGGGTACCGATGCGGATGAGCCCTTGATCGTCCGGGTCGAAACGCCGGCGGGGCAGCGTGTCGACCGGCTGGTCAAGGCCGCGCCCGAGGCCGACGGTCATGGGCAGATCGGCATCATGCCGGTCCGTTATTCACTGACGCTCGGTGACATCGAGAAGGGTGGGGCGGCGGAAAAGGCGGGCCTGCAGGCTGGCGACACCTTGCTGAGTGCCAATGGCCACGTGCTGCGCGGTTGGGCGGAGTGGGTGACCCTGGTGCACAACAGTCCGGGCAAGGAGATCGCTGTCGTCTTTCGCCGGGCCGGCGAGCAGAGGCAGCTGACGCTTCGCCCCGGGTCGATGGAGTCGCCCACCGGCTTTGTCGGCCGGATCGGCGCGGCCCCGACGATGGATAAGGCATGGCTCAATGCGCTGCGTTACGAATTGCACCCGACGATACTGGGGGCTGGCTGGCTGGCCCTGCAAAAAACCGGATCGAATGCCGCGCTCAGCCTGCGGATGTTTGGGCGCATGCTGATCGGGCAGGCGTCATGGGACAATCTGAGCGGTCCGATCACCATAGCCAGTGTGGCAGGGCAGACCGCCCGACAGGGACTGGACGCCTATCTCGAATTTCTGGCGCTGATCAGCGTCAGCATTGGCATATTGAACCTGCTGCCCATCCCCATTCTGGATGGGGGGCACTTACTGTATTATACGGCGGAGTTGATCAAGGGGAGCCCGGTCAGTGAACGGGCGCAGTTACTCGGGCAAAAGATTGGTTTTGCCTTGCTGGCTTCGTTGATGGCATTTGCCTTGCTAAACGATATCAGCCGCCTTTTTGGGGGTTAGAACAAAACGATGAGAATCAAACTCGTTGCAGCGGCGATTGCCGGCCTGTTTTCCATGTCTGTTGCCATGGCGGCAGGCCCGTTTGTGGTCAAGGATATCCGCATCGAGGGTCTGCAGCGCACAGAGCCCGGTACGGTTTTCAATTATATGACGCTCAAGGTGGGCGATACCTTTACCGACGAGAAGGCCAAAGAGGCGATCAAGGCCCTGTTTGCCACCGGTTTCTTCAATGACGTACGGATGGAGGCGGATGGTGACGTCCTGATTGTTTCCGTCATCGAACGGCCGGTGATCACCCAGCTGAACATCAGTGGGGCCAAGGAGTTCGACAAGGAACAACTGAAGAAGGCGCTGAAGGAGAATGGGCTGGCCGAATCCCGCATCTTCGATCAGGGCTTGCTGGACGGGGCAGTGCAGGAGCTGAAGCGCCAGTATTACAGCCGCGGCAAGTACTCGGTTGAAATCACCCCCAGCGTCACCAAGCTCGAGCGCAACCGCGTCGCCATCACTCTCGATATCGTCGAAGGCGTGACAGCGAAGATCAAGGATATCCGCATCGTCGGCGCCAAGGCCTTCGATCAGGACACACTGCTGGAACAGTTCTCGCTGACCACCGGTGACTGGCTGTCCTGGATCACCAAGGACAACCAGTACTCCAAGCAGAAATTGTCCGGTGACCTGGAGAAACTCAAGGCGTTCTACCAGAACCAGGGCTACCTCGAGTTTAATATCGACTCGACCCAGGTCTCGATCAGTGCCGACAAGGAGGACATGTTCCTCACCGTCAACGTCAACGAAGGCCAACGCTATACCATTTCCGAGGTCAAGCTGGCCGGCGACCTGAAGGTGCCGGAAGAGGAACTGCGCAAGCTGCTGCAGTTCAAGGCGGGCGAGGTGTTTAGCCGCGAGAAGGTCAACGACTCGGTGACCGCCATCAGCGATCGTCTGGGTAATGAAGGCTATGCCTTTGCCAACGTCAACGCGTTGCCGGAAATCGATCGCGAGAAGCGCCAGGTCGCCTTCACGCTGTTCCTCGACCCGGGCCGCAAGACCTACGTCCGCCGCGTCAACATCGCCGGCAATACCAAGACCCGCGACGAAGTGGTGCGCCGCGAACTGCGTCAGCTGGAAGGCGCACCCTATGCTTCCGACAAGATCAAGCGCAGCAAGGAGCGGGTCGAACTGCTCGGCTACTTCGAGGACGTCAACATCGAAACGCCCGCAGTGACCGACACGCCGGACCAGGTCGACATGAACATCAATCTGAAGGAGCGCCCCACCGGCAGCATCTCGGCCGGTATCGGTTTCGTGCAAGGCCAGGGCTTGGTGTTTTCCGGCAGCGTGTCGCAAAGCAACATCTTTGGCTCCGGCAAGTCGCTGTCGGCTGGCATCTCCACCGGCAAGGTCAACAAGAGCGCCAGCATTGCCTTCAACGACCCGTACTTCACCGTTGACGGGGTCAGCCTGGGTTATAACGTCTACAGTCGCACCTACGACGCCCAGGAAGACAACGTTTCCAAGTACAAGACCCGAACGACGGGTGCCGCAGCCAAGTTCGGCGTGCCGATCACCGAGTTCGACCGCATCAATATGAGCCTGGGGGTCGAGCAGACCAGCATCACCACGTTCACCGACAGCCCGCAACGCTACCTCGACTTTGTCAGTGAGCACGGCAAGAGCGCCAACACGCTGTTGTCCAGCATCAGCTGGGGGCGTGATACCCGCGACAGCGCGTTGTGGCCGACGCGCGGGGCGGTGCTGCGTGCCGGGGTCGACCTCGGCCTGCCCGGCCTCGACTTGCAATACTACCGGCTGAGCCATCAGCAGACCTGGTATTTCCCGCTGTCCAAGACCTTCACCCTGATGCTGAACGGTGAAGTGGGTTATGCCGATGGCTATGGCAAGACCTCGACCTTGCCGTTCTTCCAGAACTTCTACATGGGGGGCTTGGGCTCGGTGCGTGGCTATGAGAACGGCAGTGTCGGTCCCAAGGATACCAACGGCGACTTCCTCGGCGGGACCACCAAGGTGGTCGGCAACGTGGAACTGCTGTTCCCCTTCCCAGGTATGCGTGACAACAAGTCGGTGCGGACCAGCGTCTTCTTCGACGTCGGCAGCCTGTGGGACAGCAATGTCTCCGGCTCCAGCCCCAGCGAGGGCCTGCGTTATTCGAGCGGTGCCGCCCTGACCTGGCTGTCGCCGATGGGGCCGATGAAATTCAGCTATGCCGTGCCTTTGAAAAAGAAAGAAGGCGATTCTCGCCAGGCCTTCCAGTTCCAGTTGGGGACGGTATTCTGAGCGGAGCCCGGATATGATGATGAAGACTGTTCGCCTGCTGCTGGCCCCCGCTTTGTTGGCGGTTTCGTTTGCCAGTACCGCTGCCGAGTTCAAGCTGGGCTACATCAACACCGAGCGGGTGTATCGTGAGGCGACGCCGGCGGTGCTGGTCATGAAGAAACTCGAAAAGGAGTTCAGCGACCGCCGCGCCGAGCTGAAAAAGATGGAAGCACGCGCCAAGGAGCTGGAAACCATCCTTGGCAAAAGCAGCCTCAATATCGCTGACCGCAAACAGTATGAGCGCGAACTGGCGGCACTCGACCGCGACTACCGCGCCAAGGGCCGCGAGCTGGCCGAGGACTTCAACCTGCGGCGCAATGAAGAGTTTGCCGCCGTACAGGAACGGGCGAACCGCACCATCAAGCAGATTGCCGAACGTGAACAGTTCGACCTGATCCTGCAGGATGCGGTCTACATCAATCCCAAGTACGACATCACCGTCAAGGTCCTCAAGGAACTTGAGAAGTAACCCCCTCTATTTTCCGGAGAAGCCGGCCCCGGGTCGGCTTTGTTTTTGATGGCATACACACTTTCCGATATCGTGGCGCGGCTCGGTGGAGAGCTGCGCGGCGACGACTGCCTGGTCGAGCGTCTGGCCCCGCTGGAAGACGCCAAAACAGGTGAGATCAGCTTCCTCGCCAACGCCAAGTACCGGCGCCAGCTGGAGTCGACAGAGGCCAGCGCGGTCATCATGTCGTCCAGGTTGGCCGAAGAAACCGGTCATGCCGGTCCGTTGATCCTGACCGATGACCCCTATCTCTATTTCGCCCGCGTCGCGACCTTGTTCCACCCGGCGCCGGCGGCATTACCCGGCATTGACGCGACGGCGGTGGTCGGGGAGGGCAGCCGCATTGACCCCTCCAGCGAGATTGCTGCCAACGTCAGCATCGGCCGCAACGTGACCATCGGTCAGCGCTGCCGCATCCTGTCCGGGACGGTGATCGGCGACGGCGTGGTGATCGGCGACGACGTCATCCTGCACCCCAACGTCACGGTTTACCATGGCTGCCGCATCGGCTCGCGCGTGGGCATCCACTCCGGCACGGTGATCGGTGCCGACGGCTTCGGCTTGGCCTGGGCCCGCGACCACTGGTTCAAGATTCCGCAAACCGGTCGAGTGGTGATCGAGGACGACGTCGAGATCGGCGCCAACACTACGGTGGACCGCGGTGCGATGGCCGATACCGTCATCCGCCGGGGGGCCAAGATCGACAACCTGGTGCAGATCGCGCACAACGTGCAGATCGGCGAACACACGGCGATTGCCGGCTGCGTCGGCATCGCCGGCAGCACCAAGATCGGGGCCTATTGCACCGTCGGCGGCGCGGCGATGTTCGTCGGGCACATCGAGATCGCCGACCGCACCCATATCGGCGGCGGGACGCTGGTGTCCAAGACCATCAAGAAACCGGACAACTACGCCTCGTCCTACCCGCTTTCCACCATGAAGGAATGGCTGCCCAACGCCGTTCACCTGAGACATCTCGATGATCTCGTCAAACGCGTAAAAGAACTCGAACGCGAGATCAAGACCCTGAAAGACAGCAAGGAACCGAATAATGACTGAGCATGCCGTGACCATCGACGTACGTGAGATCATGAAGTACCTGCCGCACCGCTACCCGTTCCTGTTGGTGGACCGGGTGGTCGAATTCGAGGCGGGCAAGCGCGTCAAGGCACTCAAGAACGTGACCATCAACGAGCCGTTCTTCGTCGGCCACTTCGAGCAGTACCCGGTGATGCCGGGTGTGCTGATCATCGAGGCGCTGGCGCAGGCGGCCGGCATCCTGTCGATCAAGAGCCAGGGCGAGCGCGCCGAGAACGAGCTGTACTTCTTCGTCGGCATCGACAACGCCCGCTTCAAGCGCCAGGTGGTGCCGGGCGACCAGCTGGTGATGGAAGTCGAGGAGATCACCTCCAAGCGCGGCATCGCCAAGTACAAGGCGCGCGCGCTGGTGGACGGTCAGGTGGCCTGCGAGGCCGACATCATGTGTGCCAAGCGCGAGGTGTGATCATGGCGATTCATCCCACCGCCATCGTCGACCCGAACGCCCGGATTGCGCCCGACGTGGAAATCGGCGCCTATTCGATCATCGGCCCCAACGTTTCCATCGACAGCGGTACCTGGGTCGGACCGCACGTCGTCATCGAGGGCCATACCTCGATCGGCAAGAACAACCGCATCTTCCAGTTCTGCTCGCTCGGTGCGATGCCGCAGGACAAGAAGTACGCCGGCGAGCCGACCCGGCTCGAGATCGGTGACAACAACACCATCCGCGAATTCTGCACCTTCAACGTCGGCACGGCGCAGGACGTCGGGGTCACCCGTCTGGGCAACGACAACTGGATCATGGCCTACGTGCACCTGGCGCACGATTGCCAGGTCGGCAACCACACCATCTTCGCCAACAACGCCACGCTGGCCGGCCACGTGCAGATCGGCGACTGGGTGATTCTCGGCGGTTTCACCAGCGTGCATCAGTTCGGCATCATCGGCGAGCACGCCATGACCGCCTTTGCCAGCGCGGTGGCGCAGGACGTGCCGCCGTACGTGATGGCGCACGGCAACCGCGCCGTGCCCTCCGGCATCAATGCCGAGGGGCTGAAGCGCCGTGGTTTCACGCCGGAGCAGATCCGTTCCATTCGCCAGGCCTACAAGACGCTGTACCGCAACGGCCTGCCGCTGGACGAGGCCAAGCAGCTGATCATTGCCGAGGCGGCCAGCCATCCCGAGCTGGAGGCCTTCGTGCGCTTCTTCGGCCTGTCGGAGCGGGGCATCATTCGCTAAATCATGCCGGAACCCTTGTTCAAGCGAAAAGGTGCGTTGAAGGTCGCCATGGTGGCCGGCGAGGCGTCGGGTGATTTGTTGGGCGCGCACCTGATGGCAGCGCTCAAGACACGCCATCCCGACATCGAGTTCGTCGGCATCGGCGGCCCGCGTATGCAGGCACAGGGCATGCATTCGGTGGTGCCGCAGGAGCGGCTCGCCGTGCGCGGCTACGCCGAGGTGCTGTCACGCCTGCCGGAACTGTTGCGCATCCGCGCGAACCTGCGCGACGCGCTGATCGCCGAGCGCCCCGACGTGTTCGTCGGCATCGACGCACCCGACTTCAACCTCGGGCTGGAGAAGTCGCTGAAGAAGAAGGGCATCCGCACCGTCCACTACGTCAGCCCCTCGGTGTGGGCGTGGCGGCCGGAGCGGGTGCAGAAGATCGGCGACGCGGCCGACCGCGTGCTGTGCCTGTTCCCGATGGAGCCGCCGCTGTACGAGAGGGCCGGTGTGCCGGTGACCTTCGTCGGGCACCCGCTGGCGGGCGAGATTCCGCTCGCGCCGGATACCCCGGCGATGCGCGAGCAGCTCGGCCTGCCGCCGCACGCGCCGCTGTTTGCGCTCTTGCCCGGCAGCCGGGTCAGCGAGATCGACTACATGGGCGAGATCTTCGTCAGGACGGCGCGGCTGCTCCATGAGCGCTACCCGGAGGCGCAATTTCTGGTGCCGCTGGCCACGCGCGCGACGCTCGACGCCTTCGACCAGGTGCTGTCCCGCCTCAAGGCCTGGGACTTGCCGATCCGCAAGCTGTTCGGCCACGCGCAGATGGCGATGATCGCCAGCGACGTGGTGCTGGTGAAGAGCGGCACCTCGACGTTGGAGGTCGCGCTGACCAAGAAGCCGATGGTGATCACCTACAAGCTGTCCTGGCTGACCTACCGCCTGGTCAAGCGCAAGCTGAAGCTGCCGTGGGTGGGTCTGCCCAATATCCTGCTCGGCGACTCGGTGGTGCCCGAGCTGTTGCAGTACGACGCCACGCCGGAACGCTTGGCCGAAGCAGTGGCCGCGCTCTACGACGACGAGTCGGCGAAGCAGGCGCTCACCGCCCGTTTCACCGCGCTGCATCGGGAGCTGAGGCAGGACACCGCCGAGCTGGCCGCCGACGCGGTGCTGCAAGTGGCGGGGGTCGCCGCATGATCGCCGGCGTCGACGAGGCGGGCAGGGGCCCTCTGGCCGGCGCGGTGTTCGCCGCCGCGGTGATTCTCGATCCAGCCAGGCCCATCACCGGGCTGGCTGACTCCAAGAAACTCTCCGAAAGGCAGCGTGACGAGCTTGCGCCGCAGATCCGGGAGCGGGCGCTCGCCTGGTGCATCGCCAGCGCGAGCGTCGAGGAGATCGACTGCCTCAACATCCTGCAGGCCACCATGCTGGCGATGAGCCGTGCCGTGGCCGGCCTGTCGGTGCTGCCGGTCGAGGTGCTGATCGACGGCAACCGCGTGCCCAAGGGCATCGCTGTGCCGGCGCGCGCCATCGTCAAGGGCGATGCGCTGGAGCCGGCCATCTCGGCCGCGTCCATCCTGGCCAAGACCGCGCGCGATGCGGAACTGGTTGCGCTCGACGCTCTGCACCCCGAGTTCGGTTTCGCCCGCCACAAGGGCTACCCGACCGCCGAGCATCTGGCCGCCATCGAGCGCTTCGGCGTGCTGCCGGAGCACCGCTGGACCTTCGGCCCGGTCCGGGCCTGGCTGGCGCGGCAGCAGGGCCAGCTGTTCTGAGCCGGGCATGGCGAACCACAAGCAGTGCTTCCCGCCGGTGGCCTCGCCCGAGGTACGCCTGCTGATCCTCGGCTCGCTGCCGGGCGACGCTTCGCTGGCGGCCGGCCAGTACTACGCCCATCCTCGCAACCAGTTCTGGCGCCTCTTGGGCGAGGTGCTGGACGAGCCCCTGGCCGAGCTGGCCTACCCCGAGCGGCTCGACTGCCTGCTGGAGCACCGTGTCGGACTGTGGGACGTGGTGGCCCGCGCCGAGCGCCGCGGCAGCCTGGACGCTTCGCTGAACGACGTCGAGCACAACGACCTGCTGGCGCTGACGCGTTCGTTGCCGCGGCTCGAGGCGGTGGCGTTCAACGGCGGCACCGCGTTCAAGGCGGCGAAAAGCCTGGCCGACAGCCCGCTGGCCTTGCTGGCGCTGCCGTCGTCCAGTCCGGCCTATACCCGTCCCTATCAGGAAAAACTTGCGATCTGGCTGACATTGCGCCGATATTTGTAGCATGACCGACCGGCTGATCGGAGGCCGCCATGAACCGCTACTGTATCTGGTTCGCCACCCCGGACGACAAGGTGATGCGTCGTGCCGAAGTGGCGCTGAACGGCTCGATTCATTGCCATCAGGTGCTGGAGGAAATCGAGGCGCAATTGGCCATCGATTGCGGGCTGACCGAAGTGATGATCATCGACTGGAAACGCTTCGAAGATCCCGAGAGCGAGCACAGCAACGACGACAGCCTGTCGCACGCCGCCTGATTGCATCACTGGCCCTAGTCATTTCGCCGGATTAGGCCGCGTTTTCCCGCGTGCTATCATCGTGCCGTTCCGTCCGGTCGCGGCTTTTCGCCGCCACCGCGCCGGACCTTACTCTTGCGGATGCAGAACGATGCATGTGATCGGCTTCGCCGGCTATTCCGGCAGCGGCAAAACCACCTTGATCGAACGGCTGTTGCCGTCCCTGCTGGCCCGTGGGCTGGACGTGGCGGTAATCAAGCACACCCACCATGACGTCGACTGGGACGTGCCGGGCAAGGATAGCTGGCGCCACCGGCAGGCCGGCGCGCGCCAGGTGCTGCTGGCCGCCGGGCAGCGCCGGCTGTTGGTGGAAGAGCTGCCCGGCAGCAACGATCACCCGCTGCTGGAGCACGTCGCCCGGCTGAGTCCGTGCGACCTGGTGCTGGCCGAAGGCTTCAAGCACGCCCCGGTCCCCAAGATCGAAGTGATCAATAGCGCGCTCGCCTGCCCGCGCCTGTACCCGGACGATCCGCAGGTACTGGCGGTGGTCAGCGACGCCCCCATCGACACGACCTTGCCGCAGTTCCACCGCGACGACATCGCCGGCATCGTCGATTTCCTGCTGAGTACCTTACCCGATGCAGAACATGCTGACCGTTGACGAAGCCGCGAGCTGGTTGTTGTCGCGCGCCGACGCCGTGACCGAGACCGAAACCGTTTCCTTGCTGGAGGCCTGCTGCCGCGTGCTGGCCGAGCCGGTGGTCGCCACCTTGAACGTGCCGCCGCACGACAACAGCGCCATGGACGGCTACGCGCTGCGCGTGGCCGACTTCGGTCAACCCTTGCCGGTGTCGCAGCGCATTCCCGCCGGCCACGCCCCCGCCCCGCTGCAAGCCGGCAGCGCCGCGCGCATCTTCACCGGTGCGCCGATCCCGGCCGGGGCCGACGCAGTGGTGATGCAGGAACAGTGCGAGGTGCTGGACGATGGCCTCGTCAGGTTTCAGCAAGCGCCCGTCGCCGGGCAGAACATCCGCCGCGCCGGCGAGGACATCGCCAGCGGCCAGACCGTGCTCGCCGCCGGCCGGCGCCTCTCCACCGCCGACATCGGCCTGCTTGCGTCGATTGGTATCGCAGAGGTGGCGGTGGTGCGTCCGCTGCGTGTGGCGGTGTTCTTCACCGGCGACGAGCTGGTCGAGCCGGGCGAGTTGCTCGGCCCCGGCCAGATCTACAACTCCAACCGCTACTGGCTGGTGCCGGCACTGATGCAGCTCGGTTGCGAGGTCAGCGACCTCGGCATCATCCCCGATGATCTGCAGGCCACGCGCGAGGCCTTGCTCGACGCCGCCGACTTCGCCGACGTGATCATGACCTGCGGCGGGGTGTCGGTGGGCGAGGAGGACCACGTCAAGGCGGCGGTGGAGGCCGAGGGCGCGCTCGATCTGTGGAAGATCGCCATCAAGCCGGGCAAGCCGCTGGCCTGCGGCAAGATCGGCTGCGCCGACTTCATCGGCCTGCCGGGCAATCCGGTGTCGGGTTTCGTCACCTACGCCGTGTTGGTCAGGGCTTTCCTGCTGAAGCGCGCCGGCCTGGCTGACGTGGCCGTACAGCCTGGCGTGCGTTATCCCGCCGGCTTCGACTGGACCCGCCCTGACGCCAAGCGCGAAGAGTTCCTGCGCGTGCGCCGCGTGGTGCGTGACGGCCAGACCGTGCTGGAGCGCTACCCTAACCAGGGCTCGGGCGTGCTGACCTCGTGCGCCTGGGCCGACGGTCTGGTGCGTCTGGCGCCGGGGCAGGCGGTGGCGGCAGGCGATCTGCTGGATTTCATCGCGCTGGAGTCCTGATGCCGCTCGTCCGCTTCATCGACCAGACTTCCGGGCAGTTGCTGGAGGAGATTGCCGCCGAAGCGGGCGACGTGCTGATCGACGTCGCGCGCTTCCACGAGCTGCCGCTGCACTGGCGCTGTGGCCAGGGTACCTGTGGCACTTGCAAGGTGCACATCGAACACGCCGGCCAGCCCGGCACGGTGAAGGTTGGCCGAAAGGAGCGCAACGTGTTGCTGCGCGCCGGGCTGATCGACGCGGCCACGGCCGCCGCCGAGGACTGGCCGGACACGGCCGATACCTGGCGCCTGGCCTGTCATCTGTCGCTGGGCGACGAGGACTGGCGGGTGCTGCTGCCGCCGGCGGACTGACCTTACCCCGCGCTCTCGGCGTTCAATACCTCGCGTGCAATGCGCATGGCGTCAATGGCGGCGGGGACGCCGCAATAGATGGCGATCTGCAGGATCGCTTCGACGATTTCCTCCTTGCTGCAGCCGTTGTTGAGGGCGCCGCGCACGTGCAGCTTCAGTTCGTGCGGCCGGTTCAGCGCAGCGATCATGCCGAGATTGATCAGGCTGCGTGTCTTGCGCTCCAGGCCCTCCCGCGCCCAGACCGTGCCCCAGCAGTATTCGGTGACCAGTTGCTGTAGCGGCATCGACAGTTCGTCGGCGCTGGCGAGCGCCTGGTTCACGTAGTCTTCGCCCAATACCGCCTTGCGGATTTCCAGACCGCGTTCAAAGGTTTCCTTGCTCATCGTTGCTCTCCATTGCTTGGGTTGATGCCCCCTCGGTGGGAAGGCGTGTCATGGCGGCGCTTGCCGTGCCTGCCGCGTTGCCTTCGGGTGTGTCCGGTGCGCGTTTTCCCGCTGGTTTTCGTGGTGTCACTTTTTTGTTTGTATTATGGTATACCAACATACAATACTCTTGCTGTCGATTATTTCTTGGTATACCGTAATACCAACATATCGCAACGGAACGGCGCCGCGCGCCAAGGCTGAAGGAGAAAAGACGATGGATGTCGGGATTCGCAAGGTGGTGACGTATGTGGAAGAGACCCTGATCGAGGGTGGCAAGGCGGCTGCGGTGCCGCTGAAGATGTTCGCCGCGGCGGCGGTGCTGAAGAACCCGTGGGCGGGGCGGGGCTTCGTCGATGATCTGAAGCCGGAGATTCACGCCATCGCCCCGGTGCTGGGTGAGCTCCTGACCGCCGAAATCCTGCGCATCGCCGGCTCGGGCGAGGTGATCGAGGGTTACGGCAAGGCTGCCGTGGTGGGCACCGACGGCGAAGTCGAGCACGCTTCGGCGCTGATCCACACCTTGCGTTTCGGCAACTACTACCGCAAGGCCGTGGGTGCCAAGAGCTACCTCAGCTTCACCAACGTCCGTGGTGGTCCGAACTGCCCGATCATGATTCCGATGATGCACAAGGACGACGAGGGCATGCGCTCGCACTACCTGACCATCCAGTTCTCGATCAACGATGCCCCGGCGCCGGACGAGATCGTGGTGGCGCTGGGCGCGTCGATCGGTGGCCGTCCGCATCACCGCATCGGCAACCGTTATCAGGACCTGCAGGAGCTTGGCAGCAATGAAGCCTGATCTGTGCCCGCAACCGGTTCAGGCCGGCACGGTCGACGGCACCGCCTACAGCATGTACGGCGCCGGCGAGCCGCTGGTGCTGATCCATGGCGTCGGCATGGGGCAGGCGATCTGGGCGCCGCAGGTGGCCGAGTTCGCGCGCGATTACCAGGTGATCGTGTATGACATGCTCGGCCACGGCGGCAGCGGCGTGCCGCCCGCCGATGTGGAACTGAAGGACTACGCGAACCAGCTCGCCGGCTTGCTCGACTATCTGGGCATCGCTTCGGCCAACGTGGTCGGCCATTCGATGGGGGCGCTGGTGGCGCTGGAGTTCGCGCTGAACCATCCGGAGCGCACGCTGCGGGTCGCCGCGCTGAACGCGGTGTTCATGCGCACGCCGGCCCAGCGCGCGGCGGTGCTGGAGCGCGCCGAAGCGCTGAAACATACCGGTGTGGCCGCCACGGTCGATTCCACCCTGGCGCGCTGGTTCGGCGAGCCGGTGCCGGCCGGACTGGTGGCTTCGGCCAACTTGGTGAGGCGTTTCCTGACCGAGGTGAACCCGCGCGGCTACGCCCGGACCTACGGCTTGTTCGCCAGCTCCGACGCGGTGCACGCCGCCGGTTTGCCCACGCTGACCCCGCCGGCGCTGTTCATGACCGGCGAGTTCGACCCGAACTCGAGCCCCGAGATGTCGCGGGCGATGGCCGAACGGGCGCCGCGCGGCCGGCTCGACATCGTCGCCGGCGAGCGCCACATGATGAACGTGACCGCGCCAGACGCCATCAACCAGCGCCTGCGTGCCTTCCTGGCCGTGCCCGTGGAAGCCGGCGCGCAAGAACAGCAGAGGAGTGAACAGCCATGAGCCAGCCCATCGATGCGATGGAATTCCGCAAGGCGCTCGGCGCCTTCGTCACCGGCGTCACCGTGGTGTCGACGCTGCAGCCGGACGGCACGCCGCGCGGATTTACCGCCAATTCGTTTACCTCGGTGTCGCTTGACCCGGCGCTGGTGCTGATCTGTATCGGCAAGGTCGCGGCGAGTTACTCGGTGTTTTCGGAAACCCGGCACTTTTCGATCAGCATCCTGGCCGAAGACCAGAAGAACGTGTCCAGCATCTTCGCCTCGAAGGCGGCGGACAAGTTCGAGCAGGTGGCATGGCATCGGGGCGTGACCGGCAGCCCAGTCATCGACGGCTCGGCGGCCTGGTTCGACTGCGAGACCCACCAGGTGGTCGACGCCGGCGATCACATCATCCTGATCGGCCAGGTGGTCGACTTCGCCAACAGCACTGCCAGTCCGCTCGGCTACGGGCGCGGGGCGTATCTCACCTTCAGCCTGTCGCAGGACGCCCTGGCCGCCGCCAGCCAGCGCGCCAAGGTCGGTGCCATCCTGGAGTACGACGGCGGCGTGGTGCTGCTGGAAACGGACAAGGGCTTCGAGTTACCGAGCGGTACCCGGCTCGAACCGTCCTCCGACGCCAAGAGCCTGCGCGGCGTGCTCGACCGGCTCGGCGTCAACGCCCAGCTCGACTTCCTGTTCGCGGTGTTCGAAGAAAGCGCCGCCGAAGGCGGGGCGGTGAACATTTACTACCGGGGCCGGGTGGAAGGCGGGCTACCGAGCGGCGCCAAACTGCATGCGGTCGCCCTGGACGACATCCCGTGGGACAAGCTCTCCGACGAGGCGGTGCGCTCGATGCTGCAGCGCTTCGTCAAGGAGCGTACCGAAGACGCCTTCGGCATCTACATCGGCGACACCCAGCGCGGATCGGTGCAATCGCTGGCCAAGGCGTGAGCGAATCCACCCGGCAAGATTAGAAAAACCACCCACCAGACATTGAGGAGAGCAACATCATGAAGTTTTCGCTGTTCCTGCACATGGAGCGTTACGACGCCGGCAAGCCGCAAAAAGAGCTGTTCGACGAGATGACCGAGCTGGTGAAGATCGCCGAGGAAGGGGGCTTCGAAACCGCCTGGATCGGCGAGCACCACGGCATGGAATTCACCATCGCGCCCAACCCGTTCATCAACCTGGCCTACCTTGCCGCCAAGACCAAGACGACCCGCCTCGGCACCGGCACCGTGGTGGCGCCGTTTTGGCACCCGATCAAACTGGCCGGCGAAATCGGCATGACCGACCTCGCCACCGAGGGCCGGCTCGACGTCGGCATCGCCCGCGGCGCCTACAACTTCGAGTATGAGCGCATGCACCCGGGGCTCGACGCCTGGGGCGCCGGCGGCCGGCTGCGCGAGATGATCCCCTGCCTGCAAAAGCTGTTTGCCGGCGACTACGCGCATCAGGGCGAATACTGGAGCTTCCCCAAGACCACGCCGCAGCCGCGCCCGCTGCAGCAGCCGCACCCGCCGCTGTGGGTGGCCGCACGCGACGCCAACTCGCATGACTATGCCGTCTCGCAAGGCTGCAACGTGCAGGTGACCTCGCTGGCCGCCGGCGACGCCGAGGTGGCCAGCCTGATGGACCGCTTCAATACCGCCTGCGCCAACCATCCCGAGCTGCCGCACCCGCAGATCATGATGCTGATGCACACCTTCGTCGGCGCGGACGAGCGCGAGGTGGAACAGGGCGTGGCCGATCTCGCCACCTTCTACTGCTACTTCAGCAAGTGGTTCAAGAACGAGAAGCCGATCGAGCAGGGTTTCATCGAACCCTTGAACGACGAAGACATCGCGATGTTCCCGAACTACGCCCCCGAGCTGATCAAGAAGAACCTGGTGGTCGGCACGCCTCAGGAAGTGATCGCGCGGCTGAAGAGTTATGAAGAACTCGGCTACGACCAGTACAGCTTCTGGATCGACAGCCACATGGATTTCGAGCGCAAGAAGAAGTCGCTCGAGCTGTTCATCAACCAGGTGATGCCGGCGTTTGCCTGAACCCCAGCGAGGAGCCTGCAGCATGTTGAGACGGTTTCAGCACTACATCGACGGCGTGTTCGAGGATGGCGACGCCAGCTTCGAGAGCGTCAACCCGGCCACCGGCCAGCCGTGGGCGACCATGCCTGCCGCCAGTGCCGAGGACGTGGACCGCGCCGTCAAGGCCGCGCACCGCGCCTTTCTCGACCCGGCCTGGGCCAACCTGACGGCGAGCCAGCGCGGCAAGCTGCTCTACAAGCTGGCCGACCTGGTGGCCGGCAACGCCGCCAGCCTGGCGGAACTGGAGACGGCGGACACCGGCAAGATCATCCGCGAGACCACGAGCCAGATCGGCTACGTGGCCGAGTACTACCGCTACTACGCCGGTCTCGCCGACAAGATCCAGGGCGCCTGCCTGCCGGTCGACAAGCCCGACATGGAAGCCTTTCTGCGGCGCGAACCGATCGGCGTGGTGGCCGGCATCGTGCCGTGGAATTCGCAGCTGTTCCTGTCGGCGGTCAAGCTCGGCCCGGCCTTGGCGGCCGGCTGCACCGTGGTGCTGAAAGCATCGGAGGAAGGCCCGGCGCCGCTCTTGGAGTTCGCCCGGCTGGTGCACGAGGCGGGCTTTCCGGCTGGCGTGGTCAATATCGTCACCGGTTTCGGCGGCGACTGTGGCCGCGCGCTGACCAGCCACCCGCTGGTGTCGCGCATCGCCTTCACCGGCGGCCCCGAGACGGCGCGCCACATCGTGCGCAACTCGGCCGAGAACCTGGCCTACACCACGCTGGAATTGGGCGGCAAATCGCCGGTGCTGGTGTTCGACGACGTCGATGTCGACAGCGTCAGCAACGCCATCGTCGCCGGCATCTTCGCCGCCACCGGCCAGAGCTGCGTGGCCGGCTCGCGCCTGCTGGTGCAGCGCGGCGTGCGCGACAAGCTGCTGGCCACGCTGGTCGCCAAGGCCGAGGCGATCCGTATCGGCGACCCGCAGGAGACGGCCACCGAGATGGGGCCGCTCGCCACCGTGCGCCAGCGCGAGCATATCGAGCAGGTGGTCGCCGCCAGTATCGAAGCGGGGGCCACGCTGATGACCGGCGGCACACGCCCGGACGGTTTCGATGCCGGCTACTACTACCGCCCGACCATCCTGGCCTGCCCCGACGCCCAGGTGCCGAGCGTGACGCAGGAGCTGTTCGGCCCGGTGCTGAGCGTGGTCACCTTCGATACCGAAGCCGAGGCCGTGGCGCTCGCCAACGACACCGTCTACGGTCTCGCCTCCGGCGTGTTCACCCGCGACCTGACGCGCGCCCACCGGCTCACCCGCGCGCTGCGCGCCGGCATCGTCTGGGTCAACACCTACCGCGCGGTGTCGCCGATCGTGCCGTTCGGCGGCTACGGTCTGAGCGGGCTCGGTCGCGAGGGCGGCATGGAGTCGGTGCTGGACTACACCCGGACCAAGTCGGTGTGGATCCGTACCTCGGACGAGCCGATTGCCGACCCGTTCGTGATGCGCTGAGGAGCACAAGGTGTATTACGAGATCCGAACCTACCGCATCAAGACCGGCGCGCTGCCGGCCTACCTCAAGCTGGTCGAGGAGGAGGGCATCGCATTGCAGAAGCAGTATCTGGGCGAACTGATCGGCTACTTTTTTTCCGAGATCGGCCCCCTGAACCAGATCGTGCACATCTGGGCCTACGCCAGCCTGGATGAGCGCGAGGAGCGCCGTGCCGCGCTGGCCAAGGACCCGGCCTGGCTGGCGTTCGCGCCCAAGATCCAGGCGCTGCTGGAAGAGATGGACAGCAAGATCATGAAACCGGCTTCGTTTTCCCCGCTGACCTGAGCGTTAAGCCGGCCAGCAAACCCAAGCTACAAAAACAACACGACCTCTACCTAGGAGATGACACCATGATGAAAGTACATTCGATCCGTACCCGCGTCGCCCTTGTTGCGGGCGCCACCCTCTTGGCCGCGACCCCGGTCCTGGCGGAGAGCCTCGTCTTCACCAGCTGGGGTGGCACCACCCAGCAGGCGCAGCAGAAGCACTGGGCCAAGCCGTTCGCCGCCGCCAGCGGCATCAACGTGGCGATGGATGGCCCGACCGACTACGGCAAGTTCAAGGCCATGGTGGAAAGCGGCAACGTCAACTGGGACGTGGTCGACGTCGAGGGTGACTTCGCCTACAAGGCCGCCAAGGAGGGGCTGCTCGAGCCGATCGATTTCGCCAAGCTGAAAGGCCTCGATCCGCGCTTCGTTTCGCCCAACTCCGTGGGCAGCTTCTATTACTCGTTCGTGCTGGGCTACAACAAGCAGAGCTTGAAGGGGGCGGCACCCGCCTCCTGGGCCGATCTGTTCGATCTCAAGCGCTATCCCGGCAAGCGCACGCTGTACAAGTGGTCGGCTCCGGGCGTGTTGGAGATCGCCCTGCTGGCTGACGGCGTGCCGGCCAACAAGCTCTATCCGCTCGACATCGACCGTGCCTTCAAGAAGCTCGACACCATTAAGAGCCAGATCGTGTGGTGGAGTGGCGGCGCCCAGT
Organism: Pseudogulbenkiania sp.; assembly: GCA_016192025.1. Lineage (GTDB taxonomy): Bacteria > Pseudomonadota > Gammaproteobacteria > Burkholderiales > Chromobacteriaceae > Pseudogulbenkiania. The sequence goes on along the minus strand of JACPUY010000209.1, from coordinate 5,077 downwards.
CGCAACAGCTGCTGGCTTCCGGCGAGGCGCCGATCGGCATGTTCTGGAACGGCCGCATCCACGCGATGCAGCAGTCCGGCGCACCCGTCGGCCTGTCGTGGAACCAGAACCTGACCGCCGCCGACATGCTGGTGATTCCGAAAGGCAGCAAGAACAAGGAAGCCGCCATGAAGTTCCTGGCCTACGCCACCAGCCCGGAGGCCCAAGCCAAGTTCGCCGGCGAAACCGGCTACGCGCCGGTCAACCTGCAAGCGAAGGCGAAGATGGCGCCGGAGGTGGTCAAGGGGCTGCCGGATCAGCACACCGCGGGCCAGATCAACCTCGACATGCGCTACTGGGCCGATAACCGCGACGCGATCGCCAAGCGCTGGTACGCCTGGCAGACCCAGTAAGGGGCCGGGCCGGGCGGTAAAAGTGGTCTGCCGCCCGGCTGGTCTGTCGAGATGTGCTCGCTGTCATGTCGTTTAGGAGTTGTCATGTCAACCGTTTTGAGTACTGCCGCCACTCCCGTGCGTCGCCGATTCAAGATCGGCGGCGAGTACCGTGGCGTCAAGCTGCTGCTGCCCGCCACGCTGTTGCTGGGTGTGTTCTTCCTGCTGCCGGTGCTGGCCCTGTTGCTGCGCAGCATCATGGAGCCGACGCCCGGCTTGCAGAATTACGCCGAACTGCTGGGCTCGCTGACCTACGTCCGGGTGTTCTTCAACACCTTCATGGTGGCCGGCGTGGTGACGCTGATCACGCTCTTGGTCGGTTTTCCCACCGCCTGGCTGCTGGCCATCCTGCCCAAGCGCTGGAGCCAGCTGATGTTCGCCGTGCTGCTGCTGTCGATGTGGACCAACCTGCTGGCGCGCACCTACGCCTGGATGGTGCTGCTGCAGCAGACCGGCCTGATCAACCGGATCCTGATGGCCATCGGGGTGATCGACGAGCCGCTGACGCTGGTGAACAACCTGGTCGGAGTCACCATCGGCATGACCTACATCATGCTGCCGTTCCTGGTGATGCCGCTGCACGCCACGCTGCGCAGCATCGACCCGTCCACGCTGCGCGCCGCGGCGATCTGCGGTGCCAGCCGCTGGCAGGCGTTCTGGCGCGTGCTGGTGCCGCTGGCGCTGCCGGGCATCGCCTCAGGCGCCTTGATGGTGTTCGTGATGTCGCTCGGCTACTACGTCACCCCGGCGTTGTTGGGCGGCACCAACTACATGATGCTGGCCGAACTGATCGCCCAGCTGGTGCAGTCGCTGCTCAACTGGGGCCTGGCCGGCGCCGCCGCCTTCGTGTTGCTGGTGGTCACGCTCGGTCTTTACGCCATCCAGCTGCGCTACCTCGGCGGTGGGCGCACCGGCTACGGAGGACGCTGATATGTTGCTCGATTACGATCGTCTGGGCGCCTGGCGCTGGGGCCTGATTGGCGTCGGCACCGTGGTGATGCTGTTCCTGCTGCTGCCCATCGTGTTCATCGCCGCGCTGTCGTTCGGCGACTCGCAATGGCTGGCCTTCCCGCCGCCGGGCTGGACCCTGCAATGGTATGAACAGCTGCTGACCGACCCGATCTGGGTGAACTCGCTGTTCACCAGCGCCAAGGTGGCGGTGATCGTCACCGTGCTGTCGGTGACGCTGGGGCTGCTGGCCTCGCTCGGCCTGGCGCGTACCCGGTTCTTTGGCAAGAGTGCACTGCAGGCCTTCTTCCTGACGCCGATGGTGCTGCCGGTGGTGGTGCTGGCGGTGGCGCTCTACGCGTTCTTTCTCAAGCTCGGGCTGACCGGCACGCTGACCGGTTTCGTGATCGGCCACCTGATCATCGCGTTGCCGTTCTCGATCATCACCATCGGCAACTCGCTGCAGGGCTTCGACCCGGCGCTGGAAGACGCCGCGATGATCTGCGGCGCCAGGCCGCTGTAAGTGAAGCTGCGGGTGACGCTGCCGGCGATCCGGCTCGGCCTGTTCGCCGCCGCGGTGTTCTCTTTCCTGATTTCGTGGGACGAAGTCGTGCTGTCGATCTTCATGGCCAGTCCCACGCTGCAAACCTTGCCGGTCCTGATCTGGAGCACGCTGCGCCAGGACCTGACCCCGGTGATCGCGGCGGCATCGACCCTGCTGGTGGCGTTCACCATCGTACTGATGCTGCCCGTTTCCCTGCTTAAGAAAGGCACACGCTCATGAGCAACCCGTTTCTGCAGATTCGTGGCCTGCGCAAGACCTACGACCAGGTCGTGGCCATCGACCATGTTTCGCTCGACATCAAGAAGGGCGAGTTCATGACCTTTCTCGGGCCGTCCGGCTCGGGCAAGAGCACCACGCTCTACATCGTCGCCGGTTTCCAGGCGCCGACCGAAGGGCAGGTGCTGCTGAATGGCAAGTCGCTGCTCGAGGTGGCGCCGAACCAGCGCAACATCGGCATGGTGTTCCAGCGCTACACGCTGTTCCCGCACCTGACGGTGGGCGAGAACGTCGCCTTCCCGCTGCGCGTGCGCCGCCGCCCCGAGGCCGAGGTCAAGGCCAAGGTGCAGAAGATGCTCGAGCTGGTGCACCTGGCCGAATACCGTGACCGGCTGCCGGGACAGCTGTCCGGCGGTCAGCAGCAGCGCGTGGCGATCGCCCGCGCGCTGGCCTACGACCCGCCGCTGTTGCTGATGGACGAGCCGCTGTCGGCGCTCGACAAGAAGCTGCGCGAGGAGATCCAGTTCGAACTGCGCCGCATCCACCAGGAAACCGGCGTCACCATCCTGTACGTGACGCACGACCAGGAAGAGGCGCTGCGCCTGTCCGACCGCATCGCGGTGTTCAGCCAGGGCAAGATCGAGCAGGTCGGCACCGGCGAGGAACTGTACGAGCGGCCGAGTTCACGCTTCGTCGCCGGTTTCATCGGCAACTCCAACTTCCTGCCGGTGAAGGTCGAAGAAGTCGGCGGCGGCCGGGCGCGCGCGGTGTTCCCCAACGGCCACGCCGTCGAAGGCTCCGCCAGCGCGCTCGCCGCCGGCAGCGAGGGCACGCTGATGCTGCGTCCCGAGCAGATGCGCATCCGGCCGGGGGAGGTAAGCGATGGGCCGGGGCTGGCGGTCACCGTGCGCGACATGACCTATCTGGGCGACAGCATGCACTTCGCGGTGCAGACGCCGTGGCAGCAGGAAATTGCGGTGCGCATGGCGGTGCGCGACGGCCTCGGTCTGACGGTGGGAGCGCCGGCGGTGCTCGAGTGGGACGCACAGCACGGTCACGTATTCGCCTGACCGGATATCGACAGCAAGCGGGCGGCGGGGCAAGGGCCACTGCCGCCGGGGAGAGGGAATGAACATGTTGAGTTATGCGGAGCTGCTCAAGGACCGCTGCTATATCGACGGGCAATGGCTGGGCGGCGAAGAGCGTCTGGCCGTGCACAACCCGGCAACGGGCGAGGTCATCGCCTCGGTGCCGCGGCTGGGCGCCGCCGAAACCCGCCGCGCCATCGAGGCGGCCCACGCCGCCGGCGCGGCCTGGCGCGCGCTCACCGGCAAGGAGCGGGCCGCCTATCTGCGGCGCTGGTTCGACCTGGTGACCGCCCATGCCGACGCGCTGGCGCGGCTGCTGACCGAGGAAATGGGCAAGCCGCTGGCCGAAGCGAAGGGCGAGATCGGCTACGGCGCCTCGTATATCGAATGGTTCGCCGAGGAAGCCAAGCGCGTCTACGGCGACGTGATTCCGGCACCGCAGGGCGACAAGCGCCTGGTCACGATCAAGCAGCCGGTCGGCGTGGTGGCGGCGATCACGCCGTGGAACTTCCCAAATGCCATGCTGGCACGTAAGATCGCGCCGGCGCTCGCTGCGGGGTGCACCGTCGTCGCCAAGCCGGCGGAACAGACTCCGCTGTCGGCGCTGGCCCTGGCCAGGTTGGCCGAAGCCGCCGGCATACCGCCGGGCGTGATCAACATCGTCACCGGCGACCCGGTCGCCATCGGCGGCGAACTCACCGGCAATCCGCTGGTGCGCAAGCTGACGTTCACCGGTTCGACCGAAATCGGCCGGCTGCTGTTGCGCCAATGCGCCGATACGGTCAAGAAGGTCAGCATGGAGCTGGGCGGCAACGCGCCGTTCATCGTGTTCGACGACGCCGACCTCGACGCCGCGGTGGAAGGCGCGATGGTGTCGAAGTACCGCAATACCGGCCAGACCTGTGTCTGCGCCAACCGGCTCTACGTGCAGGACGGGGTGTACGACGCCTTCGTCGCCAAGCTGGCCGCGCGGGTGGCCGCGCTCTAGGTCGGCAACGGGGCGGAACCGGGTGTGACGCAAGGCCCGCTGATCGACGAGAATGCCGTAAGCAAGGTCGAGGCGCACATCGCCGACGCCATCGGGCAGGGCGCGCGCGTGGTGACCGGCGGCAAGCGCCATGCGCTGGGCGGCACCTTCTTCGAACCGACCATCCTGCGCGACGTGACGCCCGCGATGAGGGTGGCGCGCGAGGAAACCTTCGGCCCGGTCGCACCGCTGTTCCGCTTCGTCGACGAGCGCGACGTGATCGCGCAGGCCAACGCCAGCGAGTTTGGCCTGGCGGCGTACTTCTACACGCGCGACGTCGGCCGGGTATGGCGTGTGGCCGAGGCGATCGAAGCGGGCATGGTCGGCATCAACACCGGTCTCATTTCGACCGAAGTGGCGCCGTTCGGCGGGATCAAGCAGTCCGGCTTCGGCCGCGAAGGATCGCGCTACGGCATCGAGGACTACCTCGAAATCAAATACCTCTGTCTTGGCGGCATTTAAAAGGAGATCGATCATGTCACCGAAGGACAGCAGTTCGCTGAAGATAGACCGCAGTGTGAAAACGCTGCGCGAGTTGACGCTGGAGAAGATGCGCGACGCGATTCTCAGCGCCTATTTCAAGCCGGGCGAACGGCTGGTCGAGCGTGCCCTGTGCGAGGAACTCGGCGTGAGCCGCTCCATCGTGCGCGAAGTATTGCGCCACCTGGAAACCGAAGGCCTGGTCGAGTCGATCCCGCATCAAGGGCCGGTGGTGGCCACGCTCGATGCCGACAAGGCGGCGCAGATCTACGAAATCCGTGCCCTGCTGGAAGGCCACGCCGCCCGGCTGTGCGCCGAGCGT
>JACPUY010000217.1 GCA_016192025.1 Pseudogulbenkiania sp. | reverse complement strand
GTGGTGCTGTGCATCCAGCCGGTCAGCAGCTTGACCAGCAGGATGGCGTAGATGCTGTTGAGCGTGGTCAGCAGCAGCAAGCGCTCGGTGACCTGCCCCACCGCCTGGAATTCGCTGACCACCCGGCTGACGATGGCCGGTGACGCCGCCATGGCGATGGCGGCGACGCTCAAGGTCACCGGTGGCGAGACCCCCAGCCGGGACAGCAGGAAGCCCACCACCACGAAACTCAGCCCCGCCTCGGCCACGCTGCTGGCCAACAGCCAGGGGTTGCGCCGCAGCCAGCGTACGTCGACGCGCGCCCCCAGCTCGAACAGCAGCAGCGCCAGCGCCAGGTCCAGCACCACGCGAAGTCCGGTATCGGCCACCCCGACCAAGGTCTCCACCCCGGCCAGCCTGATGGCCATGCCGGTGGCGGAATACGCCACGATGCGCGGGAAACCCAGGCGGCGGTAACACCACTCGCCCGCCAAACCGGTCAACACCAGCGTCACCGCCATCCAGAACACGCCACCGACCGGTAGCGGCCAGGAAGGCAGGAAACTCTGCGCTGCGCCAAGGGCCATGGCGTTCTCCAACGTCATTTCACGTATTACCACCATAGAACACTTTGCCGCCGGGGCGCGCGCGACGGCCGGCGCCGCCCTTCCACGGCCGGGCGGCGGCGCGCATAATGCCGGCTCTTTCGCCCCTTCTCCGAACCATGCTGCCGATTCTCTACCGCGACGAGCGCCTGATCGCCATCCACAAGCCCTCCGGCCTGCTGGTGCACCGCACCGTGCTCGACAAGCACGAAACCCGCTTCGCCATCCAGCTCTTGCGCGACCAGATCGGACAGCGCGTCTACCCGGTGCACCGCCTCGACAAGGGCACCTCGGGCGTACTGCTGTTCGCGCTCGACCGCGACATGGGGCGCGAGATGAGCTGGCAGTTCGAACGGCAGCAGGTCGACAAGCGCTACCTGGCGGTGGTACGAGGCTGGCCGGACGAACAGGGTGAGATCGAGCACGCGCTGACGCGCCGCCCGGACGACCTGGAATGGGTCGGCGAGAAGGTCGACACCACTCCGCAAGCGGCGCTGACGCGCTTTCGCCGGCTGGCCACGGTGGAGCTGCCCTACGCCGTCGACAAGTACCCGCACAGCCGCTACGCGCTGCTCGAGCTGACGCCGGAAACCGGCCGGCGCCACCAGCTGCGCCGCCACCTCAAGCACATCGCCCACCCCATCATCGGCGACGCCACCTACGGCAAGGGGCGGCACAACCGGCTGTTCGGCGAACTGTTCGGCTGCCAGCGCCTGCTGCTGGCCTGCATGGAGATGCGTTTTACCCACCCGGTCAGCGGCGAAACCGTGACGCTGACCGCGCCGCTGGCCGACGACTTTGCCGGCGTGGTGCGCGCGCTGGGCTGGAGCGATGCGCTGCCCGCGCCGTGGTTGGGACCTGAGGCTTCGGCCACGCTTTGAAAGCGGCGCAGACGGCCATCGGCTACAATCTGCGCCTGACCGAAGAAAGACCGATTCATGCTGAGTTACCGCCACGCCTTTCACGCCGGCAACCACGCCGACGTGCTGAAGCACTTTGTCGAAGTCGAACTGCTGCGCTACCTCGGGCAGAAGGACAAGCCCTACTGGTACATCGACACCCACGCCGGTGCCGGCTGCTATTCGCTGGAAGAAGGCTACGCCACCAAGAACGCCGAATTCGAGAGTGGCATCGCCCGCTTGTGGCAGCGCGACGACCTGCCCGAGCCGCTTGCCGGCTACGTCGAGGTGGTGCGCCGTCTCAACCCGGACGGCCGGCTGCGGCTCTACCCCGGCTCGCCGCTGGTAGCGAGCGAAGTGATGCCGGCCGGCGACAAGCTGCGGTTGTTCGAACTGCACCCGACCGACAGCCAGTTGCTGCAGCAGAACTTCGCCGACACCGGACGCCGCGTGCAGGTGCAGGCGGCCAACGGTTTCGACGGCATCAAGGCGATCCTGCCGCCCCCGCCGCGCCGCGGCCTGGTACTGATCGACCCGCCGTACGAGGACAAGCGCGACTACCAGCACGTGGTCACGGCGCTGAAGGAAGGGTTGAAACGCTTTGCCACCGGCGTCTACGCGGTGTGGTACCCCTGCCTGCAACGGCAGGAAGCCAAGGAACTACCCGGTGAACTGAAGAAGCTGCCGGTGAAAAGCTGGCTCAACGTCACGCTGTCGGTACAAGGTCCGTCGAAAGACGGCTTCGGCATGCACGGCAGCGGCATGTTCATCCTCAACCCGCCGTGGACGCTGCACGCCACGCTGCAGCAGGTAATGCCCTACCTGGTCGACGTGCTGAGCCAGGACAAGGGTGCCGGTTTCACGCTGGAGCAGCATGAGAACTGAGAGCTTGCGAAAAATTCTGCTGCGCATGTCGATCTCAAAGCTGTGATGCTCGCTGTACCACTTGTACAGCTGCGCTTCTCGCTTTGACATAGGCCTGATCGCGACGATTTTTTTCAAAAGCTCTGAGGCTTCGACCAAGCTTCTGGCCCGCCGAAATGCAAAAAAGCCCACGGAATCCGTGGGCTTTTTCCTGGGCGGTACCAAGCTTACTTCAGCAGCTGGCTGATGTCCTTTACTTCCCAGTGCGGGAAGTGCTTGCGCACCAGCGCGTTGAACTCCAGCTCGAAGGCACGCAGGCGGGCCAGTTCGTTGGCTTCGTGGGCGCTGCTGTCGCTCTGCGCCGCTCCCGTGATCATGCCGGCGCCGGCGGTGGCGTTGGACAGGCGGTCGATGACGATCAGGCTGCCGCTGCCGCGGCACTGGCGGTAGGCGTCGAACACCACCGGGGCGTTGACGACGACGCGGCACAGGCCGAACTCGTTGAGCTTGAGCTCGTCGGTGGCGAACTGTTCCATGGTGTTGACGTCGACGCGGTGCAGGATGTGTTCGACGCGGCCGAACACGTTCTTGCCGGCCAGCTTGAAGGCGTACTCCTTGCCGACCTGCAGCGGCGCCTCGTTCATCCACACCAGGTGGGCGTCGAAGGCGGCCGACACCTGCGGCGCCGCCTCGCCGGTGCGTACGATCAGGTCGCCGCGCGAGCAGTCGATCTCGTCCTCGAGCGTCAGCGTGACGGCCTGGCCGACGTGGGCGCTGGCCAAATCACCATCGGCGGTGACGATGGCCTTGACCTTGCTGGTTTTGCCCGACGGCAGCACGGTGATCTCGTCGCCCGGGTGCACGCGGCCGGCGGCGATGGTGCCGCAGAAGCCGCGGAAGTCCAGGTGCGGGCGGTTGACGTACTGCACCGGGAAGCGGAAGGCGTCGAGTGCGGCGTCGTGCGACAGCTCGACCGACTCCAGCAACTGCATGAAGGTGGCGCCGTCGTACCACGGCGCGCGCTCGCTCGGCTTCACCACGTTGTCGCCGCGCAGCGCCGAGATCGGCACGAAGCGGATGTCCGGGATCGCCAGGTGTTCGGCGAACGCCAGGTAATCGGCGCGGATCTGCTCGAACACCTCCTGGCTGAAGTCGACCAGGTCCATCTTGTTGATCGCCACGATGACGTGGCGAATGCCGAGCTGGCTGACGATATAGCTGTGACGGCGGGTCTGCGTCTGCACGCCGCGACGGGCGTCGATCAGGATCACCGCCAGGTCCGAGGTGGAGGCGCCGGTGGCCATGTTGCGGGTGTACTGCTCGTGACCCGGGCAGTCGGCGATGATGAACTTGCGCTTCTCGGTCGAGAAGTAGCGGTAGGCGACGTCGATGGTGATGCCCTGCTCGCGCTCGGCCTGCAGGCCGTCGACCAGCAAGGCCAGATCGATGTCGTCGTCGGTGGTGTTGTACTTCTTGCTATCCTTCTGGATCGCGGCGAGCTGGTCTTCGAAGATCAGCTTGGAGTCGTGCAGCAGGCGGCCGATCAGCGTGGACTTGCCGTCATCGACGTTGCCACAGGTGATGAAGCGCAGCAGGTCCTTGTTTTCGTGCTGTTTGAGATAGGCCAGGATATCGCTGGCAATCAGTTCGGATTGGTGAGACATGGTGTGTTCCGTCATCTTCGGCCAGCGTGAGCACCCGGGGCGTTCACGTCGGCACGCGGTATTCGCGACAAGCTGTTCAGGACAGGCTCAGAAATAGCCTTCCATCTTCTTCTTCTCCATCGAACCGGCCTGGTCGTGGTCGATCAGCCGGCCCTGGCGCTCGGAGGTGGTGGTCAGCAGCATTTCCTGGATGATCTCGGGCAGCGTGGCCGCTTCCGACTCGACCGCGCCGGTCAGCGGGTAACAGCCCAGCGTGCGGAAGCGCACGCTGCGCATTTCCGGCACCTCACCTTCCTTGAGCGGCAGGCGCTCGTCGTCGACCATCACCAGCATGCCGTCGCGATTGACCACCGGGCGCGGCGCAGCAAAGTACAGCGGCACGATCTCGATGTTTTCCAGGTAGATGTACTGCCAGATGTCCAGCTCGGTCCAGTTGGACAGCGGGAACACGCGGATGCTCTCGCCCTTGTCGATCTTGCTGTTGTAGATGTTCCAGAGTTCCGGCCGCTGGTTTTTCGGGTCCCAGCGGTGGTTCTTGTCGCGGAACGAGTAGACGCGCTCCTTGGCGCGCGACTTTTCCTCGTCGCGGCGCGCTCCGCCAAAGGCGGCATCGAACTTATACTTGTTCAGCGCCTGCTTCAGCGCGTCGGTCTTCATCACGTCGGTGTACTTGGCGCTGCCGTGGTCGAACGGGTTGATGTTGGCCGCCTTGCCCTCAGGATTGGTATGCACCAGGAGTTCCATGCCGACCTTGGCCGCCATGCGGTCGCGGAACTCGATCATGTCGCGGAATTTCCAGGTGGTATCGACGTGCAGCAAGGGGAACGGCGGCTTGCCCGGGTAGAACGCCTTGAGCGCGAGGTGCAGCATCACCGCCGAGTCCTTGCCGATGGAGTACAGCATCACCGGGTTCTCGAATTCCGCCGCTACTTCGCGAATGATATGGATCGACTCCGCTTCCAGTTGTTTGAGGTGAGTCAGTCTTGCTTCACTGATAGTCATCTTGCTCCGCCCGCTATTGGCACGTGGCCAGTTCTGTTCCTGCGCGCAGACGGACACCCGCCTGCCATTTGACGCCAATCTACCGGAAGCCTCCTGGCCAGGCAAAACCGAATGGATATATCAATATGCGCTATTAGAAACAAAAAACAGTCTAACTGGACATATAGCCACCCCCCCGGCGGCGGCGTACGGAATACGGCACGGAAAAGTTGTCCCAAGCTCGGGGATTGCTTATATAGTCTGCGGGGGAGGAAAGAATGCAACAACCCGCACAAACCCTGCGCCACGACATCACCCAGCCGCCAGTCGCCTTGCCGATCGCCCATGACGGCACGGTCCGTCACACCCTATCGTTACCCCAGAAGCTGACCGTCGCCGCCTTTCCCGCCACCGCGCTGAGGCACCCCGGCATCGCCCCGCCCAGCGAGCAGGAACAGCGCGACGGGCTCTGCCTGTGGCACTACGATCTGCCGGCCTGGCACCCGCTGGCGCGTCTACTGGACGAATCGGGCGTCCTGCCGGCCAAGGAGGCGGTGGGCCTGTGCTGCGAGATACTGGGTGCACTGATGCACGCCCACGCCCAGGGCGTGGTGCACGGCTGGCTCAGCCTGGAGCACGTCCTGCTCGACGACGAGCGCAAGCCGCACCTGATCGGGATCGGGCTGTTGCCGGCGCCGCCGGCCAGCGGTTTGCCGCGCATGCGCCAGCGCGATCTGGTCGCGCTGGGCGGCATCCTGCACCAGTTGCTGACCGGCCAGCCGGCCGGTGCCACGACGCTGGGGCAACTGAACCCGCTGATCGACGCCGAGCTGGAAGCCATCGTCGTCGGCGCTCTCGACAGCGCCCCGGAGCAGGGTTTTGCCGACGCCGCCTCCTTGCTCGCCGCGCTGCAGGCCTGGCTGACCAGCCAGCACCGTTTCATCAAGGGCAGTGCCAACCCGACCGCCTGGGGCAACCTGCTGGAGCGCATGCGCTACTCGGCCGACTTCCCCGCCCTGTCGCAAGCCATCCAGGCCATCAACCAGGTCAGCGAGGATAACACCGGCCGGGTGCAGGAACTGGCGGAAATCATTCTGCAGGACTTCTCGCTGACCAACAAACTGCTGCGGGTGGTCAACTCGGTGCACTACAGCCACTTCGGCGGTGCGGTCAGCACAGTATCACGCGCCATCGTCATTCTCGGCTTTGACACTATCCGCAACCTGGCGATCACGCTGCTGCTGTTCGAGCACATGCACAACAAGGTGCACGCTGCCACGCTGAAGGATACCGCGCTGCGTACCTTCTTCAGCGGCCTGTTGACGCGCGAACTGGCGCAGCACGGCTCGACCGGCGACAGTGAGGAGGCCCTGATCTGCGGCATGTTCCATCACCTGGGCGAGCTCTTGTGCCGCTTCTACTTCCGCGAAGAAAGCCGGCTGATCGACATCAAGGTGGAAAACGGCCTGAGCCTGACGCAGGCCGCCATTCATACGCTGGGGCTGGATTTCGCGGCCTTGGGCATGGGCGTGGCCGAGCACTGGAGCTTCCCGGAGCGCATCGTGCAGAGCATGGAATGGCTGCCGGCCGGGCCGATCCGCCCCCCGGGAAGCGCGGCGGCGCGGTTGTGCATCCTGGCCAACCTGGCGGCCGAGCTGACGCGACTGACGCAGGACGCCGGCAGCACGCCGCGCCAGACACTGGAAACCTTGCTGGAACGCTACCAGCGGGTGCTGCCGCTCAGCGCCGACAAGGTGATCGACCATCTGCGCACGGCGTTGAGGGCCTTCGACGAACACGTCGACTCCATCGGCGTCACAGCCCACCCCGACAGCTTCCTGGCGCGCCTGCGTAGCTCCCCGCTGCTGATCGGTACGGCGCGTACCAGCGCGCACCCCCAATCCATCGCTGAGGCCATTCAGGTCTCCCGTCCACAGGAACTGGAGCTGGCGCTGGACTTGATGCTGGATACCGAGCCGGCCAGTACGCCGCTGCCCGGTGACAGCAGCCAGCGTCTGCTCAGTGCCGGCATGCAGGAAATCACCCATGCCCTGCTCGCCCCGTTCAACCTGAACGAACTGTTGCAGACGGTACTGGAGACGCTGTTCCGCGCCACACCCTTCGAGCATGTACTGCTGTGCACGCGTGATCCCCGGCTCGGCCAGATGGTGGCGCGCTTCGGTTTCGGCGAGCGCATCGGCGAGATGATTCCGTGCTTCCGTTTTAGCCTGCAGGAACCGGCCAACGTGTTCCGCGTGGCACTGGAGCGCAACGCCGACATCCTGATCGACGACGTCAACGCGCCCAATATCGCCGGCCGCATCCCGGAGTGGTTTCGCCGGATCACTCAGGCAGAGACCTTCATCATCCTGCCGCTGGTGCTGGAGAACAAACCGATCGGCTGTCTGTACGGCGAGCGGCAGCGCGCCCACAGCCTGAAACCCAACGTGGAGACGCTGAACCTGCTCAAGGCGCTGCGCAACCAGGCATTGCTGGCAATACGCCAGAAGCAGACCGGCAGCTGAGCCCGGCGTGGCGAGAATGCCGCACCGGGCGGCGGCGGCACAACCGCCCGCCCAGACACGCCGCCGCCGTACCCGACGGGGTTTGGGCGGGGGCTTCGTGGCCCGGCGGACTATAATTGGCTCGCACGGCCGGAGCGGATCAGGGCGTTTTTGCGGCGGCGCATATTGACGTTTACGTAAACGTTACTCTATGTTGATGGGAACATCTCTAACAAGGAGACATCATGGCAATCACCCGCATCGGCGTCATCGGCGCCGGCACCATGGGCAACGGCATCGCCCAGACCTTTGCCCGGCATGGCTTTCAGGTGACGATGGTCGACACCTCGGCGCAGGCCCTGGAAAAGGGGCTCGCCACCATCCAGGCGAGCCTGGCCAAGCTGGAAAAGAAGGCGCTGATCAGTCCCGCCGACATTACCCGCACCCTGTCCAACATCGCCACCGACGACAGCCCCTCCGCGCTGGCTGGCTGCCAACTGGTAGTGGAGGCCGCCACGGAGAGCGCCGCAATCAAGGAAAGCCTGTTCCGCGAACTGGACCGCACGCTGCCCACCGACGCCATCCTGGCTTCCAACACCTCATCGATCTCGCTGACCCGCATCGCCGCCTGGGTCTCGCATCCCGAGCGGGTGATCGGCATGCACTTCATGAACCCGGTGCCGCTGATGCCGCTGGTGGAGATCATCCGCGCCCTGCAGACCGACGACGCCACCCATCAGCAGGTGCACACGCTGGCCGTTGAGATCGGCAAGACCCCGGTGACGGTGAAGGATGGCCCGGGCTTCGTCTCCAACCGCATCCTGATGCCGATGATCAACGAGGCGGCGTTCGCGCTGTATGAGAACCTGGCCAGCGCCGAGGACATCGACACCGTGATGAAGCTCGGGATGAATCACCCGATGGGACCGCTCACGCTGGCCGACTTCATCGGGCTGGACGTCTGCGTGGCGATCCTCGACGTGCTGCACCAGGGACTCGGCGATCCCAAGTACCGCGCCTGCCCCCTGC
>JACPUY010000219.1 GCA_016192025.1 Pseudogulbenkiania sp. | reverse complement strand
TGCCCCTGCTGCGTCACCGCCGATCGATGGACTTACGCACCCACCGTATGTGAGTGCCGGGCGCGCTCATGCTCCGGCCCGCTCCGACGCCAGTATCTCGATGGCGGCATCCACCAGGGGATTGTTCCGCGCCGTGCTCCAGGCCACGGCCGTGGTCACGACATTCACGTTTTCCAGCAGGGGCCGCACCACGACGTTGGCCGGGGCCAGCCTTCCCAGCGCCAGCGGCACCAGCGCAATGCCCTGGCCGCAACCGACAAAGGCAATCTGGGACGACACCGAGCGCACCTCGTGCAGGATGCGAGGCGAAAAGCCGTGGCCTCGGCAAGACGACACTAGGCTATCGAAATGCACCGGGCTGACTTGCCGCGAGAACATCACGAAACTTTCTTCGGCCAGCTCCGCCAGCCTGATCCCTGTCCGTTCGGCGAGCGGATGATTGCGCGGTAGCGCCACGGCAAGCCGATCCTCCATCAGCGGCAGGGTGCGGATCGCCCCTCCCAGATCTCCTTCAAGCCTGGCAAAAGCCAGATCGATATCCCCCGCCTCCAGCGCCGGGATGGCTTCCACGCTATCGATTTCCTTCACCGACACCGTAAGCATCGGGTAGTCGGTTTTCAGCTTCTCGATCAAGCCCGGCAGCACATCCAGCATGGCCGAGGTGATGGCGCCGATGGTCAGCACGCCGGTCTGACCGGCCGCCGCTTCCCGGACCGCCAGCTCCAGCCGCTCCAGTTGCTCGGCGAATTTGCGCACCGCCGGCAGGATAGCGGCCCCGACCGGGGTGTGCTGCGCGCCACGGCGTGAGCGCTCGAACAGCCTCACCTTCAAGGCCTGCTCCAGCACCTGGATCTGCTCGGTCAGCGGAGGCTGGGACATGCCCAGCCGCTTGGCAGCGCGGCCGAAATGCTGCTCCTCGGCAACCGCGAGAAACAGCCAGAGATGTCGTATGAGTCGGAAGTTGATCATGGCTTTTTGATAGTTTCAGCGTATCGAAACATTCCATTCTTCGGAATTTACGTATCGAACTGTAAGCCTGAAAGTACAGGGGCCGCAACTCAAGCAGCTAATCACGGAGACATGATGAGCCAGTCCACGATACTCGATCGACTAGCCGCGCTCGACACCAACACGGTGTCCGACGCGCTCGACTTCCTCAACCTGCCCGGAGCGACCTTCGGCCTGCGTCCGCTGTGGGACTGCCCCAAGGTCGTCGGCCGCGCCAGCACGGTACAACTGGGGCCGAAGACCGACGCCGCGCCGACGGTGCACCTGATTTCCCCGGTCATCGCCGAGGTCGACAGCGACGACCGCGTCTTGGTCATCGCCGGGGGCGTGGACGGCATCTCCTGCTGGGGCGACATCCTCGCCAATGCGGCTCAAATGAAAGGGATTCGCGGCTCGGTCATCGACGGTATGAGCCGTGACATCGATGGGAGCTCGTCCATCGGCTACCCGGTGTATGGACGCGGCGTGACCATGATCAGCGCGCGCAATCGCGTGATCCAGCTGTCTTCCGGCCAGCCGATCCAGGTCGCCGGGGTGACCGTGCATGAAAACGACTACGTCATCGCCGACAGCTGCGGCACGGTGTTCGTCCCCGCCGCCCACATCGAGGAAGTACTCGACCTGGGCGAGCGCATCGCCCGCCGCCAGGACGGCATGGTACAGGCGGTCCGCAGCGGCCGCTCGGTGGAAGAAGTGATGCACGACAAGGAATTCGAGGCGATCAAGGTAGGAGCCGCACAATGAATCACGAAGATCAAGAGCTGGTAGCGCTGTTTCAAGGGCTGGATACCCCTGGTGTGTCCGATGCGATGGATAAGCTGGGCCTGCCGGGCCAGTGCTTGGGCATCGCGCCGCTCGACAACTACAAGCAGGTCGTCGTCGGCCCGGCGTTCACGGTCAAGTATGTGTCCGCCAGCACGCCGGCCGGCACCGTGGGCGACTTCATCGACGACGTGGCCGCAGGGGACGTGGTGGTGATCGACAACGACGGGCGCACCGATTGCACGGTGTGGGGCGACATCATGACCCAGTACGCCGGCAGCCGAAAGATCGCCGCCACCGTGATCGATGGCGTCTGCCGCGATGTCAGCAAGGCTCTGGGTGACGGTTATCCGCTGTTCACCAAGGGGCGCTTCATGCGCACCGGCAAGGACCGGGTCCAGGTCGAGGCGGTCAATGGCACGGTATCGATCGGTTCGGCACGGGTGTCCGCACGCGATATCGTGGTGGCCGACGCCAACGGCGTGGTGGTGGTGCCGCGTGCCCGCGCCCGCGACGTGGCGGAACTGGCGCGCAAGATCGAAACCGTCGAAGCGGAAATCCGCAACCAGATCGCGCAGGGCAAGACCCTGAGCGAGGCACGCGAAGCCCTGGGCTACCACACTCTGCAAAGGAAAGCATGATGAGCCAGCAAACTGCACAGCCGACACTGCCGGCCGATTTCGCGGAGCGCTGCCAGGCACTCGGCAGCTCCACGCTCTACGAAGCCTCAGGCCTGCAATGTGCGGTGGACCCGCAAATTCGCAGCATCTGGAACGGCGCCTTCATCGCCGCGCCGGCCTACCCCCTGCTGTGCTCGCCGGGCGACAACCTGTCCATTCACATTGCACTCGAGCGCGCACCACGCGGCAGCGTGCTGGTGGTCGACGCCAGCAGCTTCATCGCCGGCTACTGGGGCGAGGTGCTGACTGTCGCGGCCGAAGCGGCCGGCGTGGTCGGCCTGGTGATCAACGGCGGGGTACGCGACATCGCCGCCATCACTAAGCGGCAATTCCCGGTCTTTGCCCGTGGCGTTTCGGTGCGTGGCACCGTCAAGGCCAGCGCTCCGTCCATCGGGTCCCCGATCCTGTTCGCTGGCGCTCCGGTCGCGCCCGGTGACCTGGTGGTCGCCGACGATGACGGTGTGGTCATCATCCCCGCCGGCGAGGCCGAACGTACGATCGTCGCCGGCGAAGCGCGCGCCGCCAAGGAAGCGGAAATGATGAAGCAGCTGGCCAACGGCGCGACCACGTTGGAACTGATGGGGCTGGGCGCCTGGAGGGAGAAGGCATGAGCGAGCAGCGTCTGAACATCCATCTGGCCAGCGCCAAGCCTTCCGCTACCTATCGGGTGATGGACCGTGTCGCGGCACGCCGCGCGGCGGGAGCCAAGATCATCTCGCTGTGCGCCGGTGAGCCGGACTTCGATACCCCGACTCATATCCGCGTCGCCGCGATCAGCGCCATCAACAGCGGCCACACGCGCTATACCCAGGTCGCCGGCATCCGCGCCCTGCGCGAAGCCATTGCCGACAAGTTCCGGCGCGAGAACGGCCTCGATGTCGACTGGCAGGAGACCATCGTCTGCTCGGGTGGCAAGCAGGTCATCTTCAATGCTCTGGCGGCCACGCTGAACGAAGGCGACGAGGTTATCGTGCCGGCACCGTACTGGGTGAGCTATCCCGAAATCGTGCAGCTCTGCGGCGCGCAGTCGGTCATCGTGTCGTGCGGCAGCGAGACGGGTTTCAAGCTGACCCCGCAAGCCCTGGCGGCGGCCATCACCCCGCGCACGCGCTGGCTGATCCTCAACTCGCCGTCCAACCCGACCGGTGCCGTCTACAGCCGCGACGAACTGGCGGCGCTTGCCGAGGTGTTGTTGGCCAACCCGCACGTGCTGGTGCTGTCGGACGATATCTACGAGCACCTGATTTTCGATGACGCGCGCTTTTACACCATCGCGCAGGTCGAACCGCGACTGAAGGAGCGGACGCTGACGATGAATGGCGTCTCCAAGGCGTATGCGATGACCGGCTGGCGCATCGGCTTTGCCACCGGTCCGCGCTGGCTGCTCGACGCGATGGAAAAGCTGCAGGGCCAGCAGACCTCCGGCGCGTGCTCGATCTCGCAGCATGCGGCGCTGGCCGCGCTGACCGGGCCGCAGAACTTCATCCAGAAGACCCGTGCCGTGTTCGAAGAGCGGCGCAACATGATGGTGCAAATGCTCAACGACACCCCAGGCCTCAGCTGTGCGGTACCGGGAGGGGCCTTCTATGCCTTTGCCTCGTGCGAAGGGATGATTGGACGGACCACCCCGACCGGCACCTTGCTGGCAACGGACGAAGACGTGGCCAATGCACTGCTCGACGAAGCCAACGTGGCGGTGGTGCCTGGCAGCGCTTTCGGTCTGGCGCCGTACATCCGCATTGCGTACGCGCTGGATAACGATTCGCTGAAGCAGGCCTGCGAGGCGATCGGGCGGTTCAGTCAGTCCCTGCAAAGCGTGTAAGGCCAGGGGACGCTGGATTGTCGCGCAGGTCACTGCGCGACAATCCAGCGCCTGATCGAGCGGTTTATTGCGCAGCGGCCTGACGCAGATGTATCAGCAGCTTGGCCGCCTCGGGCTGCAGTGTCACCCCGGACTTGACGCCCAGCCACAACCCTCGGGTGGCCCATGGGTCCGCCAACTGGATCGCGTGCAACCCCACTCCTAGAATTTCCGGCCTGACGGCACCGGCGGGCAACACGCTGATGCCGAGGCCGGCTTCTATCATGCGACAGACACCGTCAAAGCTGCTGACCTGAATGCGCAGCCGCATCGTCCTGTCCAGGGCGGCGGAAGCGTCCGTCAAGCGCTGTAGCAGGGCGCTGCCTTGATTGAGACCGACGAAGTCGTAATCGAGCGTTTCCTCAAAATGGATTTCCTGCCTTGAGGCCAGAGCATGTCGCGGTGGCACCAGCACCACCAGTCGGTCGTGCCGGTAAGGGAATTTCTCCACCCCTTCTGCGGCGACGTTGTCCGCGAAAATGCCGATATCGGCCTCCCCCGAGGCAAGCGCCGCGACCACGTCCTCCCCCAGTTTTTCTTCCAGGCTGATACGCACCAACGGCTGGGCCTGCAGGAAAGCGGCCAGGTCGTGAGGCAGGAACTGGATGATGGCCGAGGTGTTGGCCCACACGCGCACATGGCCGCGCACCCCGACCGCGAAATCGCTCATCTCGTCGGCCATGCGATTGACCGTGTCCAGTACGCCACGCGCATGGCGGACCAGTTCCTGGCCGGCCGGTGTCAGCGCCAGCCCGCGCGGCATCCGAACGAAGAGGGCGCAATCCACGGTCCGTTCCAGATCGGCAATGCGCTTGCTCAGCGCGGAAAGCGTCATATGGGATTTGTCCGCCGCCTTGGTCAGGCTGCCGGTTTGGGCCACCAGCAGGAAGATGCGTAGCGACTGCAGGTCGAAATGCGTGGGGTTGATCATAGGGGGCTAACGATTTCTCAAGAGTGGCCGGAGGGGGCGCAGTAAGGCTATGGTAGGGCAACCAGCTTTGATGTTATGGAAAAGCTAATGGACGCGCGGGACGCCGTCAATGCTGAATACCAACCTGCTGCGTGACCCGGCAGAAGCCGACATCCGCCGTGAAGCCCATTTGAATTAGGCATGGCGGCTCGATTGTGGGCACTCCTTGCTGCGCAGCCATTGCAGCCTGGTGTGCTCCGATGGTTTTCCTGAATGGAAAGGGTGCTTGACCATCGAAAAATTATCAAAACACTGTGTCGTGCCTAGGATAGGGGCAGTAACAGTCGAGTAAACAAGGAGTGTGTGATGTCGTTGATTGACCATATCGATCATATCGTTTTGACTTGTGTCGACCTCTCCGCGACCAAGCATCTCTATACCGAGGTGCTGCAGATGCGTTTGGAAACCTTCGGCAACGGCCGGATCGCCTTTCGCTTCGGCAACCAGAAAATCAATATCCATGAGCGCGGTTCCGAGTTCGAGCCGAAGGCTCATCTGCCGGTGCCTGGCGCGCTCGATCTGTGCTTCATCGCCAGCGTGCCGCTCGACGAGGTGATTGCTCATCTTCGGCACTGCAACTGGCCGATTGTCGAAGGCCCTGTGGAGCGCACCGGCGCGACGCAGAAGATCCGCTCCGTCTACCTGCGCGATCCCGATCTTAACCTGATCGAGATTTCCGAATTGCTGAACTAAGGT
Organism: Pseudogulbenkiania sp.; assembly: GCA_016192025.1. Taxonomy (GTDB): domain Bacteria; phylum Pseudomonadota; class Gammaproteobacteria; order Burkholderiales; family Chromobacteriaceae; genus Pseudogulbenkiania. The sequence goes on along the minus strand of JACPUY010000219.1, from coordinate 3,457 downwards.
CTTACCCGTGGAGCCTATGCGCTGCCTGTCGAAAGCCGGGCTCCACCGTGTTCTTTTCTCGTCTAGCTTGAAATCGCCTTATGCCCAATCATTTTTTTCTGGACGGATTATTGAATCTCACACTGGGGATCGGCCTCGGCCTTGGTGGCGGCATGCTCGGCATCGGCGGTGGTTTGATCGCGATTCCGGTGCTGGGACTCCTCTACGGGATGAATCAGCATCTCGCGCAGGGGACAACGCTGGTCATGATTACGCCCAATGTCCTGATCGGATTTCTGCGTTACCGTCAGCGCAACGATATCGATACGCGGGCGATATTGACGATGGGCCTGACCGCCACCGTGTCGTCGTATATCGCCGCACGGTTTGCCGCCTCGCTGAACGCGCATAGCCTGCAACACGCGTTTGCCCTGTTCTTGGTCCTCTTGGCAAGCTATTTTGCATGGCTGTCGCGTAGCGATCGACATGACCGCTTGCCTGCGGCGTTGTTGCCGGTCGGATTTCTCCCCTTGCTGGGAGTGGTCAGTGGTGCCATGTCCGGCATCTTTACCGTGGGCGGCGGGCTGGTTGTCGTTCCAGCACTGGTGACGTTGTTTGGATTCTCGCAGACTCAGGCCCAGGGCATGGCTCTGGCGCTGGTGGTGCCGGGCGCTCTGGCTGCGTTGTTGTCGTATACGCAAGCTGGCAACGTCGACTGGGGTGCTGGCATCCCCCTTGCAATCGGTGGCGTGCTCAGCGTGTCGTGGGGCGTTGCCCTCGCGCACAAGCTCCCAGTTGCTCGGCTGCGACTGGCTTTTTGCGCGGTATTGGTCGGCTCCGCCGTGATGATGCTCGCCTTGAAATGAAGCGGCCGCCGTCGATCACGGACGCCGTTTCGCAGACTCTTACCTGGCCATGCGGCTGTCGGAATGCTGAGCCGGCGGCGTCCATGGCGGCTTGATTAGCGGAGGAGAGTAGGCGCTCCACTCTGATTGGCCGCTTCCGCCATCCCTTTCAGGGTGACTCGAGCAGTATGTTTCTCAAGGCTACCGATAATGGGGCCCGCACGGATGAGCGCAGCCACAGAAGCCCTACATTGCGGGTAGGGCACGGCTCAGGCAATGGCCAATACCGCGTTCCTGCATCTTGAGCTACCACTTGCGGGCACTTCGGAAGTATCGAAACCCCAAGACCTTCGGCAACAAACTTGGCGATCACCTCGGTCCCGTCCAGCTCGAACTGGGCTTTGGGGTTGATGCCGTGTTGCTGCAGGAATATGTCGACAAGCTTCCCGACCATAAATGAACGATCGAAACGTATGAATGACTCGTGAGCAATGACTTCCAGAGGATCGTCGACCCTCATCGAGGCCGGGGTTACCAATACAAGCGGCTCTTCTCGCAACAAGGCCCAGTCGCAAGACTTGGGAAACGGGAACAAGGGATCCCCAATGACTGCCGCGTCGACGTCACCATCTGCAACGCGCTGCACGAGGGGGACGGAGTCGCCTGGCTGAATGAAGATCTCTATGTCGGTGTAGCGCCGATTCCACTCTCGAAGCGCCGGGGGCCCCGAGCGCACCCGTACCTCCCTGATCACTCCGTATCTGGAAGAGATGGCCGTAACCCCGGCGTAGACTGGGCAAATCACGGCTTGTAAACGTGCCGTATTTGGAACAATATGAATATATCTACAAATATGTTTCATATACGGCACGTATGGACCTGTTCGCAATTGGCGCGGCACTGAAAGCGGCGCGCAAGGGCAAGAAACTTTCTCAGGATGCGGTCGCGTCGGCCACCGATGTCGGAAGATCAACGCTCTCCCGCCTTGAGAATGGGACCATTGAAGAAATCGGCATCCGCAAGGTCATTCGGATTTGCGAATACCTCGGGGTGTGTCTGGAGGTTGAGCCGGAAGGACGCCCCCCAACATTGGGCGAGCTGCTCAAGGAAAGGCAAGCTGCCCGAAGCCCGAATAAAAGGAGTCTTTGATGTTGTTAGTGTGGGCCGACAGTCGTATCGCTGGTGCGCTGGATCGTCACGATAGCCAGATGGGAGATTTCTTGTTCACGTATGGACTTCAGGTTCCTGAACAGAGTGCGGTGTCACTGACGATGCCGGTGAGCCTGGAAAGTTATAGTTTTCCCGGCCTGCACCCGGTGTTCCAGATGAACATGCCGGAAGGGCGCCTTCGTGAGGTACTGGAGAAACGGTTCCGGAAAGTTGTGCAAGGTTTTGACGAGTTGTCCCTGCTGGAAATCACTGGGCGCTCCCAGATCGGACGCTTGCGCTATGGAAATGCGCCCCCGCCGAAAGATGCCGTTCCTCTGCAAAGCGTGCAGGAAATCCTGACGTACAGCGGTTCAGAGGATCTGTTCGAGGACTTGGTGAACCGATTTGCAGCGGTATCCGGCATCTCCGGTGTTCAGCCGAAGGTTCTCGTCCGGGACGAAGACGCATTGTCGGGTGACGGCAGGAGCAGCCTGACGGTCAAAGGCGCGACACACATCGTGAAGTCGTGGGACCCGGAAGAGTATCCCGAGCTGGCTGCCAACGAGTTTTTTTGTCTGACTGCGGCCAGACGGGCAGGGCTCGACGTGCCGCATTTCGAGCTCTCGCAAAATGGCCGGTTTCTCGTGGTGGAGCGCTTCGATCTGTCGGCGGACGGCGAGTACCTCGGTTTCGAAGACTGCTGCGTGTTGAATGGCCTGCCTGCTGCCGAGAAGTATGAATTGAGCTACGAGGCCGTGGCGAAGACGCTGAAGCGTTATGTCAGCCCAGTGCGGCGTCCCGAAGCGCTTGACGCGTTGTTCCGGTCCGTGGCGCTCAGCTGTGCCCTGCGAAACGGTGACGCGCACCTGAAAAACTATGGCGTGCTATACCGGGCGCCGGGGGAAGAGGTGTTCCTCTCTCCGGCGTACGATATTGTGTCGACAACCCCGTATCTGCCAAAGGATGTGATGGCATTGATGCTGGATGGGCGCAAGTCGTTCCCCAGTGCGAAGGTGCTGTTGCGATTCGCCCAGGTGCACTGCGGCATCGAGCCCGAGAAGGCGGCGGCCATTCTGCAAAAGGTGGCTCAGACCGTGGTGGATACCCTCCCGGAGCTAGACCGGTATGCGTCGGATCGCCCGGAATTCGGCCCGATGGCTCAAAAGATGAAAGAGGCGTGGTCGGGCGGGTTGGACCGGTCTTTGAAGCGGGAAAGCAAAGGCGCGGCCAAGAAAGCGGCACCACCCGCTCCGGCCCCTGATCTGTCTTGACGACGTGGACATGATCAATGCTGCAGTGGCAGGTGCGGATCCCGCCCGTGAAGGCGCCGAGCGCTTCCCTTGTGAATCGTGGTTGAAAAGAGCAAAAAAAGCCCCGCCACCCGCTAGAGCGGCGGGGTAAACACACTCCCACCTGGTCACTACTCAAACACTGCCAACAAATCCTTGTTGTTGATCCGGCTGCCCGAACTCACCAGCACCTGC
>JACPUY010000218.1 GCA_016192025.1 Pseudogulbenkiania sp. | reverse complement strand
GTCGAGATTCTTTACAACGAATACAACTTCGCCGCGGCCTTCGCCGTGGCCTCGCTGCTGGCCATGCTGGCGCTATTGACCCTGGTGGTGAAGAGCTGGGTGGAATGGCGCGCTCAGCGCAACTGACAAGATGGCCTCCTGCGTTGTTGCGCCGCCTTCTGCTGCGGCGCGCCGGGCAGGAGCCGTTGCACTGATTTTTGTTAGCCGCGTCAAGGCGTGGCTAAGGAGAGAAACATGAGCATCCAGGTACAGAACATCCACAAGGCCTTCGGCCACTTCGTCGCACTGGACAACCTCACCCTCGATTTCCCCTGCGGCGAACTAGTCGCCTTGCTCGGCCCGTCCGGTTGCGGCAAGACGACATTATTGAGGGTCATCGCCGGACTGGAGCAGGCCGACTCCGGCAAGGTGCTGCTGGAGGGCGAGGACGCCTCGGACACCCACGTGCGCGAACGTCAGGTCGGCTTCGTGTTCCAGCACTACGCCTTGTTCCGCCACATGACGGTGTTCGACAACGTCGCCTTCGGCCTGCGCATGAAACCGCGCAAGGAGCGCCCGTCCGAAGCCGATATCCAGCGCAAGGTGCACGACTTGCTGCAACTGGTGCAGCTCGACTGGCTGGCCGATCGCTTCCCGGCCCAGCTCTCCGGTGGCCAGCGCCAGCGCATCGCCCTAGCCCGCGCGCTGGCGGTGGAGCCGCGCGTGCTGCTGTTGGACGAGCCGTTCGGCGCGCTCGACGCCAAGGTGCGCAAGGAACTGCGCCGCTGGCTGCGCCGTCTGCACGACGAGCTGCACATCACCTCGATCTTCGTCACGCACGACCAGGAAGAGGCGCTGGAAGTGGCCGACCGCGTGGTGCTGATGAACCACGGCAAGGTGGAGCAGATCGGCACCCCGGACGAAGTCTACCGCCACTCGGCCACCTCCTTCGTCTACGGCTTCCTCGGTTCGGCCAACCGCTTCGAAGGACGCAACGCACCCGGCGGTATCGACGTCGGCGGCACGCGCCTGGCGGCCCAAGCCGACCACGCCGGCGAGAACAGCGAGGTGGTGGCCTTCGTCCGCCCGCACGAGCTGGACATCCTGCTGGACGAACAGGGCGCCGGCATCCCGGCGCGCATCACCCGCGTGCTCAGCGTCGGCGCGCTCACCCGCGTCGAACTGGAAGGCAGCGGCAGCCAGGACGGCCAGCACTACGACGTCGAACTCCCGTACGAAACCTGGCACGCCCAGGCCTTCAACGCCGGCCAGCAGGTCCGCCTGCAGCCGCGCGTGCTGCGGGTGTTCGCCCAGAACGAAACGGCAGGTCGAGCATGAATTTCCAGCAACTTCGCATCATCCACGAGACGGTCCGGCAGAATTTCAACCTGACCGAGGTCGCCAACGCGCTGTTCACCTCGCAATCGGGCGTCAGCAAGCACATCAAGGACCTGGAAGACGAGCTGGGCGTCGAACTGTTCGTGCGCAAGGGCAAGCGGTTTCTCGGCCTGACCGACCCCGGCAAGGAGCTGTTGACCATCGTCGAGCGCATGCTGCTCGACGCCGGCAACATCAAGCGACTGGCCGAACAGTTCAGCCAGCGCGACCAGAGCCAGCTGACCATCGCCACCACCCACACCCAAGTGCGCTACGCCTTGCCCAAGGTGGTGACGGCGTTCAAGAAGGCATTCCCCAAGGCACACCTGGTGCTGCTGCAGGCCAGTCCGGACGAACTGGTGCGGCTGCTCTTGGACGGCCAGGCCGACATCGGCATCGCCACCGAAGCCATCTCGAACGTCCCGGAACTGGTGTCCTTTCCCTACTACCGCTGGCACCATACCGTGATCGCGCCGCCTGAGCACCCGCTGCAGCGCATCCGGCCGCTGACGTTGGAGGCGCTCGCCGACTACCCGCTGGTCACCTACCACCAGGATTTCACCGGCCGCGCCCAGATCGACCGTGCCTTCGCCAAGGCCGGGCTGGTGCCGGACATCGTGATGGCCGCGCTGGACGCCGACGTGATCAAGGCTTACGTTGAGCTGGAACTGGGGGTCGGCATCGTCGCCTCGATCGCCGTCGATGCGCTGCGCGACCATGGCGTGGTCGAAATCGACACCCCGCCGCTGTTCGGCCACCAGACCTCGCGCATCGCCATCCGCCGCGGCCACTATCTGCGCAGCTACGCCTACCGCTTCATCGACTGTGCTCGGCGACGCTGGACGAAGAGACGGTACGCCGGGCGCTGGTGCCGACGGTGCTGCAAGACTGAGTTTTTGCATATATTGCAGCCAAGGATAGCGTTACTTTCCTTTCAGATATGCCGGCATAACCGCTCAGGGAGTCTGGGACGAGCCAATCTTGTGGAAATATATTCGGCTGGTAGTAAACGGAATCGGGTAGTACAGCCGCGAGTCGGTTTCGACGGTCAGCTCCCACTCGAGACTGCCGAACTGCTCTCCATCCAGCGCCACAGTGAGCTGGTCGCCGTCCAGCCGGATCTGCGCCGGCAGGGCCGGCGACTGGTCGATGGCGACGCGCCCTTCCTGCAAATGCAAATACTGTGCGACCGGCAGGCGGACACGGAGGCCGGCGATGTCATACGGTTCCGCGCGCCATTCACCATACAAGGCTGGCAGCGTGGGGGCATTCAACGCTGCCATGCTGCGCCAGAGCTTGGAGCCGGCAAATGGCAGCAGCAGAACCGAGACAAGGCCGAGCGCGATCAGCAATTGGCGGCGGCGATAGGCAGGAAGCATGCCACCCCCTTAGGGCTTGCCGGTGGCCGACTGGCCATTGAGAGCATTGTTCAGGACCGTCCGCACCGCAGGGTGCTGCCGCACCGGGGCCAGGTCGGGGTCTTTCTCGGCCTGGAAAATCTGCTTGAAGCCATTATCGACGGCGGCCTGCAAGGATTGGGCGGCCTGCTCCGGCAAAGACTGGCGGGCGGCCAGCACGGCCATGTTGTAGTGTGCCAGACTGTCCTTCGGGTTGAATTTCAATGCCTCATCCAAGCGGCTCCTGGCCAGTTCCAGCTTGCCACCCTGCAGCGCCATGACCGCTTCGTTGACCGCGATCTGGGCCTTGGCGGCGTCCAGGCACTGCTGTGCCGAATCGGCCTGCCCCTGCTCCTGCGCCTTGCCGGCGCAATCCTGACGGGCCTTGGTTTCTTCTGCCGTATAGGTCAGCCGGGAGAGTTTGGCACCCGATGGCTGCAGGGTTTCGACCTTGGGAGCAGGCTTGGAAACCGGAGCCGCACTGGCAACCGATGGTGCTTTCTGGCTTCCCAGCATCACATAGCCCAAGGCACCGCCGCCCAGAATAACGACGCCCGCGGCGGCCAGGAGAAACCATCTCTTGCCGTTGCTAGCGGCACCGTCATCTGCTACCTGCACTGCGCTTAACGTGGAACCGCACTCTTCACATTTGGCTTCGCTGCCGGTTGCCAGTTCGATCACGGCCTTGTCATCAGCCTTCTGGCAGGAGCCGAAATTGTTGCACTGATAATGCTGCATGGTTGGCGTTCGCTTCTTGTCTAATGGGTAATCGGTAAAGGCGGAGGGCTCAGCCTTTGCCGGAACGGTCAGGCAGGCTGTCTGGCTTCCAGCTCCAGCCGGCGCTTGATCGGTTCACGCGTGTCGTTGAAGCGGCGATAGAGCGGGTCCTGTTTGTCGCCACCGACGGCGTCACCCACCGCCTTCACCACGGCCAGCACCTGCTGGTACAACGCCTGGCGATCATCAACATGACGGCGCTTAGCGACTTCGCGGGCGACCTGCTGGCTCAGCAGGCCCAAGGCCTCTGGCTTGATCTGCTCGATGGCGTCGAGGAAGGTGCTGCCACCCAGTGCCAGCTCCTCTTCCATGCCATCCTCGTCCAGGTAAAGCAGCACGGCTTCCTGCCTGCCGGTACTGCGGTTATCTCGCTCCCGGATCAGGCCCAGTGCACGCGCCAGCACCAGGTCGGGCAGGCGG
>JACPUY010000205.1 GCA_016192025.1 Pseudogulbenkiania sp. | reverse complement strand
GGGAGTCGTGCGTAGCGGCTTCGGGCAGGGTATCCCGCGACGTCGGCCGACGGGTTTCGCTACGCTTCCCCCTTCCGGCGTTTCCGCTTTCGGGCAAGATGCCCTTGGCGGGCTTCTCCTCCTTGGGGAGTAGGGACGGGGACAGCGGTTTAGGCTAGAATAAGCCATTTAATTTGCGGCCTTTCCGCCCATGCATCTGGTTGCTTTCGGTCTCAATCATCAAACCGCACCGTTGTCGGTCAGGGAGAAGCTCGCTTTCCCGGCGGAGGTATTGCCGGGAGCGCTGGAGAGCCTGGTCAATTCCGACGCTGCCGGCGAGGCGGCTATCGTCTCCACCTGTAACCGCACCGAGATCTACTGCGCGAGCCACAACCCGCAGGCGGCGCTGCAGTGGCTGTCGCAGTTCCACGGCCTGCCGCTCGACGAGCTCTCCCCCTACCTGTACCAGCTCGACGCCGCCGCCGCCGCGCGCCACGCTTTCCGCGTCGCCTCGGGGCTGGATTCGATGGTGCTGGGCGAGACGCAGATCCTCGGACAGATCAAGGACGCGGTACGCGCGGCGGAACGGAGCGGCACGCTCGGCTCGCAGCTCAACGCGCTGTTCCAGAAAACCTTCGCCGTGGCCAAGGAGGTGCGCAGCAAGACCGCGGTCGGCGCCAATTCGGTGTCGATGTCGGCGGCGGCGGTCAAGCTGGCCGAGCAGATCTTCCCGACCATCCGCGAGCTGAAGGTGCTGTTCATCGGTGCCGGCGAGATGATCGAGCTGGTGGCCACCCACTTCGCCGCGCGCAACCCGTCCTGTATCACCGTGGCCAACCGCACGCTGGAGCGGGGCGAGAAACTCGCCGAACGCTTCGGCGGCAACGCCATCACGCTGTCCGACCTGCCCGAAGCACTGCCGCGCTACGACGTGGTGGTGACCTCGACCGCCAGCCAGCTGCCGATCGTCGGCAAGGGGCTGATGGAGCGCGTGGTCAAGGCGCGCCGCCATCGTCCGGTGTTCATGCTCGACCTGGCGGTGCCGCGCGACATCGAGGCCGAGGTGGGCGAGCTGGACGACGTGTTCCTGTATAGCGTGGACGACATCGCCAGCGTGGTCGAAGTCGGCCGCGAGGCGCGCCAGCTGGCGGCCGAAGAGGCCGAGACCATCATCCAGGCGCGCGTGCAGGAGTTCGTCGAGTGGCTCAAGCGGCGCGAAACCGTGCCCTTGATCCGCAGCCTGCGCGACGAGGCCGAGCGCGTGCGCCGCCACGCGCTGGAGGCGGCGCAAAAGCAGCTGGCGCGCGGCGAGAACCCCGACAAGGTGCTGGAAGCGCTGTCGTTCCAGCTCACCAACAAGCTGATGCACCCGCCGACCCAGGCCCTGTCCTCGGGCCACGGCGCCGAGCACGATGCGCTGGTGCACGCCATCGCGCGTCTTTACCGTTTACACCCGGAGTCGTAATGAAACCGTCGATTGCGACGAAGTTGAGCCAGCTGGCGGACCGGCTGGAAGAGGTTACGCACCTGTTGGCGAGCGAAGCCGCCACGCAGGACATGGACCAGTTCCGCAAACTGACCCGCGAACACGCCGAGCTGATGCCGGTGGTCGAGGCCTATCAGTCATATTGCCGGTGCGAGAACGACCTCGCCACCGCCACCGAGATGCTGGCGGACCCGGACATGAAGGAATTCGCCCAGGCCGAGATCGACGAGGGTAAGCAAAAGCTGGCCGAACTGGACGTCGCGCTGCAGAAGCTGTTGCTGCCCAAGGATCCCAACGACGAGAAGAACATCTTCCTGGAAATCCGCGCCGGTACCGGCGGTGACGAGGCGGCACTGTTCGCCGGCGATTTGCTGCGCATGTACACCCGCTTCGCCGAGCGCAACCGCTGGCAGGCGGAGATCGTGTCGTCGTCGGAATCGGACCTCGGCGGCTACAAGGAAGTGATCGTGCGGCTGATCGGCTTCGGCGCCTACTCGCGGCTGAAGTTCGAATCCGGCGGCCACCGCGTGCAGCGCGTGCCGGCCACCGAGACCCAGGGCCGCATCCACACCTCGGCCTGCACCGTGGCGGTGATGCCGGAGGCCGAGGAACTGGCCGAGGTAGTGCTCAATCCCGCCGACCTGCGCATCGACACCTTCAGAGCCAGCGGCGCCGGCGGTCAGCACATCAACAAGACCGACTCGGCGGTGCGCATCACCCACCTGCCGACCGGCATCGTCGCCGAGTGCCAGGACGGCCGCTCGCAGCACGCCAACAAGGCCAGCGCGATGCAGGTGCTGGCGGCGCGCATCTACGACATCCAGCGCCGCGAGCAGCAGCAATCGGTGGCGGCCGAGCGCAAGAGCCTGATCGGCTCGGGCGACCGCTCCGAGCGCATCCGCACCTACAATTTCCCGCAGGGCCGCATCACCGACCACCGCATCAACCTGACGCTGTACAAGCTCGACTACGCCATGGACGGCGACCTGTTCGAGCTGACCGATGCGCTGGTCGCCGAGCACCAGGCCGAATTGCTGGCGGCCATGGGCGACTGATAGGAAGGTAAGTCTTCTGGTGATCGGAGAAGGACTGTCTCAGATGTTTGCGCTAGCGAAGCTCGCCAATTAGGAAGATAGGGTGAAGCCCGAAGGTCCCCGGCAGTGAGAAACCAACTCCGCCGCATCTGATATGGCAAACCCAGCCTGGATTTTGCATAAAGAGGGTGAATAAGGCGGTAAGCATTTGATAAAATTGGAGTTGTCTAGAAACCAATTCGTAAAAAATGCCTGCCGGTACTCGCCCTGCTATGGATTTTACCCCGGAACAACTCCACTTTCCGCCCGCTGCGGGCTTCACGGTTCGCGCCGACTTCAAAGGGGGTGAGGTTTCCTCGGGCCTGGGCGCCGTCGACCGGCGCATCGGCCTGATTGAGCGCCTGGTCCGGGCCGTTAGCCTTTGTGTTCAGCCGCCAGCCGTTTGCCCTTGTTCCGGTACAGCATGATCGGGACACAGCGTTGCTCGTCGTGGTAAACGCCGACGCAATCGAGGCATTGGAAGCAGCCCTCGTAACGGATTTCACCGCTGGGTTCTATGGCGTCGTAGGCGCATACCGCCTTGCAGCGCTGGCAGGGCTGGCCGCATTCGGCACGGCGGCTTAGCCAGTCGAAGCGGCGCAGCCGTCCGCCGAGAGACATCGCGGCGCCGAGCGGACACAGAAAGCGGCAAAAAAACTTGTAATAGAACGCCCCGGCGACCAGCAAGGCCGCGGCGTAGGCGATGAACGGCCAGCTGCGCTCGAAGCCGAGCGTAATGGCGGTCTTGAACGGCTCCACCTCATTGAGCGTTTCTCCCTGTGTGGGGAGCAGCAAGGCGGCGCCGAGCAGGATGGCCAGAACCAGGTAGCGTCCCCCTTCCAGACGCCTGGCAACGGCCAGCGGAATCCGCCAGCGGGGAATCCGCACGCGGCGGGCCAGTCGGCCGACGAACTCCTGCAGGGCGCCGAACGGGCACAACCAGCCGCAGAAAGTCCCGCGGCCCCAAAAGACGAAACTGATCAAGGTGAAAGCGATCAGGATCAGCGAAATCGGGTCGTACAGGTAGCTCGACAAGCCCAGCCCGGCCTTCAGCGTTTTGATGGCGCCGGTAATCTGGACGATGGACAGTTGTCCCTGCGCGTACCAGCCGATGTAGAACAGCGTGTAGGCCAGGAAGCCGACGCGAAAGAGGCGCAACCGGCGGCTATCCATGGCAATCCAGCGCGGCCTGGCCAGCACGACGCAGAGCAGGATCAGGGACAAGCCCAAAACTGTCAGGTCGAGCCAGCGGTCTTTCCAGGCCAGCAGCCATTCCGGGGGTGGTTCGGGGGGGTAGGCGAACAGGCTTGCCGGCGGGACGTAAGAGAGGGTGACCTGCTTGGGGATCAGCGTGGGCAGGATGCTCCCTTTCGCGCGGTTGATCGTCAGTACCAGCTCCACCGCACGGGCCGGGTCGAGGCTGGCTTCGGCATTGACGCCGAACAAGCGCGAGGTATTGAGGTTAGCGGGGCCGGTAAGGTTTTTGGCTTCGACGTCCTGATCGCGTAATTCAAGAAATGTTCCGTTCTGGGTCATCGCCAGTCGCGGCGACGGGGTTCCCGGAATGAAATCGTCGGCGATGATCGGATAGCGACCGGCGGAGGCGATCCACCACAGGTGCCGCTTGTCGAAATTGCGCTCCATGGTGGCCTGGTACTGGGCATCGCCGAGGATTGCGCGGCCGATCGTCGGCGCGTTCAGGTAGGCGATGTAGAGATCGACGAAAACGTCGTCCGGATGGGCCGCGCCATATTCATCGAGATTGGCCCCTTCCGTTCCGGCGAAGACTTTCTCGACCTCGGCATTGGTCAGGCGCAGGCGACCGACCATGCCGTTGTCGAGCATGTCGGCAAAGCTTACCGGGTCATAGACATCAGGCCGCACACGCGCCGACGGGCCGCGTTTCTTGCGGTCGGCAAAGCCCAGCTTGGCACGAGCCACCTCACTGGCGGCGGCGAGCACGGTCTGGTTAACGATGCGGACCGAGGTGGTGGCCTTGGAGATGCCATCCAGCGTCGCCACGCCGCTGTTGCCGGCAAGGCCGGTTCGGTTGCGGGCGGCGTCGAGTGCGATCAGAAATGGCTGATGGATATTGCGCCCGGCATATTGGGCGATGAATTCGCGCAGGAGGGTATCGCCCAGGCCGCCAAGATCCCGAAAGGTGAATACCGGTTCGCGTTGACGCAGTAGTTCGACATTGATGAAGTTCCCTTTGTGATCGATCGAAATCAGGAAATTCATCGGCGTCCCTTCGAAGCCGGGGAGGGGGGCGAGGTCGATCGATTCGAACGCATACGCCACGGGACCGGCCTCCTGCTCCAGCGAACTGGTCAGCGGCCAGGCGGGTATCTCGCTCAATTTCTCCTGGACTTGGTAGGGCGGCCCGAAACGGTGTTCGATGTCGGCTTTTTTCAGATCGCCAGCCCATGCCAGATGGCTGGTCAGCGAAATCAGCATAGCTATCGCCAAAGAGAGAAGACGGCCTGCAGGGGAAGGGGTGACCCGGTTCAAGCCGACCGGGATGCGATGAAGCATGATTGTCTCCGGAGGGACGGCCGGTTGCCGGCCGTGGTGGCTGCGATGATGGCTGGGAACCCGACCGGCACCAAGGGAGAATTGCCCGAGAAATCACGGGCTGGAGACCGGACCCCGGCGAGCGCCGGTTGCAAGGTTTGCAGCGCGGCGCGACATCGCCTGCGGCGCTCATCCGGGAGTCGGCCAAATGCGTTCGCCAGATCGAATTGCACCGGCGCTTGCCCCGCCTTTCGAACCCGTCCCGACACCGCCATGGCGGGCAAAACACCCGGGGTATTGCCGGCAGGGTGCCCTATCGAAATGGGCCGGCGTCAGGTCCAATGATGGAGGCAATCAGCCCGCAACCCCAAATCAGGAGAGACCTTTCAGATGACCCCCTATCATTTCGATGCTCGCGCCATTCGCTGGAACCGCTTTGGCGACTTTGTTCCCGGCTTCCACTACACCATCCTTCATCTGGACGGGAAAAACCGGATCGTCGACGTGCTGTTCAAGTTGCCGGCCAATGAGCAAATCGTTCTGCACCGTCATCGGGCGTTGAACCACACCTTCGTCGTCCAGGGGGAACACCGGCTTTATGAAACCGACGGCTGCCTGCGCGAAGTCCGTCCGAGCGGCAGCTACACCGTCTCGCCCGCCAGCGAGCAGCCCCACCGGGAAGGCGGCGGCGAACAGGACACCATCGTCTTCTTCAGCATCCGGCCGGGCAACGACGAAGTGCTCTACGAGATCCTCGATGACGCCCTCAATCCGCTGGGAACGATTACCTTCCAGACCCTGGTGGAGCTCCATCAGGCCCAGCAGGCGAGCGTACCGGACTAAGGGCGGTTTCGCCGGGCGACTTCAGATCAGTCCGGACTTGAGCGCGACCCGGGTCAATTCGATGTCGGTACGCACGCCGAGCTTGACCTTGATCTGGTAGTGGCAGTTCTGCACCGTCTTGGCGGTGATCGACAGGCGCCTGCCGATCTCTTCCGCGCTGCCGCCGTCGAGCAGCAGACGCAGTATCTCGAATTCCCGTGGCGACAACGCCGCGAGCGCTTCACCTGACTGATGGAGGAGCGCCAGCGCCAGGTCGGGGGCGATGTCCGGGCTGATCACCTGGCGTCGCGCCGCCACCTGGTACACCGCTCCCACCATCACATCCGGCGGGCTGCTTTTGGTGACATAGCCGAGAGCGCCGGCTCGCAGGGCCTGCGTGGCAAAAATCGGTTCCCGATGCATCGTGAAGACGAGAATGCGCATATCGGCATCCCGTTGCACCAGGCGGCGGATCAGCTCGACGCCGCCCATGTCCGGCAGACCGAGGTCGAGCACCAGAACATCCGGCGCCAGCAGCCGGTACTGTTCGAAAGCCTCCCGGGCGGTGGCCGCCTCGCCGACAATAGTCAGGTCCGGCCGGGATTCCAGCAGACGGCGGTAACCGTCGCGTACCACCGCGTGGTCATCCACCAGCAGCAAGCGGGTCTTGTTAAGCATCATCGTTCCTTTGTGTCGTCATCGCTTCGGCCGGAAACTCCGCCTGCACCCGCATTCCCTGCGGCGACAGTGCGACGATGGCAAAGCGACCACCGAGCGCCGCGACCCGCTCGTTCATCCCGAGCACGCCCAGCCCGCTACCGGAGCTACTCGGTTCACCTCCTTCGCCATCGTCTTCCACGCTGAGCAGGCAGCCGGTCGGCTCCCGCGCCAGGCACACCGTCACCTTGCGGGGTTCGCCGTGGCGCAAGGCGTTGGTCAGACTCTCCTGGACGATGCGGTACAGGCTCACTGTCAGATCATCCGGCAGGCCGTCGATCTCCCCTTCGATGAGCAGCTCAAAGCGACAGTCCGGCTGGCGGCGCTGCCAGCCGCCCACCAGTTGCTCGAGCCCGGCTTGCAGACCGAATTCCTCAAGCCCGACCGGCCGCAGCTGGCGCAAGATGTCTTGCAGGGACTCCATCATATGGGCGGTCACCGAAGCAATGGACCGGGCGGCGGGCAGCAGTTCGGGCTGAGCTTCCCGCGCCCGGCTGGTGATAAAAGCGGCCTCGGCGCCGATGGAGGTCAGACATTGGCCAAATTCGTCATGGAGCTCGCGCGCCAGGTGACGGCGCTCCTCCTCGCGCACCGCGAGAAGACGTTGGGCCAGATGGCGCTGGGCGGCCACGGTTTTCTGCAGACGTTCGGCCAGATGGTCGAAGCCGGTGGCGATGCGCCGCAACTCGATCAGACGCGGGCGCGGCATGCGGGCAGCGATATCCCCCGCTTCCATGCGACCGAGCACCGACAGGATTTGCTCGGTCGGCCGCAGCGCGCGGCGCACCGGCAGATAGACCAGCAGGTTGAGCAACAGGATGCCAAACGTCATCTCGAGCACGATGCGAATCTGATACCACACTGCCAGCGCCTCGCTGTCCAGATTGGGGGTGACGACGAACTCGCCGACCTTCACCCCTGGATACTGGCCGATCATGCCCCGGTAATTCACCTCCGGCCCGATCAACTGGGCCAGAACCAGGCGCACCGCCGCCGGGGCATCGGCCCGCTCGCCAAAGCAGCGCCGGATGACGGGTTGCGCGTAGATATCCGTCACGGCCACGCAAATGCCGAGCAGGTCGCCAATGTCATCCAGCGACTTCAGTTCCAGGCCCTCCAGCCGCTCCAGGCTATGTCGAAATACGCCTCGCGGCTGAACCGCCTCGCTGGCGATCAGGCGCTCCACCGTGCCGCCGGTATGAGCGATATGCTGGAGTATGCGTTCCCGCGCCTGATGGAGTACCAGCCCGCTGGTGAAAACGCAGATGGCCAGCGTAAACAGGCTTACCCGGAGCAATAGGAGGCGTTTGAGATCGATGCCGTTTTCACGCACTGCCGGCGTAATGTCGGGAAAAACCTGCGGCATATCTGTTACTTTTCTCCACTGGATGGATGGATGACGGCGGCGGGATAGCGCTTTTCCCATACGGCGGCGTGCTTGGTCGGCCTGGTGGGTTCCTGATCGTATTCACTATTTAGCCTGGATTTTGCATAAAGAGGGCGAGTAACGAGGTAAGTACTTGATATAATTGGAGTTGTCTAGAAACCAGTTCGTAAAAAATGCCTGCCGGTACTCGCCCAGCTTTGGATTTTACCCCGGAACAACTCCGATTCCCGCCCGCCGCGGGCTTCACGGTTCGCGCCGACTTCACCGGTGGGGAGGTTTCCTCGGATCTGGGCGCCCTGATTGTGGGCGCCGTCGACCGGCGCATCGGCCTGATTGAGTATCTGGCCCAGGCCATTGCCGATGCCCGTGACCCGCGCTACATCACCCACCCGCTATGGGATTTGCTGACCCAGCGGACCTTTCAGATTGCCTCCTGAAATCCGACCGCACCTCGGCGTCAAGTTTCCTCGCCAACTTCGCCCGCCTGCTGCTGACCGCCGGGGCCTACGTCTTGCACCAGCAACTCCGTCACCTGGGGTTGCAAGGTACGCCGCTGGCGACGGCTCAGCCCAGGACCGTCATGCTCACGTTGTTCAAGATCGCCACCCGCGTCAAACAGTACAAAGACCGAGTGCTGCTGCATCTGCCCGGCGCTTGCCCGGTCGTAGCCGGAGAACCGTCGTTCTCCCTGCCCGCCGCCGCCTTTCGCGGCGGCTTTTGCTTGGATAGCAAAGCAAGAATCGGATCGTCAGCGGGCGGCGCCTTCTCTACACTAGCCTTTTGCGAGGACCGCCCGATGAATGAACCGAGTCGTTATCCTGATTGCCGCCGCCTCGACGCGGCCAGCCGCCGGCGAGAAGCGCTGGCCGTGACGGAGGTGGCCCATGGCTGAACGGCGCGACTGGTTGTGGCTGGTGCTGCTGGCCGCGATGTGGGGCGGCTCGTTCCTGTTCATGCGTGTGGCGGTGCCCGAGCTGGGGCCGTTTCCACTGATCGCGCTGCGCCTCAGCGTGGCCGCGCTGGCCTTGCTGCCGCTCTTGCTGTGGCAAGGCGGGCTGGACCTGTGGCGCCGTCACTGGCGCGCCATCGCCGTGGTCGGCGTGTTCCTGTCGGCCTTGCCGTTCTGCCTGATCGCCTGGGCCTCGCTCAGCCTGCCGGCCGGTATGGCCTCGGTGCTCAACGCCACCACGCCGCTGATGACCGCGCTGTGGGCGATGCCGCTGGCGGGCGAGGGCATGAGCCGGCAGCGTGCCGCCGGGCTGGGCTTGGGCCTTGCCGGAGTGCTGGTGTTGACGCTCGGGCGCGGTGCCGCCTTCGGTCTGGACAGCGGGATGCCGGTGCTGGCGATGCTCGGCGCCACCGCCTGCTACGGCTGGTCCGGCCACATGGCCAAGCGCTGGCTGCCGGGTCTGCCTCCCTTGGTGACGGCCACCGGCAGCCTGGCCTCGGGGGCGCTGTTGCTGCTGCCGCTGGCGCTGCTGACCTGGCCGCCGCTGCCGCCGCAGGGCAAGGTGTGGGGCGCGGTGCTGCTGCTGGCGCTGGCCTGCACCGCCTTCGCCTACGTGATCTTCTACCGCCTGATCGAGAAGCTCGGTGCCACCCGCGCCAGCAGCGTCACCTATCTGGTGCCGGTGTTCGGTGTGCTGTGGGGCGCCTTGTGGCTGGACGAGACGGTGAGCGTGGCGATGCTGGCGGGCGGGGCGCTGATCCTGGCCGGGGTGCTGCTGCTGGGCTGGCAGCGACGCGGCTGAGGGTTTCGCCATTTTTTACCTGACGGGGAGCACGGCTCCCCGTTGCTTTTTCTGGCCGGGTGCCCGGCGGGCACTACCGCAAATTCGCATTGTCTCCATGTTTGCGTCAGCTTTAGCCGATATGATGGAGCCTCGCCCGGTGCGTCAGAGGCTGGTCCGGGCGTCTGCCCCGTTCTCCTTACCCCCAGCCCCAGACAGTGAACCAAGATGAGTCCAACCTCGCCCGATTCCGCTTCCCGCCCGTCCACCGTTCCCGCCCGTTCCCGCCGCCGCTGGCTGTGGCTGGCCTTGCTCGGCCTGTTGGTGGCCGGGGCCTTCGGCTGGCAGCGCTGGTACGCCGCGCCGGCCGCCACCGAGCAGCAGCGGCGCGGCGCAGCGGAGCGGGGGCCGCAGACGGTGACCGCGGTGGCGGCGCGGCGCGGCGAACTCAAGGTGTACCTGACGGCGCTGGGCACGGTCACGCCGAGCGAGACGGTGACGGTGAAGAGCCGCGTCGACGGCCAGCTGATGCGCCTGCATTTCACCGAGGGCCAGCTGGTCAAGGCCGGGGAGCTTCTGGCCGAGATCGACCCGCGCCCGTTCCAGGCCGCGCTGGCGCAGGCCGAGGGGCAGCAGCTGCGCGACAGCGCGCAGCTGAAGAATGCCGAGATCGACCTGGCACGCTATCAGGCGCTGCTGGCGGAGAATTCCATCGCGCGCCAGCAGGTGGAAACGCAGGCGGCGTTGGTGCAGCAGTACCGCGGCACGGTCAAGCTCGATCAGGGTGTGGTCGACAATGCCCGGCTGCAACTGACCTACAGCCGCATCACCGCGCCGCTGTCCGGCCGCGTCGGGCTGCGCCGCGTCGACGCCGGCAACATGATCACCGCCAACGATGCCAACGGGCTGGTGGTGATCACCCAGACCCAGCCCAGCCACGTGCTGTTCGCGTTGCCGGAGGCCGGTCTCGCCAGCGTGATGCCACCCTACCTGGCGGGGCGGCCGCTCTCCGTGGCGGCGCATAACCGCGATGGCCGGCTGCTGGCGCAGGGCGTGCTGGAAACGCTGGACAACCAGATCGACAGCGCCACCGGCACGGTCAAGCTCAAGGCACGCTTTACCAACGCGGACAACGTGCTGTTCCCCAACCAGTTCGTCAACGTCAAGCTGCTGACCGAGGTGCGCCGCGACGCGGTGCTGATCCCCGAGGCGGCGCTGCAGCGCGGCAAGGACGGCCCCTTCGTCTACCTGATCCAGCCGGACAACCGCATCGCGCTGCGGCAGGTGGTGCCTGGCCCGGCCGACGGCGGCCAGCTGGCGGTGGAGCGGGGGCTCGCGCCCGGCGAGCGGGTGGCGCTCGACGGCCTCGACCGCTTGCGCGCCGGCAGCAAGGTCACGCCGCGCGCGCCGGGAGCGGCAGGCGCGGCGGAGCCGGCCGGCGAGGGGCGGCGGCATGGCAAGCGCGCGGCCTCGGCGCCGGCGGCGCCGGGGCAGGGGCAGGGTGAGTGATGAACCCGTCGCGTCCCTTCATCCAGCGTCCGATCGCCACCACCTTGTGCATGCTGGCGCTGGTGCTGGTCGGCTGGGTGGCGTACAAGCTGCTGCCGGTGTCGGCGCTGCCGCAGGTGGACTATCCGACCATCCAGGTGGTGACGCTCTACCCCGGCGCCAGCCCGGAGGTGATGGGGGCGATGGTGTCCTCGCCGCTGGAGCGCCAGTTCGGCCAGATGTCCGGGCTCAAAGAGATGCGCACCAGCAGTTCCGGCGGCGCCTCGGTGATCACGCTGCAGTTCAGCCTGGACATCGCGCTGGACGAGGCCGAGCAGGAGGTGCAGGCGGCCATCAACGCCGCCGGTTCGCTGCTGCCGTCCGACCTGCCGGCGCCGCCGGTGTACAACAAGGTCAACCCGGCCGACACCCCGATCGTGTCGATCGCGGTGACTTCGCCGACGCTGCCCTTGCCCCAGCTGGAGGATCTGGTCGACACCCGGCTGGCGCAGAAGCTGTCGCAGTTGTCCGGCGTCGGGCTGGTCAGCCTCAGCGGCGGCCAGCGCCCGGCGGTGCGCATCCGCGCCAATCCGCGCGCGCTGGCGGCGCACGGGTTGACGCTGGCCGAGTTGCGCAGCGTCATCGGCAGCGCCAACGTCAAGCAGTCCAAGGGTGGCTTCGACGGGCCCTTGCAGGCGTCCAGCATCGATGCCAACGACCAGCTCGCCTCGGCCGACGATTACCGCCGGTTGGTGTTGGCGTACAAGGACGGCGCGCCGCTACGCCTGGGTGACGTGGCCGAGGTGGTGGAGTCGGTGGAGAACCGCCGGCTCGGCGCCTGGGCCAACGGCGCACCGGCGATCATCGTCGACGTCAAGCGCCAGCCCGGCGCCAACGTGATCGAGGTGGTCGAGCGCGTCAAGGCGCTGCTGCCGCAGTTGCAGGCCACGCTGCCCGGCGCGGTCGACGTGACGCTGCTGAGCGACCGCACCGACGGCATCCGCGCCTCGGTACGCGACGTGCAGTTCGAGCTGGTGCTGGCGGTGGCGCTGGTGGTGATGGTGATCTTCCTGTTCCTGCGCAATGTGCCGGCGACGCTGATTCCCGGCGTGGCGGTGCCGCTGTCGCTGATCGGCACCTTCGGCGCGATGTACCTGGCCGGTTTCAGCCTGAACAACCTGACGCTGATGGCGCTGACCATCGCCACCGGCTTCGTGGTGGACGACGCCATCGTGATGATCGAGAACATCGCGCGCTATCTCGAGGACGGCGACTCGCCGCTGCAGGCGGCGCTGAAGGGCTCGCAGCAGATCGGCTTCACCATCATCTCGCTGACCTTTTCGCTGATCGCGGTGCTGATCCCGCTGCTGTTCATGGGTGACGTGGTGGGGCGGCTGTTCCGCGAGTTCGCCATCACGCTGGCGGTGTCCATCCTGCTGTCGGCGGCGATCTCGCTGTCGCTGACGCCGATGATGTGCGCGCGCATCCTGAAGCATGTGCCGGAGGAGAAGCAGGGGCGCTTCTACCGTGCCAGCGGCGCCTTCATCGACGGCATGATCGCGCGCTACGGCCGTGCTCTTGAGTGGGTGCTGGAACACCAGACGCTGACGCTGTGGGTGGCGGCGGGCACGCTGGCGCTGACCGTGGCGCTCTACCTGGTGGTGCCCAAGGGCTTCTTCCCGCTGCAGGACAGCGGCGCGATCCAGGCGGTGACCGAGGCGCCGCAGTCGGTGTCGTTCGCCGCCATGGCCGAACGCCAGCAACGGTTGGCCGAGGCCCTGCTGCATGACCCGGCGGTGGCCAGCCTGTCGTCCATCGTCGGCGTCGACGGCAGCAACGCCACGCTCAGCAGCGGGCGCATGCAGATCAACCTCAAGCCGCACGGCGAGCGCGACGACGTGGCCACGGTGGTCGCCCGCCTGCAGCACGCCGCAGCCGGCGTTTCCGGCATCGCGCTCTACCTGCAGCCGGTGCAGGACCTGACCATCGAGACCACGCCCAGCCGCACCCAGTACCAGTTCGCGCTGGACAGCCCCAGCGCCGCCGAGCTGTCGCAGTGGGTGCCGCGCCTGCGCGAACGGCTGCAGCGCCTGCCCGAGCTGGCCGACGTCGCCAGCGACCTGCAGGACAGCGGCCTGCAGGCCTTCGTCAGCATCGACCGCGACAGCGCCGCGCGGCTCGGCATCAGCGCCGCCGCCATCGACAACGCGCTGTACGATGCCTTTGGGCAACGTCTGGTGTCGACCATCTTCACCCAGACCAACCAGTACCGCGTAGTGCTGGAATCCGGTGGCAGCGGGCAGGGGCTGGCGGCGCTGGACGACATCTACCTGGCCAGCAGCGGCGGCACGCCGGTGCCGTTGAAGAGCGTGGTGCAGGTCAGCGAGCGCCTGGCGCCGCTGGTGATCAACCGGCTCGACCAGTTCCCCACCGCCACGCTGTCGTTCAACCTGGCGCCCGGCGCCTCGCTCGGCGCGGCGGTGGCGGCGATCGAGGAGGCGGAACGCGAGATCGGCCTGCCGGCCGGCATCGAGACGCGCTTCGAGGGCGCCGCGGCGGCGTTCCAGAGTTCGCTCGCCAACACGCTGTGGCTGATCCTGGCGGCGGTGGTGGCGATGTATATCGTGCTTGGCGTGCTGTACGAGAGCTATATCCACCCGATCACCATCCTGTCGACCTTGCCCTCGGCGGCGATCGGCGCCTTGCTGGCGCTGCTGTTGGCCGGCTCCTCGCTCGACGTGATCGCGGTGATCGGCATCATCCTGTTGATCGGCATCGTCAAGAAGAACGCCATCATGATGATCGACTTCGCACTGGAGGCCGAACGCAAGCAGGGGCTGGCGCCGCGCGAGGCGATCTACCAGGCCTGTCTGCTGCGCTTTCGGCCCATTCTGATGACCACGCTGTCGGCGCTGTTGGGGGCCTTGCCGCTGATGCTCGGCAGCGGTTCCGGTTCCGAGCTGCGCAACCCGCTCGGCATCACGCTGGTCGGCGGGTTGCTGCTGAGCCAGCTGTTGACGCTGTTCACCACCCCGGTGATCTACCTGGCCTTCGACCGGCTGGCGCGGCGCTGGCACAAGGCGCCGGCGGCACAGGGCGACGCGCGATGATCCCGTCGGCGCTGTTCATCCGCCGTCCGGTGGCCACCGTGCTGCTGACGCTGGCGATCGCTCTCGCCGGCCTCTTGGCGTTCGGCCTGTTGCCGGTGGCGTCGCTGCCGCAGGTGGATTTCCCCACCATCCAGGTGCAGGCCACGCTGCCCGGCGCCAGCCCGGAGACCATGGCCGCCACCGTCGCCACGCCGCTGGAGCGCACGCTCGGCCGCATCGCCGGGGTCAACGAGATTACCTCGACCAGCTCGCAGGGCAGCACCCGCATCGTGCTGCAGTTCGATCTGTCGCGTGACATCAACGGCGCCGCCAGCGATGTGCAGGGGGCAATCAACGCCGCGCGCGCCGCCTTGCCGAGCGGTCTGCCCGGCAACCCCACCTACCGCAAGGTCAATCCGTCCGAGGCGCCGGTGATGATCCTGACGCTGAGTTCGGACACCCTGACCAAGGGCCGGCTGTACGACCTGGCCTCGACCGTGCTGGCGCAGAAGCTGGCGCAGGTGGAGGGCATCGGCCAGGTCAACATCGGCGGCGGCGCGCTGCCGGCGGTGCGCGTGGCGCTCGATCCGGCAGTGCTGAGCCGGCACGGCGTCAGCTTCGACGAGGTGCGCCGCGCGATCCAGAATTACAACGTCAAGCTGCCGCTGGGGGTGCTGGAGAGTGCGGACAAGCAGTGGCTGATCGGCAGCAACGACCAGCTCAGCCGCGCCGCCGACTACCTGCCGCTGATCGTGCGCTACCAGGACGGCGCGGCCTTGCGCCTGGCCGACGTGGCCACGGTCAGCGACTCGGTGCAGGACGTACGCAACGCGGGCCTGTCCAACGGCCGGCCGGCCATCGTGCTGCTGCTGTTCCGCTCCCCCGGCGCCAACGTCATCGATACCGTGGAACGGGTGCGCGCACTGCTGCCGCAGCTGGCCGCCGCCATCCCGCAGACGGTGCGGCTGGAGGTGACGCAGGACCGCACGCCGACCATCCGCGCCTCGTTGCGCGAGGTGGAGCGCACACTGCTTACTTCGGTGGCGCTGGTGGTGCTGGTGGTGTTCCTGTTTTTGCGTAGCGGCCGCGCCACGCTGATCCCGGCGATCACCGTGCCGGTGTCGCTGATCGGCACCTTCGGCGTGATGTACCTCGCCGGCTTCAGCCTGAACAACCTGTCGCTGATGGCGCTGACCATCGCCACCGGCTTTGTCGTTGACGACACCATCGTGGTGCTGGAGAACATCGCGCGCCATATCGAAAACGGCATGACGCCACGCGCGGCGGCGTTCCGCGGGGCGCGCGAGGTCGGCTTCACCGTGCTGGCGATGAGCCTGTCGCTGATCGCGGTGTTCATCCCTATCCTGCTGATGGGCGATATCGTCGGGAGGTTGTTCCGCGAGTTCGCGCTGACGCTGTCGGCGGCCATCCTGGTGTCGCTGGTGGTGTCGCTGTCCACCGCGCCGATGCTGTGCGCGCGTTGGCGCGGGTGGCAGTTCGAGCGGCTCACGGCCGGCTACCGCCGCTCGCTCGGCTGGGCGCTCGACCACCAGCGGCTGATGCTGCTGCTGTTGCTGGCCACCGTGGAGTGCAACGTCTGGCTCTATCTCGCCGTACCCAAGGGTTTCTTCCCGCAGCAGGACAGCGGGCGGCTGATCGGTATGGTGCGCGCCGACCAGAGCATCTCGTTCCAGGCCATGAGCGGCAAGCTGCAG
Source organism: Pseudogulbenkiania sp. (assembly GCA_016192025.1). Lineage (GTDB taxonomy): Bacteria > Pseudomonadota > Gammaproteobacteria > Burkholderiales > Chromobacteriaceae > Pseudogulbenkiania. The sequence goes on along the minus strand of JACPUY010000205.1, from coordinate 11,389 downwards.
CGCTTCGTCGACGTGGTGCGGCGCGACCCGGCGGTGGCCAGCGTGGTCGGCTTCACCGGCGGCGGCGCGCGCAACAGCGCCAACATCTTCGTCGGCCTGAAGCCGCTGGCCGAGCGCAAGGAAAACGCCGATGCGGTGATCGCCCGGCTGCGCAAGCGGCTGGCGCGCGAACCCGGCGCCACGCTGTTCTTGCAGTCGGCGCAGGAGTTGCGCATCGGCGGGCGCCAGAGCAACGCCCAGTACCAGTACACGCTGCAGGGCGACAGCCTGGACGAGCTGAGGGCGTGGGAGCCGCGGCTGCGCCAGGCGCTCTCGCGCCTGCCCGTGCTCGCCGACGTCAATACCGACCAGCAGGACCGCGGCCGCCAGACCACGCTGCTGTTCGACCGCGACGCCATGGCGCGGCTCGGCCTTACTCAGCAGGACGCCGACAGCGCGCTCGGCAACGCCTTCGGCCAGCGCCAGGTAGCGACCATCTACAACCCGCTCAACCAGTACAAGGTGGTGCTGGAGGCGGCGCCGCGCTATCTGGAAAACCCCGAGTCGTTGCGCGACATCTACCTGTTGACGCCGGAGCGCAAGCCGGTGCCGCTCGCCGCGGTCAGCCGCGTGGTGGCGGATAGCACGCCGCTGGCGGTCAACCACCAGGGGCAGTTCGCCGCCACCACGGTGTCGTTCAACCTGCAGCCCGGCGGGTCGATCAGCGACGCCACCGCCGCCATCGATGCGGCGATCGGCCGGCTCAGCCTGCCGTCGTCCATCGTCGGCAGTTTCCAGGGTTCGGCGCGTGCCTTCCAGGCCGCGCTGGCGAGCCAGCCGTGGCTGATCCTGGCGGCGCTGGCGGCGGTGTATATCGTGCTCGGCATCCTGTACGAGAGCGCGATCCACCCGATCACCATCCTGTCCACGCTGCCGTCGGCCGGGGTCGGCGCGATCCTGGCGCTGCAGCTCTCCGGCGGCGAGCTCAACGTGGTGGCGATGATCGGCGTGCTGCTGTTGATCGGCATCGTCAAGAAGAACGCCATCATGCTGATCGACTTCGCGCTGGCCGCCGAGCGCAAGCAGGGCCTGAGCCCGCGCGAGGCGATCTACCAGGCCTGCCTGCTGCGCTTTCGGCCCATCCTGATGACCACGCTGGCGGCGCTGTTCGGCGCGCTGCCGCTGGCGCTGGGCAGCGGCGACGGCGCCGAATTGCGCCAGCCGCTGGGCATCTCGGTGGTGGGAGGGCTGATCGTCAGCCAGTTGTTGACGCTGTACACCACGCCGGTGGTGTACCTGTACATGGACCGTTTGCAGCGGTGGAGATGGCGCCGTCCGCGTCGTCCCGTGGCGCAGCCGGTGTGGGAGGAAGGGCAATGAAGACAAGCAAGCGCCTTGCGCTGTGGCCGTTGGCGGCGCTGCTGTTGGGGGGCTGCGCGCTGGGGCCGGACTACCAGCGCCCCGCCGTGACGGTGCCGGCGGCGTACAAGGAAAGCGGCGACTGGACCCCGGCGGCGCCGGCCGACCACCTGCCGCGCGCGGCGTGGTGGCAGGATTTCGCCGACCCGCGGCTGGACAGCCTGCAAGGGCAGCTGCTCGCGCACAACCAGACGCTGCGCGCCGCCGAGGCGGGCTACCGCCAGGCGCAGGCGCTGCTGCAACAGGCCCAGGCCGGCTTCGCCCCGACGCTTGATCTTTCCGGCAGCATCGGCCGCGGCCGCGCCAGCGGTGCCAGCGCCTCGGCCAACAGCTACCGTGCCGCACTGAGCGCGGCGTGGGAGCTCGACCTGTGGGGACGGGTGCGGCGCACGGTGGAAGCCGAGCGCGCCAGCACCGAGGGCAGTGCCGCCGACCTCGAATCGGCGCGGCTGAGCGCCCAGGCGCAGCTGGCCAGCGCCTACTTCCAGCTCTACGTCGCCGACCGCACGCTGCGGCTGCTGGACGAGCAGGTGGCGGCCTACCGCCAGCAACTCGAGATCACCCGCAACCGCTACCGCCAGGGGGTGGTGTCGCGCGCCGACGTGGTGCAGGCCGAGACCCAGCTCAAGACTACCGAGGTCAGCCTGCTGGCCCGGCGCGTCACGCGCCAGCAGCTGGAGCACGCCATCGCCGTGCTGCTCGGCCGCCCGCCGGCCGATTTTGCGCTGGCCGAGCAGCAACAGCCTCCGGCGCTGCCGGCGATCCCGGCCGGGCTGCCGTCCCAATTGTTGCAGCGGCGTCCCGACATCGCCGCCGCCGAGCGGCGCGTGGCGGCCGCCAACGCGGCCATCGGCGTGGCCCGGGCCGGCTACTTCCCGAACCTGACGCTGGCCGCCAGCGGCGGTTACGGCGCGGCCCGGCTGGCCGACTGGTTCAGCCTGCCGGCGCGCTTCTGGTCGCTCGGGCCGGAACTGGCGCTGACGCTGTTCGATGGCGGCCTGACCAAGGCCAGGAACGCCGAGGCCGTGGCCGCCTACGACGCCAGCGTGGCCGGCTACCGCCAGACCGTGCTGCAGGGATTCCAGGAGGTGGAGGACGGGCTCGGCGCGATTCGCCTGCTCGACGAGCAGGCCGAGCTGCAGCGCGAACGACTGGCCGCCGCGCGCGAGGCCGAGACCATCGCGCGCAACCAGTACCAGGCCGGGCTGGTGAGCTATCTGGACGTGGTCACGGTGCAGAGCACGCGGCTCGCCGCCGAACTGGACGGGCTCGCCCTTCTCGGCAGCCAGCTGGCGGCCCGGGTGGCGCTGATCAAGGCGCTGGGAGGAGGCTGGCAGGCCGCGCCGCCAGCGGCAGGGTGATGCGCACCCGGAAGCCTCCAGTGGGGCCGTCTTCCAGGTGCAGCGTGCCGCCGTGCTGCTTGACGATGCGCGCCACGATGGCCAGCCCGAGGCCGCTGCCGCCGTCGGTGCCGCGGTGTTCCGCCAGCCTTTCGAACGGCGCCAGTGCGTTCTCGCGCTGTGCCGGGGCGATGCCGCTGCCCTGGTCGCTGACGGTCAGCGTCACCGCCGCCGGGTCCGCGTCCACCCCGACCACCACCGGCGGGCGGCCGTAACGGCGCGCGTTCTCGATCAGGTTGGTGAGCAGGCGCTCCAGCGCCAGCGCGTCGGCCTCGATCTCCGGCTCGGCGCCGCGCTGCAGCAACAGTTCCATGCCCTCGCGGCGGAAGCGCGCCACCACGCTGGCGGCCAGCTCGGCCAGCGCCAGTGGTTCGCGTCGGCTGGTCTCCTCGCTGCGGGCGAAGTCGACGAACTGGCGCACGATGCGCGACAGCTCGTCGATGTCGGCCAGCATGTCGTCCTTGTCCTGGCTGTCTGGCTGCAGTTCCACCGTCAGCTTGAGCCGGGTCAGCGGCGTGCGCAGGTCGTGCGACAGCCCGGCCAGCATCAGCCGGCGTTCGCGCGCGGCGTCGTCCAGCGCCACCGCCATGCGGTTGAAGCGTTTGGCCAGGATGCGCACCTCGCTGGGGCCGGACAGTGGCACCGGCTCCGGCTTGTAGCCGCTCTCCAGCTGGCGCGCGGCGCGTGCCAGCCCGGTGAGCGGGCGGGTGACGCGCCAAGCCAGCAGCGAGGCGGCCAGGATCGCCAGCAGCGAGAACAGCAGGCCACCCAGCAGCACCGACGACGCCGAGGCCGGAATGTAGCGCCCCACCGGCATCACCAGCCAGTAACGCTGGCCGATCACCTGCACGTCGAGCCAGAGCTCTTGGCGTTCGCCCTGTTGCGACCACAGCACCGTCACCGGCTCGTTCATGCCGAACGACAGGCGCTCCTGCAGTTCCTGCCCGAGCGACGGCAGGCTGGGACGAAAGCGCTGTTCCTGGCGCGAGGCGCCCGGCAGCAGCCGCGGAAAACCGGGCCGGTTGTAGGCGGTGAGAAAGTCGACCCGTTGCAGCGGGGTGAGGTTGTCGAGCGCCCCTTCCAGGTCGGCCAGCGTGTCGACGACCTGGGCGTACAGCTGGTCGGCCAGCAGGTGTTCGCGCTGGCGCGCGCTCATCCACAAGGTGAAGGACTGGCTGGTCAAGACTACCAGCACCACCAGCAGAGCCAGGCGGAACAGCAGCGAGCCGAGCAGGTGCCGCATCGGCCTACTCCCGCGGCGCGCCGTCGGGCACGAACACGTAGCCGTAGCCCCACACCGTCTGGATGTAGCGCGGGCCGCCGTCGTCGGTATCGAGCGCGCGGCGCAGGCGCGAGATGTGCACGTCGATGCTGCGGTCGAGCGATTCGCCGCTGCCCTTGCCGAGCGCCATCTCCATCAGCTGTTCGCGCGTCATCGGCCGGCGCGGGTGGCTGGCCAGTACCGCCAGCACCGCGTACTCGGCGCTGGTCAGCGTCACCGCGCGGCCCTGATGGGTCAGTTCGCGCCGCCCCAGGTGCAGTGTGAATGGGCCGAATTCGACCGCGTCGCCTTCCTCGTGGCGCGCCGCCAGCGCCGGCGTGGCGTGATGGCGGCGCAGCACCGACTGGATGCGCGCCACCAGCTCGCGCGGGTTGAACGGCTTGGGCAGGTAGTCGTCCGCCCCCATCTCCAGTCCGAGGATGCGGTCGATGTCCTCGCCGCGTGCGGTGAGCATGATCACCGGCACCATCTCACCCTGCGCGCGCAGCCGGCGTACCACCGCCAGTCCGTCCTCGCCCGGCATCATCACGTCGAGCACCAGCAGGTCGGGGCGGTTGCGCGCCAGCTTGCGCTGCAGTTCGCGCGCGTCCGGCAGCGTGTCCACGGTGTAGCCCTGCTGGCCGAGGTAGCGTACCAACAGCTCGCGCAGTTTGGCGTCGTCGTCGACGACCAGAATTTTGCTGTTTTCCATAGTGGCAAGAGTAGCCTGTCGCGGTAGCGGGTGTCAGCCCGGATAATGAACAGATATTACACTGCGGCGCCGGCTTCAAACTCGTTAACACTTGGTGCCGGTTTGCTCATGGTTGGGCAACAACCTGTGCCTAGACTGGCAACATCCCCTCGTTGTCAGGAGTCCCCCATGATCCGCTCCACCGTTGTGCCCGTGCTGCTGGCCATGCTCGGCGGCGGCGCCCTGGGCCTATGGGTCGGTGCGCCATCGTCGCCGCACCCGGCCACCCCCTCTACTTCGATCCCCTCGTCGTCCTCCACGCCGGTGCGGCAGCAGCGTCCCGTGGTCTCCCCCCAGTCCGTGCACAGCGCCCCGGCGGTTGGATGGGGACATACCGGCTTGCCGTTCGAGGCCGATGTGTGATGAGCCTCTTGTGTCGCGCATGCGACGGATGGCAGGCGCGCCTAGCACAGGATAGAATGGAAGCATGAAACATCGCGTATTGGCCGGTTGGGCGGCTTGTCTTGTCCTGGTGCTGACGCCGCCGGCGTTGGCCGGCCGGCATGGGCCGCCCGGCGGTGGCGGGATGGAAGGGTTCATGCCGCCTGGCTGGACGCAGGCCGGCAAGGACCAGGACCAGGATATGCGGCGGCTGCGCGAGCTGCGTCTGAAGGAAGCCATCCGCCATGGCGACCTGAGCCGCGAAGAGGCCCGCCAGCAACGCCCGCCGCCGCGCGAGTACTGGCCTGCGCCGGGCAACTCGGCCGACGAAGAGCGGGGCGGTCCGGAAAACAAGAGACGATACTGGCGCGACAAGCGGCGACAAGCCAACGAGCGTGACCGGGACGATTAAAAGCCTGTTTCGGTGGGCGTAGCCGCCTGCTGAAGCGGGAAATAATAAAAGGCGCCGTGTCTGCCACGGCGCCCGATGACAGTCCGAGCAGTCGCAGGCAGGAGGATCAGGAGGCCCGTTCCGGGCGTCCTGTCTGCCCGCCGGCGGGATAGAGGGGGACGGATGCTGCGGCGACGGATGCTGGCCATGGGGGTGATGGCGCTGCTGTCGGGCTGGCCGGTGACGGGCTGGTCGGCGGAGCCGTTGTCGTCCGCCTGTCGCCAGAGCATTGCCCCGCAGCGCTGCGAACTGATGCGCCAGGGCCAGCTGTCCTGTTCCGACCTGCCGCTGGAGCATCAGCGCGAATGCCGGCAGCTGTTTACCCCGCAGCTCAATTGTTCCCGTAGCCGTGATGCCCGCAGCTGTCAGGCGCTGCAGCAGGCCCAACAGGCCTGCGATGCCCAGCAGGGCGAAGCGCGGCGGATCTGCATCCGCGAGCGCCTGCCGGCGCCGGACTGTTCCCGTGCCGCCGCTCCCGAGCGCTGCCGCCAGCGCGTCGAGGCCGAACAGGCCTGCGGCGGGCGCTACGGGGCCGACTACCGCGAATGCGTCGCCAAGGCGATGAGGTAAACCGAGCGCGGCAAAAAGGCGGGCCGAAGCAGCGATCTGCTTCGGCCCGCCTTTTTGCTTTTCCGGCCCGCGGCCGGCGCGCTTACGGCAGCAGGATCAGCGAACCGGTGGTGCGGCGGCCTTCCAGATCGCGGTGGGCTTCGGCGACGTCGGCCAGCGCGTAGCGCTGCGACGGCGCGATCTTGATCGCACCGGCCTGCACCCGCTCGAACAGCGCGTTGGCCGAGACCTCCAGCTCCTCGCGGCTGGCGGTATAGTCGCCAAGCCGGGGACGGGTAAAGAACAGCGAGCCCTTTTGCGCCAACAGCAGCGGGGAGAACGGCGGCACCGCGCCGGAGGCGTTGCCGAAGCTGACGAACATGCCGCGCGGCGCCAGGCAGTTCAGCGAGATTTCGAAGGTATCCTTGCCCACCGAGTCGTACACCACCGGCACGCCGTGCCCGCCGGTGAGTTCGCGCACCCGTTCCACCACGTTCTCCGTGCTGTAGTTGATGACGTGGGCGCAGCCGAGCGCGCGCGCCAGTTCGGCCTTGGCGTCCGAACCGACGGTGCCGATCACGTTGACGCCGAGCGAGCTCAGCCACTGCACCGCGATCTGCCCGACGCCGCCGGCGGCGGCGTGCCACAGCACGGTCTGCCCCGGCTGCACCGGGTAGGTGCGGCGGATCAGGTACTCCACGGTCATGCCCTGCAGCATCATGCAGGCGGCCTGCTCGTCGCCGATCTCGTCCGGCAGCTTGACCAGCACCGAGGCCGGAATCAGCCGCTGCTCGCTGTAGGCGCCCAGCGGGCCGCCGCAATACGCCACACGCTCGCCCACCCGTACCTGCTCCACGCTGGCGCCCACTGCCTCGACCACGCCGGCCGCCTCGGTGCCGAGGCCGGACGGCAGGCCGGCCGGGTACAGCCCGCTGCGCACGTAGGTGTCGATGAAGTTGACGCCGATGGCGGTGTGGCGCAAGCGTACCTCGCCCGGGCCGGGCGCGCCCACCTCCATGGTTTCGGTTTGCAGCACCTCGGGTCCGCCGGTCTGGTAAAAACGGATGGCAAGCGTCATGTCAGGTCTCCTTCACGCGATTCGATCTTGGTGTGCGTAGTGTCGCGGTGTCGTGCGGCGGGCGCAATGCGGTGGGCGGAACAGGCTGTTCCGTGGGGCGAACAGCGCTAGCCGCCGCCAGCGAACGCCAGCACGCCCGGCAGGCATTCCGGCCAGCGCGCCAGGCGGTGGTCGTCGCCGTTGAACACGGTCTGGCGCGCGCCGCGGTAATGCTGCGCCGCCTCGCGCCAGTCCAGCACCTCGTCGGCGCTGCCGAGCACCAACCAGTAGCGATCCGGGGTCGGGCGTTCCACGTGCAGCCGGCGCAGCGCCGTCAGGTCGGCCTCGCCCAGCGTGTACTGTTCGCCGGTATAGGGGTTGGTCTGCGGACCGAGATAGCCGGCTAGCGACAGGTCGGGACGGATGGCGGGGTTGACCAGCACGGCGTGCAGGTCCAGCGCTTCGGCCAGCCAGCCGGCGTAGAAGCCGCCGAGCGAGCTGCCGATCAGTAGCGTGTCGGCCGGCAGCGTCTGCAGCAGCGCCGTGGCGGCGGCGATGGCGTCGGCCGGGTGTGGCGGCAGGCGTGGGCAGTGAAACTGCGCAGCCAGCCCGCGTTCGCCCAGGAAGGCCCCGGTTTCGCGCGCCTTGGCCGATTGTTCGCTGGAGTTGAAACCATGCAGATAGACGATGTGCGGCATGTCGAACCCGGTGGAAGTGGAAGAAATGCCGGGGCCCCGTGGCCGGTATCGCACCCGGGTGGGCGGCGCCGCCTTGTACATGACATATGGGCCACTATAATTTTTTTACCAGCCTTTGTCTGTCGTGCCACTACTGTCACTGGATGCTGAAAAAATGAAAACCATAACAGCCCTCGTCGGCCTCTTGGCCGGCTTCTGTCTCGCCCCCCATGCTCATGCGCTGGATTTGTCGCTGTCTGTTGGCGGAAGTGAAGACGCCAACGCGTATTACCGTCTCGGGGTGCAGCAGGATTTCACACAAAGCTGGTGGAGCAGCCCCAGCGGCCGTCTTACCGGCTACTGGGACGCGGGCCTGACCCACTGGGAAGCGGACGGCGGCGGTAGCAACACCCAGTCGCTGTCGGTATCGCCGGTGCTGGTCTACGAATTCAGCGGCAACGGCATCCGCCCCTACCTCGAGGCCGGCATCGGGCTGGCCGTGTTCCGCAACAACGCCGTCGACGAGCGCCAGCTGGGGTCGGAGTGGCAGTTCGAAGAACGGCTCGGCGCGGGCTTCCGCTTCGGCGTCGGCCACGCGCTCGGCCTGCGCGCCATGCATTACTCCAACGCCGGTCTCAAGAAGCCCAACGGCGGTATCGACGCCTATTCGCTGTATTACCAGCTGCGCTACTGAAGATTGCCAGCGGGCAGCGTTCAGTTGGCCTGCCACTGGTAGGCACTGAGGATGGTCTTCAGCCTGCCGTTCTTGTGCAACCGGGCGATGGCCTGATTCAGTTGGGCCACACTGTACTGGCTGGCCGGCGCCACCGCGCACATGGTCGGCATGGTGGAAATGACCACCGGCAGCATCTCCACCTTGCTCGCCTCGAACGGGTAGCTGCGCGCCCAGTAGGCAAACTCCAGCTCGGAGTGGATGGCGACGTCGATCAGCTTCTTCTGCAGCGACTTCATCAACAGCTCGATGCGCGCCTCGTCCACGCGCGCCGCCTGGCCGTTGGCCCACAGCGCTTCCACTGCCGGGTAATGGTAGCCGCGGGTGGTGCCGATGCGCTTGCCGGCCAATTCGCCGATGCGCCTGATCGGGGCGCCCGACTTCAGCGCGATCAGCCGCTCCACCTGCGGGTACAGCTCCTGCGTCCAGCCGAGCCGGCTGGCGTTGCCGTACCACAGCGGGTTGGCGTTGCAGTGGATGTCGACCTTGTTGGACTCGATGTTCTGTTCCACCCGTTTGCGCGACACGATGATGAACTGCGGCGTGGCGCCCAGTTCTTCCGCCAGCGCCGTGCCGAGCTCCTTGTACAGCCCCCCCACCAGCCCTTGTTGCGGATCGCTGGCCAGCTCGACGATGGGCGGGCCGTCTGAATCCGCCACGCCGATCCGCAATACCGCGGCCGCCTGCGCCGGCAGCCCTCCCCCCAAGGCCAGCACCAGGGCCAGCGCCGTTTTATGCGCCTTTAACATAAGCTTCTGCTCTCTTCTTCTTAAAGGTTGGCCGGTTCGGTACGGGCCGCATGGTAAGATGCCAGTCCGATGACGCCACCTTCCCGTTTTAGACGATAACCACTTGTTTGCCATGACGATTGCCACCAACACCACCCTACACGATCACCTGTCGCGCCGTATCCTGATTCTGGACGGTGGCATGGGCACCATGATCCAGCGCCACCAGCTCACCGAGCAGGACTACCGCGGCGAACGCTTCGCGGACTGGCGCTGCGACGTCAAGGGCAACAACGACCTCCTGGTGCTGACCCGGCCCGAGGTGATCGGCGCCATCCACCAGGCCTACTTCGACGCCGGCGCCGACATCGTCGAAACCAACACCTTCAACGCCACCTCGATCGCCATGGCCGACTATGAGATGGAAGAGCTGGTGTGGGAAATCAACCACGCCGCCGCCAGGCTGGTCAAAGACCTGTGTCTGGCCGAGACGGCCAGGAATCCGGCCAAGCCGCGCTACTGCGCCGGCGTGCTCGGCCCGACCAACCGCACCTGTTCGATCAGCCCGGACGTCAACGACCCGGGCTACCGCAACGTGACCTTCGACGCGCTGGTCGAGAGCTACACCGAGGCCATCGACGGCCTGGTCAAGGGCGGCGCCGACCTGCTGATGGTCGAGACCATCTTCGACACGCTGAACGCCAAGGCCGCGGTGTTCGCCATCCATAAGTATTTCGACGAGCACCCCGAAGCGGTCCGGTTGCCGATCATGGTTTCCGGCACCATCACCGACCAATCGGGCCGGACCCTGACCGGACAAACGACAGAAGCATTCTATAACTCGTTATCGCATGCTAACGCCATTTCTTTCGGTTTGAACTGTGCGTTGGGACCGGATCTGTTGCGCCCCTACGTCGAGGAAATGGCGCGCATCTCGGCCACCTTCGTCTCGGTGCACGCCAACGCCGGCCTGCCGAACGCCTTCGGCGGCTACGACCTGTCGCCGGCGGAGATGGCGGCCAACGTCCAGGAATGGGCCGAATCGGGCCTGATCAACATCGTCGGCGGCTGCTGCGGCACCACGCCGGAGCACATCGCCGCCATCTATCAGGCGGTGAAGGACATTCCGCCGCGCGCGCTGCCACAGATCGAGCCGAAGTGTCGCTTGTCCGGGCTGGAGCCGTTCAACATCGGCGACCACGACCTGTTCGTCAACGTCGGCGAGCGCACCAACGTGACGGGTTCGAAGGCGTTCGCCCGGCTGATCCTCAACGGCGACTACGCCACCGCGCTCGACGTGGCGCGCCAGCAGGTGGAAAACGGCGCGCAGATCATCGACATCAACATGGACGAGGGCATGCTCGATGCCCACGCCGCGATGGTGCGCTTCCTCAACCTGATCGCCGCCGAGCCGGACATCGCGCGCGTGCCGATCATGATCGACTCGTCGAAGTGGGAAGTGATCGAAGCCGGCCTGAAGTGCATCCAGGGCAAGGGCGTCGTCAACTCGATCTCGATGAAGGAAGGCAAGGAGAAATTCGTCGAGCAGGCGCGGCTGCTGCGCCGCTACGGCGCGGCGGTGATCGTGATGGCGTTCGACGAGGCCGGCCAGGCCGACACCTACGCACGCAAGGTCGAAATCTGCGAGAAGAGCTACCGCATCCTGGTGGACGAAGTCGGCTTCCCGCCGGAAGACATCATCTTCGACCCGAACATCTTCGCCGTGGCCACCGGCATCGAGGAGCACGCGCGCTACGGCCTCGACTTCATCGAGGCCACCGGCTGGATCAAGCAGAACCTGCCGCACGCCAAGATTTCCGGCGGCGTGTCCAACGTGTCGTTCAGCTTCCGCGGCAACAACAAGGTGCGCGAGGCGATCCACGCGGTGTTCCTGTACCACGCCATCCAGCGCGGCATGACCATGGGTATCGTCAACGCCGGTGCGCTGGAGGTGTACGACGAGGTCGACCCGGTGCTGCGCGAGCGCATCGAGGACGTGGTGC
>JACPUY010000208.1 GCA_016192025.1 Pseudogulbenkiania sp. | reverse complement strand
TAATATTCCTCTCGCTCGGCTGCCACTTGCATCTTTCCCGCTTGATCGAACTCGCGGATCATGAAGTCAGGCCGGCCTTGGGCTCGCATCACCGCCTCGACGGCCGCCCGTTCCACCTGCGGCACCCGGGGCACCCAGACCAGTGCATGCAGCCCATCCAGGGTCAGGGTGCGCAGGCTGAAACGCTTGAACTCCGCATCGCTCACCTCGATTCCGGCGGCGAACAGGTCTCTCACTGCCATGAGGCGCTGCGTCTGCCGCGTCATCCGTATCGCCAGACGTTCTTGTATATCTTCACTGGCTGCCGTGACCTGTTTTTCCCAAGCGGCATGCTCGGCACGCTCGAGCCAGACGTAACCGATCAGAGCTAACGCACAGGTCACCAGCGGCGGAACCGCGATTTGCAGCGCACGGCCGCGCCATTGTTGGCGAATCGCCGGCAATAGCGGCAGCAGGACCGGCAAGACGAGCAGCACACCAAGGCTGTCGCCGGCCCACCAGGTGATCCAGGTTGACAGGAGAGCCTCGGTCGGGAGGCTCTGGAACACGGACAGCGCTGCGACGCCGATCGTGGCCGACACCACGCAAGCGAGTGGCCCGCCCAGTGACAGAAAGAAGAACACATCGCGCTCCTCCTCTAGCGGTTCGGTAGCATTGAGCACCGGCCGCAGCAGGCGCGCCCCGATGATGGCCTGTAGCGCCGCGCCCGCGGCGAGTGTCGCCGACAGCGCCACCAGCGCCGGCGTAACGTCGCTGCCGTGCAGCATCGCCCGGTTTAGCAGGCTCGAAGCGAAGACTCCCAGCCATACGGCCGGCCAGCAGCGCCCGCCCCATACCAGCAACCCAAACAGCGCTACCCCTGCTGCCGGCCAGACGGGGGCGGCATAGGTCGGCGGAGCCGCAAGGAGCAGACTTAGCTGCGCACAGCCGAGATAGGCCAGCGCCAGCCATAGCTGCTGCGACCAGTGAACGGTGGGTCCTCCCGGAGTCGGGCCAGGCGGTACAGCTAGGGCATCTTGACCCTGATGGGTACTATGGAAGGAGGGATCCATGATGACCTCTAGAGAAAAACTGTTTATGAATCAATGTGATCCATGAGGCATAAATCTGGCGTCTGACAGCCCTTGGCCGGCGGATGCCGGCATTCGCCAGCCTTCCACATGCGGTGGGTGTGCAGCCATCACGGTATACCGGGCATCAATCCACCATCGGCTTTCCATCTACAGGGGCAGCTACATCTCTGCTGCGAATTTAAGACAAATTCTGCAGGACTCATGCTATCCCAGACTATGGAAAGAGCATAAGCGATAATATCAAAGAGGAAAATCCGCTAAACTTCGCAGCCAACTAGGTGAAACTACGTATGCCAAGATAACTACCGGCCTTGTTGCCATCGACATATACAATTGTCAGATAATCAGCGAGAGCCTCACATGTTTGGTATGGTGAGGAACAGAAGAAGAAGGAAAGTCGATGGATGTCAAGCAGACTGTCTTTATTGTCGATGACGATGATTTTTTCCGGAATGCCTTACAGCGAATCTTTCGCTCGGCCGGCTTTCGGGCCGAGACTTTCGCCAGTGCCGAGCTCTTTCTGGCCGGCTACAGCCCCTGTGAGGAGTCCTGTCTCATCCTTGACCTGCGCATGCCAGAGGTCGGCGGCCTTGAGTTACTGAAACGCCTGCAACAGCAGCAAATCTTTCTGCCGGTAATCATCTATACAGGGAACGCGGATGTTCAGGTGGCCGTATGTGCCATGCAGGAAGGAGCCTTCACTGTCATTGAGAAGCCATTAAGCAGTGAACTTTTGATCGAACGAGCACGTGCTGCGATCACCAGCGCCCGCCCTCTGCTGGCTCGTCAAGCCAAGGTAGCCAAGGCACGGGAAAGTCTCGCTCTTCTTACGGAACGTGAGAGACAGATAGCGAAGTTTCTAGCAGAGGGACTGTCGGCCCCGGAAGCGGCTGCCAGACTGGCGATCAGTGTTCGAACGGTGGAAGCCCACCGGGCAAATCTCTTTCGCAAGCTGCATATCAAGTCAAGCGCCGTTCTCGCCCAACAGGTGCTCCTGGCAGAGCTGGGTGACGAGTAGCGTCTTTCAAAGTACGGCCGACACAACGGAAAAAGGACGTCGGCTTTTCAGCCGACGTCCTTTGAATTGCTGGCTCCCCGAGCAGGGCTCGAACCTGCGACCTGCGGATTAACAGTCCGTCGCTCTACCAACTGAGCTATCAGGGAACATCTGAAGAGGATAGGATAATAAACAACCCTCACCTCTTCGTCAACACCGTCGAATCATTTCAAGCGTTTTTTTACGCTCTTAATGACGGGTCTCTACCTGCACCAGTTCCGCCGGAGCCGCGGAGTCCGCCGACTCGCGAGCCACTTCGCGGCGGCGAACGCCCGCCACGACAGGCTCGACCAGAGGCTGGGAAATCTCGCTGACCGGCTTGGTGCTGACCATCACCAGGCCGCCGAGATCCATCGCCGCCGGTTCGGCCACGACTTTCTCGACCACCGCGGCGACTTTCACCACCTCGGCCACCGGTTCCTTGACAGGCTCCACCGCCACCGGCTCCTCGACCACCTCGACAGCGGCTTCGACAACCGGCTCCGGTTCCGCGACAACGACCGACTCCACGGCAACCGCTTCGACAACCGCCTCTGCCGCCACCGGCACAGGGCTGGCCGCAATCGGCGCGGGCTCCGCGACGGCAACCGCCGGTACCGGCTCGGCAGCCACAACCACCTCTTCTGCCGGGACTTCCGCCACCTTGAGCTGCTCGACTACGCCTTCCTTCGGCACCGCTACCGCCTCAGCCGCCACGGCTTCCACCGCCGGGACCTCCGCCACCGCTTCGACCACCACCTCGGCCTGAGCCACGGCAACCGGTTCCACCGCTTGCAGCGCCTCAGCCACTTCAACCGCTTCCGCTACGACCGGTTCGGACACGGCAACCGACGCCGGAACCGCTTCCGCCACAGCCTCAGCCACGGCCCCGGCTTCGGCTTCCGCTTCGGTCGGCTCCTGCAGGGTGTCGCTACGCTGTGCCTCGATACCCTCGCGACGGTTACGGTCGCGACGGCCACGGCGGCGACGGCGTTCGCCGCGCTCTGCACCCTCGCCAAGCTCCTCCGCAGCTGCCGGCACCTCGGTCGCCTTCAATTCCTCGAGATTGCTCTGCTCGACCGCTTCCTTGACCTGTTCCACCTCGCTGACCTGAGGCACAGGTCGACGGCGCAGCTCCTGCTGGCGCGGCGCTGCGGTCACGGCTTTTTCTTCCGACGACTGCGGCTGCGGGCGCACCGTTTCACGCGGTTCACGCGGCTCGCGTTCACGACGCTCGCCCCTTTCACCCCGTTCGCCACGCTCGCGGCGCGGAGTACGCTCCTGACGCGATTGTGCCTCCTGCACCGCCTCGGGGCTTCCCTCGGCCTGCACCGCCGGACTGCGGCGCGCTTCCTGCGG
>JACPUY010000207.1 GCA_016192025.1 Pseudogulbenkiania sp. | reverse complement strand
CAAATGGGTAGACCAGTCCGGCAAGGTCCATTACAGCGACGCCCCGCCGCTGCAGACACCCAGCGGCATGCTCGAGCTGGACCGGCAGGGCAGCGTCACCCGCACGGTGGAAACGCCCAAAGAGCGCGCCGCGCGTGAGGCGCGCGAAGCCGCCAACCAGGCCGAGGCGGCACGCCAGCGTTATCAGGCACGCTACGACAAAGGCCTGCTGGAAAGCTACCAGTCGCCCGACGAACTGCGCGCCGAGCGCGAGAAGCAGCTCGCCGTGCAGCAGAGCATACTCAACGGGCTGCTGACCGACCGGAAAACGCTGCAGCAGAACATCGCCCAGCAGACACGCCAGATCGAGACGCTGCAGAAAAACGGCAAACCGGTCCCGCCCAACCTGCTCGCCAACCTCGACGTCATCCGCCAGCAGGCGAACCACATCGAGGCGGCCATCACCAGCAGGCAGGCCGAGATCGCCAGCCAAACCCAAAAAATGCAGTACGACCTGGGACGCTACCGTCAGCTCACCCAGCGCTGATCCACACCGCACTCGCACTGCAACCGGCCGCCACAGGCCGGTTTTTGTCCCGCTAGCGCTGACCACCCTCCTTGCGCTGCCAGGCCGCCCTGAGCCGCTGTTCGGCCGTCTGCAGCTGACGCGTCGCGCTCTCGGCGGTAGCAGCGGCCTCACCCAGTTCCTTCTCGCGCCGCTGCAGTTCGGCTTGGGCATCGGCCAGCCGCGCCTCGGCCAGGCTCTTGGCCTGATGGACCGTATCCAGACGCGCCTGTGCCGCGTCCGCACCGCGGCTCGCCTGCTGATAGGCCATCTGGGCCGCCAAAACGTTCTCTTCCGGCGTCTGCGCCCAGGCCAGCGGGGACAGCAACAGCAGGGCAAGGACAATGCGCTTCAACATGACAACTCTCTCGGCAATCAGATATGACCCGATTATGCGGCAGCAGCCGAAGGCATAACAATGGCAAGGGGCAGCACGACGACATTCTGACCGTCTGCAAAGGGAGAAAGAATAAGGCTGAAGCATCCACCGTTGCTCAAGACGTCGCTTGCTGAATGACTCTCAGCCCAAGTGAAGGGGCAGGTATGGCGTGGTCAGCCTCGTCCCCGGCAGAACCGTCGCTCGAACCAGTCACGCAGCATGGCCTTTTCGTAGGGCAGCGGGTCGGCATCGTAACGTACATAAGGGCTGCGCCACAGATAATTCATGTCCGAGACCCGCTCGCGCGCCTGGCCCAGAACCTGGCCGTCACGATCGCGCCAGACGTATTCCAACTCCAGTCTCGGCCAGGTGATGTCGCGCATCACGCGCCCATCGTAACCGGGGTACTGCCACCATTCTTGGCGCCCGGCCAGGTCCACGTCGAGGATACGCAACTCGAGTACCTCCCCCTCCCTCAGACAACGCCCGCCGAGCGTCTTGAGATGGTGCTCCAGGGTGCGCAGCGTACGGCCTTCGGTACCGTAGCCGCTTTCGCCGCCGTCGCTGTAACGCTGCGGCTCCACGAACTGCACCGTGACGTCCGCCCGCACGGCCAACGCTGGCGCCAGCGCGATGAACAGGCCCATGCCCGCGACAAGAGATCGTGTGCCCATGACGGTTCTCCTTCCACTGTATGGACATTGGACAGGCCAACGGCGGGAAAGCTGCATGGCGTCAGGTCGCTGACATGACCACTCCCTCAGCCACACAACAGGTCATAGACCGACACGGCGACTTGGATAGGGGCATCCGGAATATGCCGCGCCAGCTCGGGGGCGTTTTCGATCAAGGGTTGCTTCAAGAAGTCCATGGAGTCGCTCCGATTGGGTAAACAGCAATGAGAAGGCCCTATTCGCTCCATGGCGAATAGGGCCGTGTCGGGTGAGGTCTGCAGGATGCTGACCCATCGCATGATATGGGGGTGAACTGGTTGGCTGATGCACGGTTGCTTCACTTTTGTGTAACGAGCGGGATGGGACTATGCTATTCGCAACACCTAACAGGTTACCTCCATCCTTCAGCGCAATTCGCAAGACATTCCTTCATGCAGGTGCTGATAGTGTAGGATTACTGGTTTGGTGATTGATTCTCCATTGGGGGATCGCCAAGTACCCGGTAGATTTGAGACTTGCTATGTTGCGCGACTATGAAATCAGGACAGCACTGAAAATGCACCTCGCTGAGATGCACAGTGGAGAACCTGACACTTTGATTGTTGACGAACTTGGCCTATGCCAAGGGCTGACGCGAGCTGATGTAGCCGTTGTCAACGGACAACTGTCCGCCTTCGAAATCAAGAGTGACGCCGACACCCTTGTTCGCTTAACTACTCAAATCGATCAGTATTCCAGAGTCTGCGACCGTGTCACCATTGTCTTAGGGCCAAAGCATGTCGCAGCCGCCAAAGCGATAGTTCCTGACTGGTGGGGGATTTGGACTGTTTCGGAAGTTCGGGATCGCATCACGATCAAGAAGCTACGAAAAGGCCGGATCAACCGATCGGTAGATGCGGCCTCTCTAGTGCAGTTTCTATGGAAAGAGGAAGCTTTCGGGCTATTGGAGAAGTACCAACGGTCTCAAGGGCTCAAATCAAAACCGAAGAAAGCGCTCTGGGATCGGCTAGTTGACACTCTGCCGATAGATACCTTGCGAGACGAGGTGCGCGTCACATTGAAGACGCGCACCGGTTGGCGTATCACAGCTGACTGATTACCTTGGCAAAATGGTGCGAGAAGCCAAGCTTGCGCCACGTCTCCGCATTGGAGTTTCCTCTAACTGGAGAGCCTGTCCCATAAGCGTGGATTTCGTCATCTCCCCAGCTGAAGCCTAGACCTGCATAGTGCCCGCTCACCAGCAACGTCGCGCAGATGTCGTGAAACTGCCGGTTGCCTAATGGATGGTTTTTAGGGCTTTGACCTTTGGCGATATACCAATGATCATCTAACGTGTAGCGGAGATTCGGTGCCGACTGCCAAGTCACATCCCCTTCCGGTAGATCAGGGTAGTTAATGCTGTAGTCCCCGAAGCGAGGCTTCCGTATTCCCCGCTCGTGACAATAGCTCACAGCCCACTGCCAATTACCCCACTCGACGCGGCTGACCAGTGCAACGTCATTGCGCCCCACTTCTTGGCTAAGAAGCTCAGGAAACGCGGATGCCGCCAATGTAATGCTACGATAGCCATTCAATGGGGTCTGGGTCAGTAGCACTGAAGTGCTCAGCTGCACCAGGTTCACAGCCTGCCCATAGATCGAGGTGAGATCAAATACGAGATCGATGGCTTCGACAGGTAGTTCAGTTACTTGAATAAGCTGGATCAGGTTAGCTTCATAAGCTGGGAGATCTTCTACGCTAACGCGGATGCAGCAGCCATTCCCGAGCCGATGAATGAGAGCAATCTGCTGAGCTTGGTAAGCGGGATCCATCCCCAGATAGAGAACCGGGATAGCCGCTGGAACGTGGGCAACTACAATGTTGGCGAATGCTGGGTTTGGCACTCCCCCCAGTTCAGCTTCCGCATACCGAAAATCGAGAAATACAGACCGTTCCCCCCACTTTTCCGGTACTCGTTGAAGTTTATTGTCCAGCGCCTGCAATGACTCTTCCGGTGCCGGATTCTCGGCATCTATCCCCAGTAGCACTTCGAGTAGCGGAGTCACCCTTCCCTTTACGACCGCCGTTGCATTCGAGAGGGCCTCCAGTTCACCCCGCTTCATTTTTAGGATAGGTACATAGTGCTGATGCTCTGTCATTGCGCCTCCAGTGAGAAGACTTGTTAAAGGAAGTTGTAATTACTCCGTCCGTTCTATCTGCACCCACACCGAAACACCAAAGCGGCTACAGGCAAAACTCCCAATTGACAGCTTAGAAAATAGCAGAACGCCAATAAAATACATTGTCATTAATCAATTTTTCATAAAATCCCAAATAGTTCATATGCCTTAGCAACTTCCACTGTCTAGACTGAATCAGTCTGACGCCTTTGGCTGATGTTGGAACGAATCGTATCGTCAGCAACCACCCTCCGAATCGCTGAGTGACAGGACAGAGGATGCCACGTCGCTTCCGGCGCGGTTTACCCCCCTCTCCCCCACCGAGTATGATGTTTACATCACTGACTCAATACATCCCGGCACCATGGATAAGAAACAGCTCAGCGAGAGCGACATCTGCGCCAAGTTCATCACCCCCGCCATCGCTCAGGCCGGCTGGGATGAACACTCCCAAATCCGGCGCGAGGTGACGTTTACCGCGGGCCGCATCATTGTGCGGGGGCGCCTGCATAGCCGGGGCGAGAAGAAGCGCGCCGACTACGTGCTGTACCACCAGAAGAACCAGCCGATCGCGGTGATCGAGGCCAAGGACAACCAGCACAGCGTCGGCGCCGGCATGCAGCAGGCGCTGGCCTACGCCGACGCACTGGACGTGCCGTTCGTGTTCTCCAGCAATGGCGACGGCTTTCTGTTCCACGACCGTACCGGGCTCAGCGGGCAGATGGAAACCGAGCTGTGCCTGAGCGATTTTCCCAAGCCGGAACAACTGTGGCAGTGGTACTGCCAGCACCAAGGGCTGGATCAGCGTTCTGCAGCGGTAGTGGCATCCCCTTACTACGACGACGGCAGCGGACGCACGCCGCGTTACTATCAGGTCAACGCCGTCAACCGCACCGTCGAAGCGGTGGCACGCGGGCAGGATCGCCTCCTGCTGGTAATGGCGACCGGCACCGGCAAGACCTATACCGCGTTCCAGATCATCTGGCGGCTGTGGAAGGCCAAGCAGAAGAAACGCATCCTGTTTCTGGCGGACCGCAACATCCTGGTCGACCAGACCAAAAACAACGACTTCAAGCCGTTTGGCCAGGCGATGACCAAGATCAGCAAGCGCCAGATCAACAAGTCGTTCGAGATTTACCTGTCGCTGTACCAGGCGGTGTCGGGCAATGAAGAAGAGAAGAACATCTACAAGCAGTTCTCGCCGGAGTTCTTCGACCTGATCGTCATCGACGAATGCCATCGCGGCAGCGCCAAGGAGGACTCGGCCTGGCGCGAGATTCTCGATTACTTCAGCAGCGCCACGCACATCGGCCTCACCGCCACGCCCAAGGAAACCAAGGACGCCAGCAACATCGACTACTTTGGCGAGCCGGTGTACACCTATTCGCTCAAGCAGGGCATCGACGACGGCTTTTTGGCGCCATACAAGGTGGTGCGCATCGACTTCGACATCGACCTGCAGGGCTGGCGGCCGAAGAAGGGGCAGGTCGATAAATACGGCCAGCTGATCGAAGACCGCATCTACAACCAGAAGGACATCGACAAGAACATCGTGTTCGATGAGCGCACCCAGCTGGTGGCGCTGAAGATCACCGAATTCCTGCAGAAAACCGGCGAATTCCAGAAGACCATCGTGTTCTGCAACGACATCGACCACGCCGAACGCATGCGTCAGGCCCTGGTCAACCTCAATCCCGAACGCGTCAAGGAAAACATCAAGTACGTGATGCGGATTACCGGCGACAACGACGAAGGCAAGGCCGAGCTCGACAACTTCATCAACCCGGAAGCCAAATACCCGGTGATTGCCACCACCAGCAAGCTGATGACCACCGGCGTCGACGCCAAAACCTGCAAGCTGGTGGTGCTGGACCAGCGCATCCAGTCGATGACCGAGTTCAAGCAGATCATCGGCCGCGGCACCCGCATCGACGAGGACTACGACAAGCTCTGGTTCACCATCATGGACTTCAAGAAGGCCACCGAGCTGTTTGCCGACCCGGCGTTCGATGGCGAGCCGGTGCAAATCTACTGCCCCAAGCCGACCGACCCGCCACTGCCGCCCGAACCGGATGACAGCCCGGACGGCGAAGGCCTCCCCGGTGGCGGTGACGACGCCTATCCGCCGGCGTGGCCCGACATCCGGGGGGATGGCAAAGGCGTCGGCGAGCCGATGGCCAAGTACGTGGTCAGCGGTGAAACCGTCAAGGTGCTGGCCGAGCGCGTGCAGTTCCTCGGCCCGGACGGCAAGCTGATTACCGAATCGCTGACCGACTACACCCGCCAGTGCGTGCAAAAGCAGTTCGCCAGCCTGGATAGCTTCCTGCGCCGCTGGCACCAGGCCGAGCGCAAGAAGGCCATCATCGACGAGCTGGCCGCGCACGGCGTGTTCTGGGACGAGCTGCAGCAGGACGTCAGCAACAAGCTGGGCTACGAGCTCGACCCGTTCGACCTGATCTGCCACATCGTCTACGATCAGCCGCCGCTATCGCGCCAGGAACGGGCGCTGCAGGTCAAAAAGCGCAACTACTTCACCCGCTACGACGGCAAGGCCAAGGCCGTGCTGGATACCCTGCTCGACAAATACGCCGACACCGGCATCGAGCCGATCGAGGACGTCAAAATCCTCACCCTCGACCCATTCAGCAAGATCGGCGCCCCGCTGGAGCTGATGCAAGCCTTTGGCGGCAAGCCCAACTACCTCAAAGCCGTCAAGGAGCTGGAGGACCAGCTCTACCTGCCGCCGCAAAGCGCGTAAACTGTCGCCCATTCATGCCATCCCCACATCGCCGCGCGGCCGGTTCAGCGCGGCGTTGCGTCGTTAAGACGACCGCAACACGGAAAGAATCAGCCCCATGTCCATCTCGACCGTCATCAAATCCATCCAGGACATCATGCGCAAGGACGTCGGCGTCGACGGTGACGCCCAGCGCATCGGCCAGCTGGTCTGGATGCTGTTCCTCAAAATCTTCGACGACCGCGAACAGGAATGGGAGCTGCTGCAGGACGACTACCAGTCCCCGCTGCCGGAAAGCCTGCGCTGGCGTAACTGGGCGGCCGACCCGGAGGGCACGACCGGCGACGAGCTGAAAGACTTCATCGACAATAAGCTGTTCCCCCGTTTGCAGAACCTGATCCCGGACGGCGACGATCAGCGCGCCTACGTCATCCGCAGCGTGTTCGAAGACGCCTACAACTACATGAAGTCCGGCCAGCTGATCCGCCAGGTCATCAACAAGATCCAGGAAGGCGTGGACTTCAACAAGGCGCAGGAACGCCACCTGTTCGGCGACATGTACGAACAGATCCTGAAAGACCTGCAAAGCGCCGGCAACGCCGGCGAGTTCTACACCCCGCGCGCCGTGACCGAGTTCATGGTCAACCGCGTCGACCCCCGGCTGGACGACAAGACGCTCGACCCGGCCTGCGGCACCGGCGGCTTCCTCACTTGCGCTATCGAGCACAAGCGCCGGCATTACGTCAAAACCCCGGCCGACGAGCAGGCGCTGCAGGCCAGCATCCACGGCGTCGAGAAGAAGCCGCTGCCGCACCTGCTGGCCACCACCAACATGATCCTGCACGGCATCGAGGTGCCGAACCAGATCCGCCACGACAACACGCTGGCGCGGCCCTTGATCAGCTGGGGGCCGAAAGAACGGGTCGACGTCATCGTCACCAACCCGCCGTTCGGCGGCATGGAAGAAGACGGCATCGAAACCAACTTCCCCGCCGCCTTGCGCACCCGCGAAACCGCCGACCTGTTCATGACGCTGATCATCCACCTGCTGCGCGACCAGGGCCGCGCCGCGGTGGTGCTGCCGGACGGCTTCCTGTTTGGCGAGGGCATGAAAACCCGCCTCAAGGAAAAGCTGCTGCAAGACTGCAACCTGCACACCATCGTGCGGCTGCCCAACGGTGTGTTCAATCCCTACACCGGCATCAAGACCAACCTGCTGTTCTTCACCAAGGGCCAGCCGACCCGGCACGTCTGGTACTACGAACACCCCTATCCGGCCGGCTACAAGAGCTACAGCAAGACCAAGCCGATGCGCTTTGCCGAGTTCCAGGCCGAAATCGACTGGTGGGGTAGCGAGGCCGACGGCTTCGCCGCCCGCGTGGCAACGGAACAGGCGTGGCGCGTCAGCCTCGACGACCTCCAGGCGCGCAACTACAACCTCGACGTCAAGAACCCGCACGTGGTGGCAGGCGAAAGCCACGACCCTGACCAACTGCTGGCGCGCTACGCCGCCCAGCAGCAGGAAATCGGCCAGCTGCGCGACCAGCTGAAGGCCATCCTCGGCGCGGCGCTGAGCCGCGAGGTGCAGGCATGAGCGCCGTGATTACCGACCACCTGCCCATCTGGACTGCCGCACCGAACGGCATCAAGCAGCTGCGTGAGCTGATTCTGGAACTGGCGGTGCGCGGGCTGTTGGTTCCGCAAGACCCGAACGACGAACCGGCATCGCTGCTGTTGCAGCAGATCGCCGCCGAGAAAGAGGCCT
>JACPUY010000206.1 GCA_016192025.1 Pseudogulbenkiania sp. | reverse complement strand
CCAAGCCCGATCTCGGCCAGGCCCGCAAGTTCGCCGAGGCCGTGCACAAGGTGCATCCGGGCAAGAAGCTGGCCTATAACTGCTCGCCCTCGTTCAACTGGAAGAAGAACCTGGACGACGCGACGATCGCCAAGTTCCAGCGCGAGCTGGGCGCGATGGGCTACAAGTACCAGTTCATCACCCTGGCTGGCATCCACTCCATGTGGTACAACATGTTCGATCTGGCCCAGGACTACGCCAAGCGCGGCATGTCGGCCTACGTCGAGAAGGTGCAGGAGCCGGAATTCGCCGCACGCGACCGTGGCTACTCCTTCGTCTCGCACCAGCAGGAAGTCGGCACCGGCTACTTCGACGACATCACCACGGTGATCCAGGGCGGCAAGTACAGCGTGACCGCGCTGACCGGCTCGACCGAAGAAGAGCAGTTCCACTAAGCGTTCGACTTAACGGCAATTCGACCCTGCCGTCTGTGTAAAGCCACCCCCGCCACCCGGCGGGGGTTTTTTCGTTGCCGGCGCGGAGTCGGGGCAGCCCATGAATGAACAACGCCGCACGGCGGAATCGTGCGGCGTTGTTCTGCAACCGGATAATGCCCCGGTCAGGCGGCAGCATGCAGCAGCGAGCGGCGGCGCGAATAGCCGAAGTACACCAGCAGCCCAGCAGCCAGCCAGACCACGAAACACAGCCAGGTCAGCGAAGCGAGCTGGGTCATCAGGAACACGCAGAACACGATGGCCAGCGCAGGGATGTAGGGCACGCCCGGGCAGTGGAACTTGCGCGGCAGGTGCGGTTCCTTGCGGCGCAGGATGATCACCCCGGCGGCAATCAGCGAGAATGCCGCCAGCGTGCCGATGTTGGACAGCTCGGCCAGCGTATCGAGCGGCACCAGCCCGGCCACCAGCGAGATCACCAGGCCAATGGTCCAGGTTGCCTTGTACGGGGTCTGGTACTGCGGATGCAGTTCGGAAAACACCTTGGGCAGCAGGCCGTCGCGCGACATGGCGAACAGGATGCGGGTCTGGCCGTAGGTCATCACCAGGATCACGGTGAGCATGCCGAGGATGGCGCCCAGATCGACAAAGCCGGCGAACCAGTTGAGCTTGGCCACCTGCAGCGCCAGCGATACCGGGTGATCGATGCCGGCGAACTGGGTGTAGGGAACGATGCCGGTCATGATGGCGGCCACGATCACATACAGCACCGAGCAGATGCCCAGCGACCAGATCACCCCGCGCGGAATGTCGCGCTCGGGGTTCTTCACCTCCTCCGCCGCGCAAGTCACCGCATCGAAACCGAGGAAGCTGAAGATCACGATGGCCGCGCCGTGGAACACGCCGGAGAAACCGTACGGCAGCGCCGGTTCCCAGTTGACCGGCTCCACGTGCCACATCCCCAACGCGATGAACAGCACCACCACGGCGACCTTGATCAGCACCACGACGTTGTTGACCTTCTTCGATTCGCGGATGCCGAACGCCAACAGCGCGGTAATCAGCAACGACACCGTGAAGGCCGGCAGGTTGAACACGCTGGCCACCCCCGGCCTCGCACCGTGAGCGGCCGATAGTGCATCGGGCAGGGTCACGCCGAAGCTGGCCAACAGGCTCTGGAAGTAGCCGGACCAGCCCACCGCCACCGCCGAGGCCGACAGCGCGTACTCCAGCATCAGGTCCCAGCCGATGATCCAGGCGATCAGCTCGCCCAGCGTGGCATAGGCGTAGGTATAGGTGGAGCCGGAAATCGGCAACATGGCGGCGAACTCGGCGTAGCACAGCGCGGCAAAGCCGCAGGCCAGCGCGCCGATGATGAACGACAACACCAGGCCGGGGCCGGCCACGGTGGCGCCGGTGCCGGTCAGCACGAAGATGCCGGTGCCGATGATGGCGCCGATACCCAGCATGGTGAGGTCAAAGGCGGACAGCTCCTTGCGGAGCCCCTGCGTGGTCTGAGCGAAATCCAGCATGCCCTGGATGCTCTTCTTGCGCATCAAGCTCATGTTCCTTATTGGTCCCTGTATGTGGTGGCCCCATGTCTGCTCGGCCGATCCGCAGTGGCAGGATGCGGGTCAAGCAGCGGGGCATTCTGATCGTTATCGTCCGACACGCCGCGGCTCGGCCGACCATGCAAAGTGGCACGGCCGACACCGTGCGGGAAAAGGGGACGAATATTACAGGAAGGCGAAGCCGGGGCAAGCCGGCAAACCCAGCAGAAACAGGCCATTGGCCCATTTAAACAACTTCATATCGCATATTGGCAAGATTTCGCCCGATTAACTTGTTTAGCATGGCCATCGCGACCACCAGAGCGTTGCCGCCCGAACACGGCTCAGCCCCAGTAACCCGGCTCGGCGTAGCAGGCTTTCAGGTGATCGATGAAGTGGCGCACCCGCAGCGGCAAGAACTTGCGCTGCGGTACCACGGCGTAGACCGGGTAGTCCGGCGACGAGAAGCGGTCGAGTACCGTCGCCAGTCGCCCCTCCGACAGGTCGTCCTTGACTTCCCACTGCGAGCGCCAAGCCAGCCCATGCCCTTTGAGAGCCCAGTCGTGCAACACGGCGCCGTCATTGCACTCCAGGTTGCCGAACACCTTGAGATTGAGTGGCTGGCCGTCACGGGTAAAGGTCCAGCCACGGCTCTGGCTTTCGCCCAGCGACAGGCAGTTATGCTGAGCCAAGTCGTCCAGCGTGCGGGGAATGCCATGCCGCGCCAGATAGGCCGGCGAAGCCACCACCACGCGGCGGTTTTCGGCCAGGCGGATCGCCACCAGGCTGGAATCGGCCAGGTCCGAAATGCGGATGGCGCAGTCCACCCGGTCGCGCACCAGATCGACCAGCCGGTCCGACAAGTCCAGCGTCACCTTCACGTCCGGGTGCTGCTGCTGGTAGCTCGCCACGTGCGGCGCCACGTGGCGGCGGCCGAAACCGGCCGGTGCACTGACCCGCAGATGGCCGCGCGCGCGGGCGCTGCCCGAGGCCACCGCCGCCTCGGCTTCGGCCAGCTCGGCCAGGATGCGCAGGCTCTCCTCGTAGAAGGCACTGCCCTCCTGCGTCAGCGTCACGCTGCGCGTGGTACGCACCAGCAGCTTGGCGCCGAGGCGCTCCTCCAGCGCGTCCAGTCGGCGGCCGATCACCGCCGGAACCACGCCTTCCTGCCGCGCCGCCGCCGACAGGCTGCCGTGCGTCACCACCGCCACCAGCGTTTCCAGCTGTTTAAAGGTATCCATTAGCTCACAAAAAGTAAAAGAAGCTATGGCATTTTAGGCCTTTTTTTGTCACATCAACATCACTAAACTCAATTCATCGTATTGCAACATCCGATGCCCAAGCACCGCCACGGAGAACAGACCGACGTGCCCACGGCAGATCCCACGGCTCCACCGGCGCTGGCTCTACCTGACACCGAAGAACAGGTACAGTTATATTGGTGGATTGCCCATGCCGATCGATGCTAGAGGCATGGAAATGGCAGGCACGTCCGGTTCAGGCCTTGCCGCAAAGCCGCAAAGGCCGGCATCGCCGCCCTTGGTGCTAACCTGCTTTTTCATGGCTGGTGATCGGGTGCGAGCCCAAACTGAAACTAGAGAGAGAGTAGCGTCATGACTGAAAGAACCCTTGGCCATCGATTACAGGTTGCCTCCTCCCTTTACGATTTTATCGAGCAGGAAGTCTTGCCAGGCACGGGCATCGACGCCGCCGCTTTCTGGCAGGGTTTTGATGCTCTGGTGCACGAACTGGCACCGAAGAACCGCGCCTTGCTGGCCGAGCGCGACCGCCTGCAAAGCGAGATCGACAACTGGCACCGTCAACACCCCGGCCCCATCGCCGACATGGCCGCGTACAAGGCCTTTCTCACCAGCATCGGCTACCTGAAGCCGGTACCTGCCGACGCCAAAATCAGCACCAGCAATATCGACAGCGAAATCGCCGACCAGGCCGGCCCGCAGCTGGTGGTGCCGGTGATGAACGCCCGCTACGCGCTGAACGCGGCCAACGCCCGCTGGGGCAGCCTGTACGACGCGCTGTACGGCACCGATGCGATCTCCGAAGACGACGACGCCACCAAGGCCGGTGCCTACAACCCGGTGCGCGGTGCCAAGGTGATCGCCTTTGGTCGCGATTTCCTCGATCAGGCGGTCCCGCTGGAATCCGGCTCGCACAGGGATGCCACTGCCTATCGCGTGGCAAACGGCCAGCTGGTCGTTGATCTTGCCAGCGGCACCGCCGGCCTCAAGCAGCCGTCGCTGTTCGTCGGCTACAACGGTGAAACCGCCGCCCCCACCGCTGTATTGCTGAAGCAGAACGGCCTGCACTTCGAGATCCAGATCGACAAGAGCCACCCGATTGGCGTGCAGGACGCGGCTGGCGTGAAAGACATCGTGATGGAAGCGGCGATCAGCACCATCATGGACTGCGAGGATTCGGTGGCCGCGGTCGATGCCGAAGACAA
This sequence comes from Pseudogulbenkiania sp., assembly GCA_016192025.1. Taxonomy (GTDB): domain Bacteria; phylum Pseudomonadota; class Gammaproteobacteria; order Burkholderiales; family Chromobacteriaceae; genus Pseudogulbenkiania. The sequence goes on along the minus strand of JACPUY010000206.1, from coordinate 810 downwards.
GGTGGTGGTGTACCGCAACTGGCTCGGCCTGATGAAGGGCGACCTGACCGAGGAAATGAGCAAGGGCGGCAAAACCTTCACCCGCCGCATGAACCCGGACCGCCACTATACCGCCGCCGACGGCAGCGAGCTGGCCCTGCACGGCCGCAGCCTGATGTTCGTGCGCAACGTCGGCCACCTGATGACCAACCCGGCCATCCTCGACGGCGACGGCAACGAAGTGCCGGAAGGCATCATGGACGCGGTAGTGACCACGCTGATCGCGCTGCACGACCAGCCGCGCAAAGGCAACTCGCGCGCCGGCTCGATCTACATCGTCAAGCCCAAGATGCATGGCCCGGACGAAGTCGGCTTCGCCGACGAGCTGTTCGGCAAGGTGGAACACCTGCTCGGCCTGCCGCAATACACCGTGAAGCTGGGCATCATGGACGAAGAGCGCCGCACCAGCGTCAACCTGAAAGCCTGCATCGCCGCGGCCGCCCACCGCGTGGCGTTCATCAACACCGGCTTCCTCGACCGCACCGGCGACGAAATGCACACCGCGATGGAAGCCGGCCCGATGATCCGCAAGGGCGACATGAAGACCTCGAAGTGGATCGCCGCCTACGAGCGCAGCAACGTACAGGTTGGCCTGGAGTGCGGCCTGCGCGGCCATGCCCAGATCGGCAAGGGCATGTGGGCGATGCCGGATCTGATGGCCGAGATGCTGAAGCAGAAGATCGGCCATCCGAAGGCCGGTGCCAACACCGCCTGGGTGCCGTCTCCTACCGCCGCCGTGCTGCACGCGCTGCACTATCACCAAGTGAACGT
>JACPUY010000203.1 GCA_016192025.1 Pseudogulbenkiania sp. | reverse complement strand
TCGCAACTTCGCGCTGCGTCCGCGCATCCTGTCGCTGGGCCACGCCTACCTCGCGTCGACGCCGCTGGCCAAGGCGGCGCAGCCGGTGCTGCGCCACATCAGCAACACGCTCAACGAGTCGAGCTCGATCGCCATCCTCGATGGCGACGAGATCCTGTACATTGCCCGCGCCTCGACCTCGCGCATCATGACCATCGATCTCGACATCGGCAGCCGGCTGCCTGCCGCTCACACGTCGATGGGGCGCGTACTGCTCGCCTACCTGCCCGTCGAGGAGCGCGACGCCCACCTGGCTCGGGCCAAGCTGGTCCAGTACACGCCGAATACGCTGATCTCCGTCGCCGACTTGCGCGCCGAACTCGACAAGGTACGCGCGCAAGGCTACGCCATCATCGACCAGGAACTGGAAATCGGCCTGCGCTCGATAGCGGTGCCCATTGCGGCGGCCGACGGCAAGGTGGTGGCCGCGATCAACATCGGCGTGCAGGCCGCACGGGTGTCCATCAGTGATTTGGAGACCCGCGTCCTGCCGGTGCTGCGCGCCGGCGCGAACGAATTGTCGCTGCTACTGGCCTGAGGCCCGCCCGCCTGCCCGCTCCCCAGGCGCGGGCAGGCTGCGGCTTCCGCCATCTGAAAAACAAATAAAAAAACGGACGGGAAACCCGTCCGCCAACTACCTGGGAATCGCCAGGTGCGCACACACTACACAGACACAACACAGAACTTTCACCTTATCGGCATGGCTCCTCAGCCAGCCAGAAGGCGTGAAGAGAGCCAATCCACCGCCTGCCCGGCCCGTTGCACCACGACCGAGGGGGGGCAGTGCTGATAATCGTCATTGGCCACCTCGAAGGCATAGCGGCCGCGATACCCCGCCGCTTCCAGCTGCCCGACCAGTTCCACCAGCGCCCGGCTGTGCTCTCCCTCCCCCGGGAAAAACCGATGGTGCAATGAGAGTTCCACCATTTCGTCGAGCGCCGGGACGTAGTCGTACATCGCATCGGAGAGCTGCACCAGGAACACCCGGTCCGGCGGAATCCCGGCCAGGGCATCCGGTTGCATGCCGCGGGCGAACAGATGGAAGGAGTCCAGCACCAGACCGACGTTTTCCCGGTTGACCCGCTCGATCACCCGCCAGGCGCTCGGATAGTCGTTGACGTGACGACCCCATGCCAGGGGCTCGTAACCAATCCGCAACCCGAGCGGTGTGGCCAGGGCGGACAGCAGTTGCAGATGCTGGACGATCATCTCGCTCTCGCCACTGGCATGCGGTGAAGTCGACGACGACACCAGCAGCAGCTCGGCACCGGCCTGCTGCGCCATGCGCAGCATCGATTTGGCGATGTCGACCTTGTAGTCGAGAAAACGGCCGCTCAGCCCCTCGAAGTCGCGCAGCGCCAGGAAGCCGCTGACGGCCAGCTTGCTGTCGCGCACCCGGCGGACCGCCTGCTCCAGCCCGCCGGTCTGCTCGCCGACCAGATCCTTGGCCGACAGGGTAACCGACGCGAAACCGGCCTCGACGATGGCCGACAACTTGTCTTCCAACGCCCCGGCGAGAGCGGTGGTGTCGATGGCAAAACGGAATCGTTCCATGGTCGGTACCGTGTCAGTCAGCATATGAAGCGATTTCGAAATCAAGCTGCCCCGATTCGTGCAGCGTGTGAAACACGCGGGGAGCATACGCATCCGGTGTCAGCGATTCGCCCAGCCGGACACCGCGCCGGGCCAACTCGGCCGCGGCGGCAGGCAGATCGGCCGTCAGCAGGCGAACGGCATGCAAGCCTTCCCGGCTGCCATCCGATCGCACACCCTCGATCGTTTCCAGGCGAATCCGTACCTTGCCGCACGGGCTTTCGATGAGACATTCGCCGGGGCCGCTCTGCTGGCGCACGCCAAAGCCGAACAGATGGGCATAAAAATCCAGCCATTCCTTGAGACGGCCTGGCTGAACCCGCTGGATCACCTGGTCGACCCCATCGAGCAGAGGTGTGTCGGAGCGGGTTTCGGAACCGGTAAGCCAGACGAAATCGACATCGTAGATGGAGTGATCCTGATAGCGGTCGACCAGATAGATCAACGAGCCGCCCACGCCCTGGAAAGCGGGAATGCGCAATTCCATCACGCCGGCGGCCGTTTCGACCTCCCACGCCCCACGTTCGATCACGTACTGGGTCGCCGCGGTGGCATCCTTTACCCGGAATGCCAGCGCGCAGATACCCGCGCCGTACTGCTTGGCGTAGCGGTAGGCCGGCTCACCTTCCTCGCCATTGACGATGAAGTTGATCGAGCCTTGGCGGTACAGCAGCACGTTTTTGGAACGATGCCGCGCCACGGCGTTAAAGCCCAGCGTCTCGAGATGGCGGCCAAAGCGGCCGGGCTCGGTGGTAGCAAACTCCACAAACTCGATACCGTCCATTCCCATGGGGTTTTGCGCGGACATCAATGTGTTCGAGTTAACCATGGCGTTCCTCAACAGAGTGACCCTTCGACTGCTCGGCGGGGCTAGCCTACGCCAAGCACCTCTTGAACGGGAAATGAGCAGACAGGGGCAACAACGCCATCATTCCCGGCTCTTCCCCCTACTCACCGGCTCGTCATTATCATTGTCAGAAAAACGTGCGCTTAATCAAGCCGGAGCGATCCTTGCGCGCAGAAAATATTCGATAAACGCACAGATAGTTCGACTATCGAACGTAAATGTAGTGAGTAGCAGCTATGCCGTCAAGGATCGTCCTGACAAAGATGTTCGATCATCGAACGGCACTGTATGCAGCGGTGACAAGACAGGCAGGCCGACCACCTGCGGCCGTTTCAGAAGGCGACGCATGTCATGGCGGCGGACCGGCGACACCGGATGGCCGATGACGATGGGAGCGGAAGGACCGGCCCCGCCTGGGCCGGCCGCTTGCCGGCGGTTCGGAGGGCGGGCCGGCTCAGACGGAACGGCGACAGACAGGGAGGTGGGAAAGAGTGGATCGCCGACCCGGGGCCAACCTGGGCCCGGTTGTCGGCATAGTTCATGCCGAATCGGCCTGCGGAATCCGCTCCCCGGCAGCGAGGTCGGCGTTCTGGCTGGTGCTGGACATCTCGGCCAACTTCCTGGCGGCGATCTCCGCCACGCGCCGCACATGCGCCATCGAGGCGTCATGAGCCGCCTGCGCGTCACGGCGCTTGAGGGCATCGACCAAGAGCCGCATCTCCGCCGCGGCTTCCGTCGCCCGGCCAGCCGAGCTGATGGTCATGGCGCGCAGGCGGTTGATGCGGGCGTTGAGCGACTGGACGATTTCCCACGCCATGGTCTGGCCGCTGCCGGCGAACATCAGCTCGTAGAACTCGGAGGTCTTGGCCAGCACGTCGTGGAAATCATTCCTGGCGAAGGCGGCCTGGATTTCGTCGTTGATGGCGCCCAGCCGCACGATCGCCTCGTCCTCG
>JACPUY010000202.1 GCA_016192025.1 Pseudogulbenkiania sp. | reverse complement strand
TTCATCAGCATGAAATGCTCGCCACCACGCTCATGATCGTGGCCAACAGGGATGGAAAACGAGACAAATCGCTCCGCCATCGGGCACAATGCGGGGCATGGCGGCAGGGCGGTGAAGGCGGCCGCTACGGCGGCATAGCTCCCCGTCATGGTAACGGCTCCGCCGCCCCGACACACTCGTCCGAAAGAACTAATCGGCCCCGACCATGGTCTTTTTTCGTTTGCATGGAATTTTGACCGGGCCAAAGCCCCCCCTTTATCTAGCAGGCCAACTTAGGCCAATCCTATCCACTCGCCGGGCATTGCCGGCTGGAGAACTTGCCTATGGATACCTTGCTGCGTACGCTGGCCGACGGCCAGCAGCACTCCCCAACCCTACTGCTGGCCGGCTTGATCGATCTGGTCCGACCAGCCAACCCCGCCGACAGCGCACAGGCGATCAAGAACGTGCGCGCGCTGAGCTACCTGCTCGAGCAGCACCCCGATTACCGCGCCAACCTGCGGCGCGGCCTGTTGCAGCAGTTGGGCAGCACGCGCCAGATCCAGCTGTACACCGACGTCGGCATCCTGTCGAACGAGGGCTTCTTCTCTTCAATGAAGACCCGCATCGGCGAGCGGCTGCTGCCGCCACCCAGGAACCTGGACTATCTCAAGGACGTGTTCAGTCAGTTATTCCGTGACAAACGCGACTACCAGTGGGTGCAGGCATTGCCGCAGGCGGTGTGCGGCGACTTCTGGTGCGCCCTGCACTGGGAGGAGGAAAGCGACTCCGAGGCCCTCTCCCATACCCGCTGGCAGTTGCTGGAAGCGGTGCAGGTACTGTCCTCGCGCATCGTGGCGATCGGCCTGGAGCCGGAGCTGGTGCGCGTCCATCCGGACATCGAGCGCTTCGAGTCGCCGTTCCTGCACCTGAACGCCGAGGTATTCCGCTTCGTCGAAGGCCAGCGCGATGCCGCCACCGACGGCGGCATCGCGGACGACGACGAGAAACACATCCTGGTGCTCTTGGAGCAGTGCGAAGGCATCGTGCAGCGCATCCGCAAGAACGCCTCGCGCTATGGTATCTCGGTCAGCCTGACCTACCACCTGCAGCGGCTGCGGCAGCACATCCACCGTCTGCGCCAGGTGCTGACGCTGCTGACCCCGGACTACGATCCGGTGGCCGACCCGACGCTGTTCCGGCTGCTGGGCGAACTGGTGCGTGCCGACAACCGCCGCCACAAGCTGTCTGACTTGCTCACCTCGAACATCGAACTGTTGGCGCTGCAGGTGACTGAGCACGCCGGCCAGCGCGGCGAGCACTACATCGCCGAGAGCCGCAAGGAATGGCTGGACATGGCCCAGGCGGCGATGGGCGCCGGGCTGATCGTCGGCTTCATGGCGCTGATCAAGCTGTCTCTGGCGCAGGCGCACCTGCCGTTGCTGCTCGAAGGGATGGCCTTCGGCCTGAATTACGCGCTCGGCTTCATGCTGATACAGCTGTTGCGCTTCACCGTCGCCACCAAGCAGCCGGCGATGACCGCCGCGCGGCTGGCCGCCGCCATCCACACTCCGAACGGCGGCAAGGCGCAGCTGACCGAGCTGACCGAACTGGTGGTCAGCGTACTGCGCACCCAGTTCGTCGCCATCGTCGGCAACGTGTTGATGGCGATCCCGGTGGCCTGGGCGATTGCCGAGGGCTGGAAACAGTTGTTCGGCGCTCAGGCGGTGAGCGTGGCCAAGGCGCAGCACCTGTTGCAGGACCTGGATCCGCTGGCCAGTCTGTCGCTGTTCCACGCGGCGATTGCCGGGGTGTATCTGTTCCTGTCCGGGCTGATTGCCGGCTATCACGACAACCTGGCGATCTACCGGCGCATTCCGGAACGGCTGGCCGCGCTGCCGTGGCTCAACCGCCTGCTCGGCGAGCGCCGCACGCGTTGCGTGGCGCAGTACGTGGAGCACAACCTGGGGGCGCTGGCCGGCAACTTCTACTTCGGCCTGTTCCTTGGCCTGACCGGCACCGTCGGCGTGCTGCTGGGATTGCCGATCGACATCCGTCACATCACCTTCGCTTCGGCCAACCTGGCCTTCGCGGCGGTCGGACTTGACTACCTGATGAGCTGGCAGACGCTGGCGTGGTCGGTGCTGGGCATCGGCCTGATCGGGCTGCTCAACCTGCTGGTCAGCTTCAACCTGGCGCTGTGGGTGGCCTTGCGCTCGCGCAAGCTGACGCTGCGCGACGCCTTGCCGCTGTTGCCGGCGGTAGGACGGCATTTCCTGCGCCGGCCGCTGGACTTCTTCTGGCCGCCGCGCCGCCCGGCGCCGGAGGATGAAGCGGTTGCCGAAGCGCTGGAGCCCAGCCAGCGCTAGACGCCGTCCGCCATGAAAAAAAGCGCTGCCTGGGTCTATATGGAGTAAAAGCGAACATATTTACGTACGGGTTTTTACCTGTAAATCTTCATGATTTGTTAACAGTAATATTTATGCCTCGGCTTCGGCCGGGGCATTTCTATTTGGACTATCGCAGGGCACTTGATCGGCGACGTCCCCCCGTGTTCAGTAGCAGAAGGCTTTAGCGTCGGTACTGGCTGGAATGTGCACTTTTTGCACATTGCTTCCAGAGGGGAGGTTCCAACTTGTGCAAGAAATGCACGAGTTCAGCATAGCGCTAGGTCCATGCGGAGGGGGCTCAGAAAGGCCAAAGCCCGCTCAGGGCGGGCTTTTCCTCAAATGACAGGGCACGACCATCTCTGGAAAACCCTGTGTCTATACGAGACAGTATATCATTACTCACTCCCTCGCGTAACGGTATGCCGCTGGGCATCCTACTCTCCGCAGGTCAGGTCGCCAGGCTCAGTTTACAGAACTACCCGGCGATAGGGGCACCGGCAACTACCTAGTAATTCTAGTGTTGTTGGGCACGCATCGTACGATTTGGTCTACTACTGAACAGGTGGGCGCCATGGCAGATCATCGGTCTTATGGGAAGCTTTGCATAATCGGCCAAAGCTGACGTTGGTGGTGCGGCAGTGAACATCCTTCTCGGACCCATTGCAGTCAATCAGCATTTTAGGGCTAAATGACTGCAACGCAACGATAGTGGTCTCTCCCATTAGACGACCCGTGCGCCACTGTCGGCCAAAGGCCGGCACTCGTCCGTGACTGCTCTCGGGTACTCGCTCCCCGCCCAACTTGCATCGACACCGCGCTGGCCTACTATCAGCAAGCAACCCCAACATAATTCCGACGCGAGCTGCTGGATCAAGGTTACGGCTGCTTACATCACTAAGAGAACCGATCCATGAACGAAGCCTGGATTCTTCAATCGTCTGAAATTCGGCGTCCGTTTTCTCGGGCAACGTGGGTCCCCCTCCGTGCGTCGCTCGATGACGAGAAGGGCAACGTGAAAGAAGTGGGGTATGTCGGCGACGTATTCGCCTGCGGCTCCGTCGCCTTTCCCAAACAGCATCATGAACTCGCCGAGCGCTTGAGTTGGAGCGACATCGGCATCGGGCACTCCGTGGCTCCGTATGCGTATTCAGACGGCCACTACTCGCCGATCGATGAGTATCAGTACAACGACAAGGAGCCCGTCGGGATTAATCTCGTTTTCGAGCATCCGCAGCCCGTGGTCGGCGGCCGACAGTGGATCCTGAGCCCGGACCTCGTGGTCGCGCTTCGCCTGATTAAGGAGGGGGCGAACTGGGTCAGGCCGGAAGAGGATTTTGTGGTGGTCGCCAGAGAAACGGTGGAC
>JACPUY010000201.1 GCA_016192025.1 Pseudogulbenkiania sp. | reverse complement strand
CTTCTGCTGCTGCGCGAGTTCGCTGGACAGCTGATGCAAGTGGGTCACGTCGTGCAGCAGCACGATCTGCCCGCCCAGCTCGGGCAGATCCTGATACTGCAGGGTAATGCGGCGCGCGGGCAGCTCGCCGCAGCGCGGCAACAAGAAGGTATTATCGATGTCGGTCGGCTGGAAGCCGGCCAGCACCTCCGGCCAGAAGCGCCCGCGGACCGATGCGCCGAGCATGGCCTCGGCCGCCGAGTTTTCGGTTTGCACCCGGCCATCGGCCAGCAGCTCGACCACGCCGGCCGGCAAGGCCTCCAGCAGCATGCCAAGCCGTTCGGCCAGCGCAGCATTGTTGGACAGCTGCCGCCTCAGTTCGTTATTGGCCTCGTCCAGCTGGGCGTTCAGCACGTTGACCTGCCCCTGCAGCTGGTTATAGGCGTCGATCAACTGCCCGGAAACGGCATTGAACTGGGCAAAGGCCTGCTCCAGGGTTTGCTGGTCGTGCAAGTTTGAAACAATTTTTGTCATTTGCCGCGATACATTTGTAAAAACTGATTAATCAGTATGATAATTATCCAAACCGGTTAAGCCAATCTGGGGTACATTTGCCATAGTCAAGCGGTTCCCAAGGCCCCGAAACACCTGATAGCTGGCATATCCAGCAGGTATTGATGCCCCCAAAAACCCGATGCAGCGGAGGTTTCTGTGTCAGAACTTCTTAAAAAGATTGATGCCCGCACCAAGCTGGCCGGCACCAACAAGCTCGAAATCCTGCTTTTCTCCCTCGGAGAAGACCAACGGACCGGGCGCAAGGAAGTTTTCGGGATTAACGTCTTCAAGGTACGCGAGGTCATGCGTACTCCTGAAATCACCTCGGCTCCGGAAATGCCCTCCTCGGTGGAAGGCATGGTCAGCCTGCGCGGCGCGCTCGTTCCCATCATCGATCTCGCCAAGTATGCCGGCATCGTCACGGACAAGAAGCCCGAGATCATGATCGTGACCGAATACAACGGCCACACCCAGGGTTTCCTGGTCGAGGCCGTGGACACCATCCTGCGCCTCGACTGGTCCGCCATGCGCGTTCCGCCGGAAATGATCACCAACCGCATGGGGGGGCTGGTGACCGCCGTGACCGAGTTGAACAACACCCTAGTCATGATGATGGACGTCGAGAAAGTCCTGGCCGAGACCTCGCTCTCCGACGATGCTCATCACTTCCTGAATATCGAGCCGATCAAGGAAGAGCGGATGATCTTCTTTGCCGACGACTCGGTCGTCGCACGCAAGCAGATCGAACGCACCCTGGAAGCCATGGGCGTCAAATACGCCTACGCCATCAACGGCATGCGCGCCTGGGACGAATTGCAGAAGATGGCCGCCCAGGCCGACCTGTCCGGCCGCAAGCTCTGCGACACCGTCAACCTGGTGCTGACCGATGTGGAAATGCCGGAAATGGACGGCTACATGCTGACCAAGCTCATCAAGAGCGATCCGCGCTTTGCCGGCATCCCGGTGCTGATGCACTCCTCGCTGTCGGGCAACTCCAACCAGAAGCTCGGCGAGTCGGTCGGCGTCGACTCCTACGTTTCCAAGTTCGAAGCACAAAAACTGGCGATCAAGCTGCGCGAAATGCTGCATATCAACCAATGACGCGCGGATGATGATCGTACTCAAAAAATCGGGAAAGGTTTGACATGCCAGCCACCGACGCTACCCTGCTCGCCAATATCGACGCCCGTACCAAGCTGGCGGGCTCCAACAAGATGGAAATCCTGCTGTTCTCGCTGGGCACGCGGGAAACCGTCGGTATCAACGTGTTCAAGGTGCGCGAAGTCTCGCAGACCCCCGCCATCACCAAGACCCCGAACATGCCATTCGGCGTGGAAGGCGTGCTTTCCCTGCGCGGCAACATCATCCCGATCATCGCCCTGGCCCGCTTCATCGGCGCGAACGATCCCGGAAAGAAGTATGAAACGATGATCGTCACCGAATTCAACAAAAGCACTCAGGCCTTTCTGGTGGACTCGGTGGACCGGATCATCCGCGTCGATTGGGACAAGGTCCGCTCGCCCGACAACATGATGGGCAGCAGTGCGTCGGCAGCAGGCGACGGCTCGGCCAACGGCATGAACCTGATCACCGCCATCACCGAACTGGAAGACGGCAAGCTGGTTTCCATCCTGGACGTGGAACAGATTCTGGCCAGCGTTATCGGAGAACCCCGCCTGCCTGAACTCCCGACGGCCCAGCTGGAAGCCGACCAATACGTGTTCTTCGTCGACGACTCCGTGGTGGCGCGCAAGGAAATCACCGGCGTGCTGGAAAAGATGCGCATCAAGTTCCAGCAGGCCAGCAACGGACGCGAGGCCTGGGAGCGGCTGCAAGCGCTGGCCAACCGCCACCAGGGCGACGGCGCCCCGCTGCACGACAACCTCAAGACCATTCTGGTCGACGCCGAGATGCCGGAAATGGATGGTTACGTGCTGACCCGTCTGATCAAGTCAGACCACCGTTTCAACGGCATCCCGGTTGTGATGCATTCCTCGTTGTCATCCAACGCCAACCGCGCCATGGGATCCAGCGTCGGCGTCGATGCCTATGTTGCCAAATTCGACCCTGCCGTCTTGGCCGAAACCCTGATTCCATTCCTGCAAAGGTAATCGCTACAATAGCGGCCAGGAATCATTGACAACTTCAGGATAACCCTCGATGACAGACAAGAATCTTCGCTTCCTTGTGGTGGACGACTTCTCGACCATGAGACGCATCGTGCGCAACCTGCTCAAGGAACTCGGATTTACCAACGTCGATGAAGCCGAGGATGGCCAAGTCGCCCTACACAAGCTCAAGACGCAGCATTTCGATTTCATCGTTTCCGACTGGAACATGCCCAATATGACGGGAATCGAGCTGTTGAAGGCCGTCCGTGCCGACCAGCAGCTCAAGCCCTTGCCGTTCCTGATGATCACGGCGGAAGCCAAGCGCGAGAACATCATCGAAGCGGCCATGGCGGGAGCAAGTGGCTATATCGTCAAGCCCTTCACTGCCGCCACGCTGGAAGAAAAGCTGAACAAGATCTTTCAGGCAATTCACAAATAAGAACGATTGCACGGCTTGTCGGGCCAGTATTCAGGAGGATTTATCGTGCCAGACCACGTTTTGGAAAGCGGGGATACCCCGGATCTTGAGGCACTGTTTGACAGCATTGCAAAGCAACACCAGGCCGGCACGCCTGAGATCACGCCTGACCCAGGCAGCGCGACCGCGTTGCACGGAGCGGCCGAGGGCAACCCCTCGGTCATGTACGAGCAAATCGGACAACTCACCCGCAAATTGCACAGCGCACTGCGCGACATGGGCTATGATAAATCGCTAGAGCGCGTAGCGAATGCCATTCCCGATGCCCGGGACCGTCTCTCCTACATCTCCACGCTGACCGAGTCGGCAGCTGAACGGGTGCTGAACGCCACCGACATCGCCAAGCCGATTCAGGACGAGCTCGAAGGCAACGCCAAGCAGTTGTCCGAACGCTGGAGCCGATTGTTTGCCAATCAACTATCGGTCGACGAGTTCCGCCGGCTGAGCGAAGACACCCACCGTTACCTCCAGCAAGTTCCGGAGCAGACCCAGGCCACCAGTGCGCAATTGCTGGACATCGTCATGGCTCAGGACTTTCAGGATCTGACCGGCCAGGTCATCAAGAAAATGATGGGCATGGTCAAGACCATCGAGACCGACCTCGTCGCCTTCCTGATCGAATTCTCGCCGGAAGAAAAGAAAACGGAAATTGACCCGACACTGCTGAACGGTCCGGTGATCAACCCGGAAGGGCGCAGTGATGTGGTGACCAACCAACAACAAGTCGACGACCTGCTGGACAGTCTGGGCTTCTGATTCCTTCAGGTCGCAAAAATACGGCAATAACGGTGCGGGGATAAAAAATGAGCGAATTCGGAGGCATGGAGGAGCTGTTGCAGGACTTCCTGATGGAGTCCAACGACCTTCTCTCGGACGTTGACAACAAGCTGGTCGAACTAGAAAAAAGATCCGAAGACCGCGCCTTGTTAAATGACATTTTCCGTGGTTTTCATACCATCAAGGGCGGCGCCGGCTTCCTGAACGTGGCGCCCATGGTGACCCTCTGCCACCGCACGGAAAACCTTTTCGACAAGCTGCGCAATGCCGAACTTCAACTCACCCCTGAGGTCATGGACGTGATCCTGGAGGCCACGGCAACCGTGCGCGACATGTTTGGCACGCTGGGGCAGGGACTGATGCCAGGGGACACCGACAGCGCCCTGCTGTCGGCCTTGGATGCCGTGTTGTCCGGCAGGATGCCGCCTCCCCCGGCGGCTGCGCAAACGGCAAAACCCGCTCCGCCTGTGGTGCCTGCCGCACCCAGCCGCAGCAACGAACCCGATTGGAATACGCTCTACCAAGCGGTTGTCTCCGCGGCCAGCGCCGGTACTCCGCCCGCTGCCGCGCCGGCCCATCGCCTCACGGAAGAACCGGTCGTAGTGGCTGCTGTGGATACCAATCCTATTGCGACGCCGGCCGTAACCGCTCCGGCAAACCGCACCGCGGCAGCGGGCAAGACCATGTCCGCGACAAAATCGGCCGGCTCCAGCGGCCATGAAAACACCATCCGCATCGATACCAATCGTCTGGACATGGTGCTCAATCTGTCCGGCGAAATCGGCCTGACCAAGAACCGTCTGACAACCCTGCGCACCGAAATCCTGCAGGGTAACAACGATACCAATACCTTGCGCTCGCTGGACGAGGCCATCAGCCAGCTAGACCTGCTGGTGGGGGACCTGCAGAACGCGGTGATGAAAACCCGCATGCAGCCGATCGGCCGGCTGTTCCAGAAATACCCCCGGCTGGCGCGCGACCTTGCCCGCCAGCTCGGCAAGGAAGTGGAGCTGGTGCTCAGCGGCGAAGAGACCGAACTCGACAAGACCATGATCGAGGATTTGAACGATCCGCTGGTGCACCTGGTGCGCAACGCGGTCGATCACGGTGTCGAGTCCACCGCGGAGCGCATTGCCGCCGGCAAGAAACCCCAGTCGCTGATCCAGCTGACCGCCGAACAGGTCGGCGACCACATCCTGATCGAGATCACCGACGACGGTCGCGGCATGAATGCCGACGCGCTGCGTCGCAAGGCGGTCGAGAAAGGCCTGATCGACGCCGAGGCGGCCAATGCCCTGGATGAAAAGCAGTGCCTGCAGCTGATCTTCCTGCCCGGCTTCTCGACCAAGGACCAGATCTCGAGCGTTTCCGGCCGTGGCGTCGGCATGGATGTAGTGCGCACCAACATCCAGAAGCTCAACGGCCGCATCGACATCCACTCGATTCCCGGCGAAGGCACTCGCATCAGCATCTCGCTGCCGCTGACGCTGGCCATCCTGCCGGTGCTGGTGGTGCGCGCCTGCAATCAGCCGTTTGCCGTGCCGCTGGCCATGGTCCGGGAGATCATCACCATCGACCCGGAAGCGATCCAGGAAGTCTCCGGCAACCCGACCATCGTCGTCCGCGACGAAATCCTGCCGCTCAAGACCCTGGCGGGTCTGCTCGGCTGGGCGCCAACCCAGAAACCCGGTTTTGGTGTGCTGATGCAGTCGGCGGAACGCTCCTTCATCCTGGCCATCGACTCCTTCGTCGGCCGCGATGATGTGGTGATCAAGCCGCTACAGAACATTCGCCCCAAAGGCGTGGCGGGTGCCACCCTGTCGGGCGATGGCTCGGTGGTGTTGGTACTCGATATGGAAGACCTGTTGACGGCGAAGGGCGGCATGGGCGGCGTGGTCAAGACCTCCGAGCTGATCACGCTGTGAAGTAAGAAAAACCAGAACGGTACAGAATGACAACAACCCGTGCCTTCATCGGACGCCAACCCGTCTTGAACCGGAACCAGCAGCTGATCGGTTACGAGCTGCTGTTCCGCTCCTCCCTCCAGGCGGAAGACGCCGGCCAGCTGGCAGTGCTCCAGGCCGACACCCAGGTATTGGTCAATACCCTGCACAACATGGGCACCAGCTGGCTCGTCGGCAACAAACTGGCTTTCATCAACGTCGGCGAAGCCATGCTGGCCAGTGAATTCCTGGAATTGTTGCCGGCACGCCGGATCATTCTCGACCTGGCTCCCGACATCGCCCCGTCGAACGAGCTGATCGCCCGCATCAAGTATCTGCATGCGCAAGGCTTCGGCATAGCCATGGACGGCTTCTCGTTCGATGCGCCTTCGGCCAACCTGCTGGAATACGCCAAATACGTCAAACTGGACGTACAAGCCCACAATAGCCACCATTTCCAGATGCTGGCCGCGCAGGTACGCAGCTACCCGGTGATCCGCATCGCCGAACGGGTGGAAACGCACGAGCACTTCCACCTGTGCCGCGAACTAGGCATGGACGGCTTCCAGGGGTATTACTTTGCCAAACCGCAGACGCTGTCGGCCAAGGTCATCCACCCCTCTTTCGCACACACGCTGGAATTGCTCAACCTGTTGCGCCTGGACGCCGAGATCAAGGAGGTTGAATCGGTATTCAAGCGCGACATCGCATTGTCATACAAGCTGTTGCGCTACGTGAATTCGGCGGCAGCCGGGCTCAACACCACCATCAGCTCCTTTAACCACGCCGTCACCGTGCTCGGCTACAAGCGACTCTACCGCTGGCTGACGTTGCTGCTGGTGACCGCCAACGAAGACGGCAGAACGCCTCCGGCGCTGCAGAAAACCGCCATCACCCGGGCCCGTTTCATGGAGCTCTTGGGCACCGCGCTCGATCTGCCTCATGACGTCTGCGAATCGCTGTTCGTCGTCGGTATGTTCAGTCTGCTCGACGTCTTGTTCGACATGCCAATGACCATGGTGCTGGAGCACATCCATCTCTCCGAACAGCTCAACCAGGTGCTGCTCGATCAGGAAGACAAACTCACCCCTTTCCTGCAGCTGGCCAAGGCGTGCGAGGACAAGGAGATGCGCCAGGTGCCCCAGCTGTGCCGGGAACTGGGGCTGTCGCCGGAACAACTCAATCAGGCCCACGTCGCGGCGCTCGCCTGGGTGGAAGAACTGGGCTTATAATTTACGGCTTTTCCCCGTCGGTCTTCCGGAAACGCCATGAAACTGCTTGCCATCGATACCTCGACGGACTTCCTGTCGCTTGCCGTCTCCAGCGATGCAGGAACCTTCGTGTTTCATGAGCGCGTGGGTCAGAAACATGCCGAACAGGCGCTGCCCCATGTGCAGGACCTATTGCGCCAGGCCGGGCTGACACTCAAGGAACTCGACGGCGTCGCCTACGGCCAGGGTCCGGGCTCGTTCACCGGTCTGCGCATCGCCTGCGGCCTGGCCCAGGGCTTGGCCTTTGCCGCCGGACGTCCGGTCATCCCCATTCCCACCCTCGACAGCGTGGCCGAACAGGCCGGAGCGACGCGTGTCGTGGCCTGCAGCGACGCCCGCATGCAGCAAGCCTATCTGGCAAGCTACGACCTCGGGGCCAGCCGCCGGCTTTCCCCGATCCTGCTGGTCGACCCGGATCAGGCCGGTGCCGACCTGCAGCTGGAGGGTGATGACTGGGTGGGAGCCGGCGACGGCTTCGCTGCCTACCCGGTGCTGACGACCAGCGGCTGGGGCCAGCGGTTGAGCGCGATCCGGGCCGATATTCGACCGCACGCGGCCAGCTATCTGCGGCTGGTGCAAAGCGGACGCTATGCCAGCCTGCCTCCGCGCGAGGCGGACCTCCTCTACGTCCGCAACAAGGTGGCGCTGACCACGCGCGAACAGCAGGCGCGTCAGCGATGATCACGTTCCGCCCGGCCACCGCAGCCGACATGCCCGGCCTGGCCGCCCTGGAAGCGGCGGCCACCGCGCATGGCTGGAGCGAACGGCAGTACCGCGACTCGCTGGCCGCCGGGCACGCCTTCCTGCTGCTGGAAATCGACGGACAGCTGTGCGGCCACGCCGTCGCCATGGCGGTGCTGGACGAGGCGGAACTGCTGACTATCGTGATCGCCGCCGAGAAGCAGGGACAAGGGCTGGGACGGACCCTGCTGGGCCGGTTGCTGGAGCAACTACGCCAGCTGGGGTGTACCCGGCTCTTTCTGGAGGTCAGGGAAAGCAATCGGCCGGCCCGCGCGCTGTACGCCAACAGCGGCTTTTCCGAAACCGGCCTGCGCAAGCATTACTACCCGACGGCCGCGGGGCGCGAGCATGCCGTCCTGATGGAGATCGAGCTATGAGCCGCCGTCACCTCGTCAGCGACGCCATCGGGCTCGGTCCGCTCTGGCTCGCCCGTGACGACCGGTTTGACGACCACCCGGCGCGATACCTGGCGCAGAGTCTTGTCCCCACGTTGGCCAAAGACATTGTCGCTACGGAACCGGTGTGCACGCCAAGCCAGGATACCCGCACCATCGATCGCCGTGACGAGCCGACAAAACCGGTTCCGCTCATGCCTGTGCCAGAAGCCGACGCGGTGCCGTCCCCTCTCCCCACTGCTTCGTCCAAACCCGTGCTGGGCT
>JACPUY010000204.1 GCA_016192025.1 Pseudogulbenkiania sp. | reverse complement strand
CACCGTGTTTACAAGAACATGGACCCGCGTGCCGCCATCATGCGCGAGACCTGCCACGAAGTGCTCAACGAACTGGGCCTGCACGACGATCCGAAGTTCAAGCTCGCCATGGCGCTGGAAAAGATCGCGCTGGAAGATCCGTACTTCATCGAGCGCAAGCTGTACCCGAACGTCGACTTCTACTCTGGCATCGTGCTGTCGGCCATCGGCATTCCGGTGTCGATGTTCACCCCGATCTTCGCGCTGGCTCGTACCGTGGGCTGGATCAGCCACTGGAGCGAGATGATCTCCGATCCGCAGCAGAAGATCGGCCGTCCGCGCCAGCTGTACAC
Organism: Pseudogulbenkiania sp.; assembly: GCA_016192025.1. GTDB lineage: Bacteria > Pseudomonadota > Gammaproteobacteria > Burkholderiales > Chromobacteriaceae > Pseudogulbenkiania. The sequence continues at coordinate 3,737 of JACPUY010000204.1, read as the reverse complement.
CGGCGCTGAGCGCCGTGACTATGTACCGGTAGAGCAGCGCTAAGCGGTAGGTAGTTGAATGGTTGGCCGAAGCATTCTTCGGCCAACCATTCATTAAGCGAAATGAAAGCCAAAAACCGAATAATCGTGGCGACACGAGCCTTGCGGCAATGGAGGTCGGAATCATCGGTCCGACCCACCATTTCCCCAGTGCTTTTGTAACGTCAGCGGCACCGGGGCGTTGCAGGTCTTACCGGGCAACACAGCAACACAGACAAAATAAAGGGTCGAACAATGATGCAATCCATGTACAGTCATTCCTACCTGTTCGGTGGGAATGCACCGTTCATCGAGGAACTGTACGAGCAGTATCTCGCAGATCCGAACGGGGTACCGGCAGAGTGGCGTGACTACTTTGACAAGCTCGCGCAATCGCCGGGTGCCGCCGCGCGTGACGTGCCGCACCAGCCTATCCAGGAGTCCTTCATCCAGCTGGCCAAGAAGCCGGCGATGGGCCTGCGCAGCAGCGCCGCCGCGGACTGGGAGTCGATGCAGAAGCAGGTCGCCGTGCTCAAGCTGATCTCGGCCTACCGTGTGCTGGGCTCGCGCCAGGCCAACCTCGATCCGCTCAAGCGCATGGATCAAGCGGCGGTGCGCGAACTGGATCCGGCCACCCACGGCCTGACCGACGCCGACATGGCGGTACAGTTCAACGTCGGTTCGCTGGTCGGCCCGAAGAAGCTGCCGTTGTCCGAGATCCTGGCCCGACTGAAGCAGACCTACTGCGGCAATGTCGGCCTCGAGTACATGCACATCACCAACTCGACGGAAAAGCACTGGGTACAGCAGCGCTTCGAGGGTGATCTGTCGACTCCGCGTTACGGCACGGAAAAGAAAAAGCGCATCTTCAAGCAGATCACCGCCGCCGAAACGCTGGAGCGTTACCTGCATACCCGCTACGTCGGCCAGAAGCGCTTCTCGCTGGAAGGCGGTGAGAGCACCATCGCCGCGCTGGACCACCTGATTCAGAACGCCACCGGTCAGGGCGTGCAGGAACTGATCATCGGCATGGCGCACCGTGGCCGCCTGAACGTGCTGGTCAACACGCTGGGCAAGCTGCCGCGTGACCTGTTCGCTGAGTTCGAAGGCAAGGCCATGACGCAACTGGCCTCCGGCGACGTGAAATACCACATGGGCTTCTCCAGCGACATCCCGACCGCCGACGGTCCGATGCACGTGTCGCTGGCGTTCAACCCGTCGCACCTGGAAATCGTCAACCCGGTGGTCGAGGGCTCGGTTCGCGCCCGCCAGGACCGCCGCGGCGACACCGTGCGCAACCAGGTCGTGCCGGTGCTGATCCACGGTGACTCGGCCTTCGCCGGCCTCGGTGTCAACCAGGGTACCTTCAACCTGTCGCAGACCCGCGGCTACGGTACCGGCGGCACCATCCACATCGTCGTCAACAACCAGGTTGGCTTCACCACTTCCGATACGCGCGACATGCGTTCCACGCTGTACTGTACCGACGTGGCCAAGATGGTCGAGGCACCGATCCTGCACGTCAACGGCGACGATCCAGAAGCCGTCTGCTACGTGATGCAAGCCGCGCTCGATTACCGCATGACCTTCCACAAGGACGTGGTCATCGATCTGGTGTGTTACCGCAAACTGGGCCACAACGAGGGCGACGACCCGTTCCTGACCCAGCCGATGATGTACAAGAAGATCGCCAAGCACGCCGGCGTGCGTGCCATGTACGCCGAGCGCCTGGTGGCCGAGGGCGTGCTGGCGGCCGACGAGGCGGACGGCTTCATCCGTGCCTACCGCGATGCGCTGGACAAGGGCGAGCACGTCGAGCAGACCGTGCTGACCAACTACCGCCGTGAGCACGCGCTGGACTGGACGCCGTTCCTGGGCACCCACTGGGCCCACCCGACCGACACCTCGCTGCCGCAGGCCGATATCCAGCGCCTGACCGAGAAGTTCACCACCCTGCCGGCTGACTTCAAGCTGCACCCGACGGTGCAGAAAGTGCTGAACGCTCGCGTCGCCATGGCCGCCGGCGAACAGCCGGTCGACTGGGGCATGGCCGAAACGCTGGCCTACGCGTCCTTGGTGACCAACGGCTTCGGCGTGCGTCTGTCCGGTGAAGACTCCGGTCGCGGCACCTTCTCTCACCGTCACGCCGTGCTGCACGACCAGAACCGCGAGCGCTGGGACCAGGGCTCCTACGTGCCGCTGCGCAACATGTCCGATAACCAGGCCGACTTCCTGGTGATCGACTCGATCCTCAACGAAGAAGCGGTGATGGCCTACGAATACGGCTATTCCTGCACCGCTCCGGATCAGCTGGTGATCTGGGAAGCCCAGTTCGGTGACTTCGCCAACGGCGCCCAGGTGGCCATCGACCAGTTCATCACCTCCGGTGAAACCAAGTGGGGTCGTCTGTCCGGCCTGACCACCATCCTGCCGCACGGCTACGACGGCCAGGGTCCGGAGCACTCGTCCGCCCGCCTCGAGCGCTGGCTGCAGCTGTGCGCCGAGCACAACATCCAGATCGTGATGCCGTCTGAAGCCGCGCAGATGTTCCACGTGCTGCGCCGCCAGGTGCTGCGTCCGTATCGCAAGCCGCTGGTGATCTTCCTGTCCAAGCGCCTGCTGCGCTACAAGGATGCGATGAGCCCGATCGAAACCCTGACCCAGGGCTCGTTCCGTCCGGTGATCGGTGATGCCGGCATCCAGGGTCCGAAGAAGGTGAAGCGCGTGCTGCTGTGCGCCGGCCAGGTGTACTACGACCTGCTCAACGCCCGCAAGGAGCGCGAGCTGGAGCAGGACATCGCGATCGTCCGCATCGAGCAGCTCTATCCGTTCCCGACCGAGCAGGTCGCCGCCGAACTGGCGAAGTTCCCGGCGCTGAAAGAAGTCATGTGGGTACAGGAAGAGCCGCGCAACCAAGGCGCCTGGTACCAGATCCGCCATCGTCTGGAGGGCCTGTTGGGCGCCAAGCAGACGCTGTCGTTCGCCGGCCGTCCGTCGTCGGGTTCGCCGGCCGTCGGCTACATGAGCAAACACGTTGCCCAGCTCAAGGCCTTCCTTGACGAAGCAATGACACTAAACAAATAACACACCCTGACAGTGCACGCGGGGGGAGGTATCCCCCCGTCAACGGAGAAGACAATAATGTTGATCGAAGTTAAAGTTCCTCAGCTGCCGGAATCGGTTTCCGAAGCCACCCTGATGTCGTGGCACAAGAAAGTCGGCGAGTTCGTCAGCCGTGACGAAAACCTGATCGATCTGGAAACCGACAAGGTCGTGCTGGAACTGCCGGCTCCGCAAGCCGGCATCATCGTGAAGCTCATCGAGCTGGACGGCACCACCGTGACTTCCGGTCAGTTGATTGCGCAAATCGATACCGAAGCCAAGGCTGGTGAAACCGCTCCGGCCGCCGCCGCTGCGCCTGCTGCTGCCCCGGCCCCGAGCGCTGCCTCTGCCGCCCCGGGTGGCGCTGCCATGCCGTCCGCCGCCAAGCTGGCCGCCGAGACCGGCGTGAACCTGGCCGTCGTGGCCGGTTCCGGCCGCGACGGCCGCATCCTGAAGGAAGACGTCGCCGTTGCGGCGGCCAAGCCGGCCGCCGCTCCGGCCCAGTCCGGCCCGGTGATTGCCGCGGCCGCCCCGGCCGCCGGCGTTGCCCTGGCGTCCACCCCGGCCGTGAACGTGGCCAACCTGACCTCCGGCCGTCCGGAACAGCGCGTGCCGAT
>JACPUY010000187.1 GCA_016192025.1 Pseudogulbenkiania sp. | reverse complement strand
TGCCAGCAGCGATCGGCCCCCAGGCGAATCCCGTCAAGCTCCCGGTGGAAGCTTGCCACCGACAGGACGGGCGGCCCGCAACAGCTCGACGGCCTTGCGCAACTCGAGAAACACCGGCCGGACCTGGCCGTGGATCTTCTCGCGGACACTGCCAAAATCTCCCCGCCCAGCGCCCGCCAGTGCATCGTCGCGCAGCTGGCGGTAGCGTTCAAAGAGCGTCCGGAACTCATTGGCCGGTTTCGACTCACCGGTATCAACCGCCATCACTTGCTGCAGGGCGGCGCCGATGGCTTGGTCGAGCACGGCAACCCGCGCCAATGCCGGCATGGCCTGGTCCGGCGAGAACGAGTTCATCACCAGGATGTTGTTGGCCCGCATTTCCTCGAGAGCTCCGGCGATCACCTCCACCGCGTCACGATGCACGGGCAGGGCCACGATTTCCTGGCGCAACTGGCCGATCTGGTCCTGTAACTGGCGGACCTGCTCGTTGCAATTCTTCACCGTCGTCACGGACTCGGCGGTGAGTTCGTTGATGGTTCCGACCCTTTCCGCGATGGTTTCGCCCAGCTGACGCTGGGTGGCAGCGGCACCGGCCAGCAGTTCGGCCACCTGGAGGGTTCGGCCGGCGTGGTCGGTAATCGCCCCCAGTGCCACGCCGACTTGCGCCGCCTTGGTGACACCGGCGCGCACATGGCCGGTGGCCTGGAGCAGGTAATCGTTAACCACATCGGTGCCCTCGGTGATGCCGGCGATCTTGCGACCGATCTCCACGGTCGCCTGGCTGGTCCGTTCGGCGAGCTTGCGCACTTCATCCGCCACCACCGCAAACCCTCTCCCCTGCTCGCCCGCACGCGCCGCTTCGATGGCGGCGTTGAGCGCCAGCAGGTTGGTCTGGCCGGCGATCTCCTGAATGATCTGGACAATGCTGCCGATCTCCCGGGATTGTTCTTCGACCGACTGGAAATGGTCGCCCAACCGCAGCATGGTGCGTTCCAGATCGCCGATACCGTCTGCCGTCTCGCTCACCAGCGCCTGTCCCGCGCCCGACAGCCGGTGGGTTTCTTCGGCGCTGGCCAGCAACGTCGCCGCGGATTCGGCGACGCCGACCACGCTGCCGGCCAAGGTCTGGGTCGCTTCGCCGATTTCCGCCGCAGACAAGGCTTGACATTCACTCTGCGCCACCACACGGGTAAAAGCCGAAACCAGGCTGGCATTGGTGGAGGTGATAGTCACCGCCCCCCGGTCGATATCGCAGGTGGATCTCTGCAGCCGCGCCACATGACATGCCACGACGTCGGCAATCTCACGCCGCCGAACGGCCCCGTTGCGGCTCTTCGCCCGGGGCCAGCCAACGCCCTCACCAAGACAAGCGTCAAGGGCGACGGCTTCAGCAACACGCACGCGCCGCTCGACCACAGCCAACATGGCCACCAAGACTGCTACCGCCGCCGCCAGCACCCGCGGCGCCCAGCCGGGACCAAAGATGGCCACCTCGCCGATAAGCGCCGAAAGGACCAGCAGCACTGTAGCACGACACACCACGATCGATTTCATGGACATCCTCTCCATGGCAATGCACCGCCCGCAGACGCGGTCGTTGTCAGCCTGGGCTCTATGGATTACGCGTTCAGAAGCAACTGCGCACCACCCCGCCATCAACCCGCATGTCGAGGTGGTGCTTGGTTCGAGGTGTTTGCCTCGCGTTCGCCGTTACTTAGCTTCCCAGCGCATGCACCAGCCAGAGGCTGATGCCCGGCATGAACACCAGCAACGCGATGCGGGCGAAGTCCGACGCCAGGAACGGCATCACCCCCCAGGCGGTATCCTTCATCGGCACCCCCTTTGCCAGCTTGTTGATCACGTACAGGTTCATGCCGACCGGCGGGTGCACCAGGCCGATTTCCACCACCATCAACGCCAGGATGCCGAACCAGATCGACTTGTCGCCTTCCGCCATGCCGAAGAAGTCCAGCCCCATGATCATCGGATAGAAGATCGGGATGGTGAGCAAAATCATCGCCAGCGAATCCATCACGCAGCCCAGCAGCACATAGATGGCCAGAATGGAAACCAGCACCAGCAGCGGGGGCAAGCCGCTGCCCTTGACCCACTGCGCCAGCTCATTCGGCATTTGCGACAGCGCCAGCGAGGAGTTCAGCAGGTCCGCACCGATCAGCACCATGAAGATCATCGCGGTGGCCTGCGCCGTGCCGTAGATGCTCTCGGCAAAGCCCTTGCGCCCCATGCCACCCGAGACCAGGGCAATGATGCCGCAGGCTGCGGCCCCGATGGAGGCCGCCTCGGTGGGGTTGGCCCAGCCGCCGTAGATGCCGACGATCACCACCAGAAATACCAGCAGCACCGGGATGATGTTGAGCTGGGCCTTGATACGATCCGGCCAGCTCACCCGTTCCCCGGCCGGACCGGCGGCCGGATCGCGCGCCACGATCAGGCGGATTACCAGCAGGTAGCCCAGCGCCGCGATGATGCCCGGCACGACCGCTGCCACGAACAGCTTGCCGATGGATTCCTGCGTCAGCACCGCATAGATCACCAGCGGCACCGACGGCGGAATCAGGATACCCAGCGTCCCGCTGGCGGCCAGCGTGGCGGTGGCGAGCTTGCCGGAATAGCCGTGCGAGCGCAGTTCCGGCAGCGCCACCTGCCCCATGGTCGCCGCGGTGGCGAGCGACGAGCCACAAATGGCGCCGAACGCCGCACACGCTGCGGTCGAGGCCATCGCCAGCCCCCCGGGCCAGTGGCCAATCAGCGTGCCCGCGGCGCGGAACAGCGCCTTCGACAGCCCACCATGGGTGGCAAACTGGCCCATCAGGATGAACAGCGGGATCACGGCCAGGTCGTAGTTCGACAGCCGCGCATACACCAGATTGTTCAGCGTATAGAGCAAGCCGGCCGACTCGCCGCCATTCAGCGTGAGATAGATGCCGACGGCGGTGACGAACATCGCCGCACCGATGTGAAGCCGCACCGCCAGCATGCCCAGCAGGCAGGCAAACCCGATCAGACCGACGACGGTGCCGCTCATGCCGACCTCCCCGTGCCGACCCCGGGCACAAAGGCCTTGGCGCAGCGATAGAATGCAAACACCGCCATCAGCACCAGGCTGGGTACCATGGCCGCCACCGGAATCCACACCGGCAACGACACCAGCGTGGTCACCTCGCCGGCCTCGTGGATCGACAGCGCCGACAGCGCCGTGCGCCAAGCCAGCACACCGCCGATGACCGCCAGCAGCAGGTCGGCCAGTCCATCGATGCGCCGCTTGAGATCGGCACGCATGTTTTCGGTAAAGAAATCCACTTTCAAATGCTCTCCCAGCAGCGTGCAGTACGGCAGGAAGGCGGCCGCGGCGACGGCCGTTCCCGCCTGCATCAGTTCGATGTCGCCGTTGACCGAGCCGAAGCCCAGCTTGCGGCCGATGATCGACACCAGCGACATGGCGATCAGCGCGATGAAGACCGCGCCGCCGCACAATGCCATGAACTTGGCTACCCGGATCAGGTACGGCTCGAGCCTGTCGTGTGCCACCAGTTCATGGGGCAATCCCATTGCATCGTGCATGGCGCGCTCCTTACTTGCGGGCGGCGAGCCGGCGGGCGGCCGCTGCCAGCGCCTTGCCGTCCGCCCCCTTCTCGGAAGCCTGTTTCACCCACTCCTCCTCGACGGAGGCCGTCGCCTTGCGCATGGCGGCCAACTCGGCCTCGCTGAACTGGCTGATCTTGTTGCCACGCGCCAGCACCTTCTTGTGCGAAGCGGCAATTTCTTCATCGAACACGCGGCCAAAGTCCTTCACCAAGGCCGGGCCGCTGTTCTTGTCGATGATCGCCTTCAGGTCGGGGGGCAGGCCTTCATACTTCTGCTTGTTCATCAGCACGGTCAGCACCGTGGCGGCAGGATAAGGCTTGCCCGGCATCGGTTCGGTATGGAAGTGCGACACTTCGTCGAGCTTGGTCGGCGTCACCAGCTCCCAGGAGCCCAGTGCGCCATCCACTACGCCCTTGGCGATGGCTTCGGTCATCTGCGCCGGAGGCATCGCCACCGGGCTGCCGCCCAACGCCGTCAGGGTCTTGGCCGCCATGCGGCCGGAGGCACGCAGCTTGAGGCTAGCGAAATCGGCCAGGCCCTTCACTTCGCGATTGGAGGTGTGGATGGCCATGCCGCCATCCACATGGAAAGCCAGCACCTTGAACGCATCGAACTCC
>JACPUY010000186.1 GCA_016192025.1 Pseudogulbenkiania sp. | reverse complement strand
TTCGATGCCCAGGTTGAAGCTCGCCAGGCTTAACAGGAACGTCGCACCGTGCAGCGCATGTGCGGCAGCCGATTCCGCCAGTGCGCCGGCAAAACCGAATCCGTGAATCAGGCCAAAGGTGAAGGCGAGCGCGATGCCGTGCCGTTCGTCGCGTTTCCGCAGATTGAGCAACCCTACGTAAGCGATGGTCAGGGCGATGGTCGGCTCGATCCAGACCAAAGGCGGCGTGATCCATCCCGCTGCGGCCAAACCCAGTGTCAGGCTGTGCGCCACCGTGAAGGCTGTGATAACCAGGGCGACCCGGCACAGCTCCAGGCGCAACAGCAGCAGGCCGAACAGGAACAACAGGTGATCCCAGCCCCTGGCAATATGGTGCATGCCAAGCCGGAAGTACCGCCAGAGGTAGGACGTGTTGGTCTTCGTCGGCACCGGAGCATGTGCCGCTTCAACGGTGCTGGCAATGGCGCTTACCCCGGTATGGACTGCCTCGTTGGTCGTGGCGGCCTTTTGCGTGGGCGGCGCAACCGGCGCTGTCTCTTTGATTGCCTGCGCTTCTGCGGAAGCGGTTTTGGCCGGAGGCAAGCCTTGGGCGACAGGCTTGAGCGTAAAGAGTGCGCTGCCGGAGGTCACGTCGGGGTAGGCGTTGCCGGCCTCGGCGGGAAACGCCGAGAGGCGCTTGCTGCGGTCGTGTCGCTCGAGAGTGGTCCGCTCCAGTGATACGTCGTTGGCGGTCCTGAGCACCACTTCCTTCCAGCCCAGGGTGCTCGCCTGGCTCACGTCACGGTAGTGCAGCGATGCCGGCTGCTGCGTTGCCGTGACGCCGAGACGGGCACGGAAGCGGGCTTCCAGCCGCAAGATGTACAGTCCGGCGTCTCCGTCGCGGCGCTGCCAGCGCTGGCTGCGTAGCTGCAGCGGCATGGCGTTGCCGTTGATCTGGATCTGCAGTTGTTCTTGCAGCCCCTGCGCCCAGCGCCGGGTGTAGGCATCCCACTCTTGCGCGCTGACCTCGCCGTTGCCGTCACGGTCAGCGATGGCGCTCTCGACCAGGGTAGGCAGCTCGGCCAGATCCAGCACGTATTCGACGTCAACCGCCTGTGCCGAAACGGCCAGCTGCGCCCAGCGATTGACCGTGCTGTTGCCAAGCGGGTGGGCAAGCGCACAAGCGCCTACCAGCCACGACACGATGATCAGCATCGTGCTAGTTGCGCGCATCGCCGCCTCCCGCTGGAACGGGCAGGGCAACACCAGCTGGCTGGTGTTCATAGCCCGCAAGACTCGGCTGCACGGCGAGTGCCTGCTCGCGCAACCGTACGCTACGCGCCGTTTCCCCCGCAGCGCCGAGGATGACGGACGCCTGGTAGCGAAGCAGCGGGTCGGGCGTGTTCAACCGCAGCGCCTCATGGCAGCGCTCGGCAGCTGCTGTCAGCTCGCCGTGGCGGTAGAGTGCCCAGGCGAGGCTCATGCGGCTATAAAGGTCCGGGCGCGCGTCAAGCTCGCGTTGCGCCAACTCCACCGCTTCTGCACTGCGGCCGGGCAGGTCGGCCAGCGTGGCGGCAAACATCCGGCGGTAAAGTCCGGACGTATCGAGGCGCAACATGCCGTCGAGTAATTGCTGCTGCCTGCGCATGAGGGCCAGGTCGTGCGTCTGGCGGGCCAGTTCGTACGCCGCATAGGCGTATTCCGGGTTTGGCAGTTGCCGCAGCAAACCGAGATAGAGGCTGATGGCCTCGTCGTAGTGACTCTGTAGCGCCCGCACGCGCGCCAGCATGGCGGAGGCCGGCATACCGCCGTGCTGTCGGGCGGTTATCACCAGGGGCTCCGCATCCTGCGGCCGCCCGGCATGCAGATACAGTTCGGCGAGCTGCAGGCGCACCCAATCCTTGGCCGAATCATCTGCCCGGCTATCCACCAGCGCGGCACGATACAGTTCGATGGCCCCCTCGAGATCGTCGTGCAGAAAGCGCAAATGTGCGGCGCGCGCCAGCGCCGGCAGGCCGGGGTAGCGGTCGAGCATCTGCTGGGTGACGCGTACCGCTTCTTCATATTCACCGGTCTCGACCAGCGCGTCGGATGTCAGCCCGTAGCTGATGGCATTGCCCGCGCCCAACCGGTGTACTTCGCGCAGCCCGGCCAGCGCTGGCTTGAAGCGGTGCAGGCTCATGTCGTACCAGGCGCGCAGGATCTTCGGCTGGGGTTGTGTCGGCGCGCTGCGCTCAAACTGCTCCAGCAACGGTTCGATCTGCGCGTAGAGGCGTGGATCGGGATTGTTGCGGGTGCGCTGCAGCAAAGCCTCGATACGTTGTGGAAGGTCGCGCACTGGGGCGTTGACCGTGCCTGCTTCCGGCACGCTGAGGGCCTGGCTTGGCCAGGGGGTGGCCATGCCTAGCGAGGTGAGTAGCGCCAGCAGGGTGGCGCGTGAGCAAGCATTCTTCATCCGGACTTTCCGAGCTGGAGAGAACCGCGCGAACGCAGCCAGGCAGGGGAAACCTAGCCTGGCCATGCGTCCGAGCAGCCCGACTCCGCAATCTGAACCGGCGCTCCGCCAAAGCTATGGCGTCGTGCCGCGCCCATCGTGCGGGGTGGGCAGGAAAGGAAACTCCTTGGCGATTCCGTTGATCGTTACATCCAGGTGGTTGCCCGAAATGCTGCCGTAGCCCGGCCCGTCGCTGACGCCGGCGCCTGGGGCGTCGAGCACTGCGTTCACACCGTCGCCGGCCATGGCGGCGATATAGTTGGCCCCGCCGACCACGCGCACTGCGATGTCGGTAACATCGTCGTTGGGGCGGCGGCCATTAGGCCAGCTGGCCGGGTCGGGGGTCGGGTTGCCCAAGGTGTCGTGCGCCAACGGCCCGAGGCGATGCTGGCTCTCGGCGGCTACGGGCAGCACGCCCATATTCAGCCGCAGCAGCTCGGAACAGGGTGTGCCGCAGTCCGTCCCGCTCAGCGATTGGTCCGGGTACTTGAGCAGCACGGTCATCAGATCTTTGCGCGGGGTGGCCGGCACGGGCACACCGAACACCAGTTGCAGCGCCGTGGCGATCACCGGCGCCTGGTAGAAGTTCTGGAACTGGGCCTCCTGTTCTGGCGACTGCGTGTTCCAGTAATCCTTGCTCGACGTGTTGATGATCAGTTCGTTGACGAGCGGATTGCCCATGCGTTGCACCTGAACCGGTGGACTGTCGGCGATTGGCCCGCCATTGGTGCGCAGCACTTGCACCTTGTTCCGGCTGGTGTTGGCGTAGAGGCCGATCAGCGCATTCGGCGCTTTCTCATCCGCCACCGGTTGGTGATCGCGTGTCAAGCAGGTGACCGGAATCTCCAGCGCGATGGAGTTCACATTGGTTCCGGCGAAGCGGTTCACCCCGAACGGGTTGGCCGCGTCGTTCGCATCTTCCGCCGTGGTCAGCAAGGGCAGTGGCTGGCGCCGGAAATTGAGGGTATCGAAGGAGGCGCCCAAGTCGATGGCGAAGGTCTCCTTGCGCTGACCGACGAACACGCGTACACCGGGCGTACCGTCGGCGCAACTGCCGGAATAGATGCCCTTGGCTGCCAGCGCTTCGTAATCCGGCATGGTGCGCGGCCCGGCATTGGACGGCACGGCGACTAGCGTTTGGCCGGCGAATAACGGTGTGCGCTGGCTGCCGCGGACTTCGGTCACGGTATAGGTCTGGCGGCGCATGATGCCTTCGGACCCCGCACCGTCCAGTACGGTGATCGGCGGCAGCGCGACGAAGGCGAGCGGCGTGTTCAGCGTGCCGCCCAGTGGTCGGTTCTCGGTCTTGAAGCGGAACTCGTAGACGATGTCGTCTGCCTTGCCGTCCCGGTTGTTATCAATATTCAGCCGATACGTCACGTCATCGCCGAAGCTGAAGTAATTCGGCCCGTCGGCTGGGTTTTGCCCGGGCAGCGAGTTCATGATCAGCGTCACCCGGCGTTGCACCGCCGGACGCAAGGTGTTGTCCGCGTCGTAGCTGATGAAAGCGTAGACATCGGTGATGTCGGCCACCGGATCCTGAGCGATCAGCGGGGCTTCCCGGTGGCTGGCGGCCTGTGTCGGCGGGCTCAAGTCCAATGCCAAGGCCAGAATGAAGGTCGAAAGCGCAAGTTTGTCGGGACGCATGATAGTCCTCCCCGTTATTGGTTGATACACCCGGCCGGTTCGGCCGAGGGCGCATTGGGGAATGCATAACGGGGTCAGACTTCTGATGTTTGGTTTTCCGTCGTGGAGCAACGGAGTCTCAATGCCATGGCTGGCACATCATGGGGGCGTTCTTCTTCATCAGGCGCGGCATCAAGCTCGACCCGCTCGGCAACGGCAAGCCGTCCCCGA
>JACPUY010000197.1 GCA_016192025.1 Pseudogulbenkiania sp. | reverse complement strand
TCGCCGCCGCCGTCGGGCGACGGCTCGCAGCCGCTGCCGCAGCACATATCGTCGGTCGGTTCGATCGGCGCCTCCGGCATCGGGTCGAACACGTCGTCGTCAGGCATCGGCGGCCTCCACGCGCAGCGTGAAGCCCTCGCCGCTGACCAGTTGGCCGGGGCGGATCTTGCAGGTCTTGCGCAGCTCGACCTGGCCGTCCACCGACACCAGCCCTTCGGCGATCATGTGCTTGGCCGCGCCGCCGCTGTGAGCCACGGCACAGGCCTTGAGCAGATCGCACAGGGCGATGTATTCGCCACGCAATTGGAAAGTTTCGTTCATCTTTTCACATTCTGTCGGGATAGGGCTGTGAGCCAGCTGTGGATAGATGGCGCAAGCCCTTCATCTGGCAGTCCTTTTTTGGACTGCCCATTTTTTAAGCAAGTTTCGGTAGCTGTCCACGCCCGCCCGGGACAGCCTTGTGGGCGAGCTGTGGATAGCTACGCTAAGCTTCTGGCCGGCAAGGGTATTTTTATCACCGCTTAAATTTTAAGCAATTTCGCCTGCCGGATCGCCGCCAGCGCCTGCGCCAGTGCGCTCTTGCCGCAGGACTGGCCCGACGATGGCCAGGCGGCAAGGGAGTCGGGCGGTATGCCGTCATAATGAAGCGGGCCAAATGACCATTATACGGCGGCTTGGGGATTATCCGGAAATTCTCACAGGCGCCGGGGACAGCACTGTGGGCGAGCTGTGGACAAGCGGGCTAAACCCATGATGGGGAAGGTCTTTGTGGTCACTGCCTGTTTTTTGGGCAGTGCAGCATTTGGCGGGGCGATACATCAGGGCGACGGAGGTAATCGAGCGGCCGAGCATCTGGCTTCTCGCTTCAGGCGAGCAACTGGCGCAGGTGGCCAACGAGGTGTTATGCCGGCTGGCCGACAGCATGGCCGGGCTGCGCCGGCGCAATAACCCGCAGCGGCTGGTGATCAGCGTGATTCCATCGTTCGCCGCACGCTGGCTAATGCCGCGCGTCGGCCAGTTCATCGAGCAGCACCCGCAGGCCGAGCTGAACATCTCATCCTCGACCGATCTGGTGGACATGAACCGCGGCGAGGTCGATCTGGCCATCCGCTGGGGGCCGGGCGGCTATCCGGGTGTGCAGTACGAGCGGCTGATGGGCGACGCGCGCTTTGCCGCGGTCAGCCCGTCGTTCAACGGCGGCGTGATGCCGTCCGAGCCGGCGCAGCTGGCCGACCTGCCCTTGTTGCGGATCGAAGGTGAAGGCTGGGTGCCGTGGTTCCGCCACGCCGGGCTCGACTGGGACGAGCCGGTCACTGGGCTCAAGCTCAGCGACTCCGGTATGGCGATCCAGGCCGCCATCGACGGTCAGGGCATCGTGCTGGCGCGACGCAGCCTGGCCTCCCGCGCGATCCGTTCCGGGCAACTGGTGCGTCTGTTCGACGTCGACTCGCCGACGAGCTGGTCGTACTGGCTGATCCGGCCGGAACAGCAGCAGGAGACGCCCTTGTTGCAGGAGTTCGTGAGTTGGCTGAAGCAGGAGATGGCGGCCGATCTGGCAATGCCGCTGCGTACCGGCTGAGACGGTACCTTGGTATCGAAAAAAGGCGCGGACCGGGCCGCGCCTTGGGGTAAACCGACGAGGATCAGTCCGGCTGAAGCGTCAGCTCGCCCGCCAGCGCGCGCTGCATCGCCTCGCGCCGCGCCTCGGGCGACAGCTCCTGCGAACACAGCACGGTCAGCTTGGCGACGGCGGCCTCCGGCGTCAGGTCGGCGCCGGCCAGCGCCCCGGCGCGCGCCAGCGGCTGGCTGGCGGCGTAGGCCCCGACCTCGACCGCGCCGTGCATCACCTGGCTGATGTTGACGACGACCGTCCCGCTGGCCGCAGCCTGGGCCACGCCGGCCAGCAGCGCGGCGTCGGCCGGGGCGTTGCCGTTGCCGTAGCTCATCAGCACCGCCCCGTCGAGCCGGGCTGCCGCCAGGATCTGGCCGATCAGTGCGGTGCCGGCACCCGGCGTCAGGAACAAGGCGGCGACGCGCACGTCCTTGAGCGTAATGGGGCTAAACGGGCCTTGCGGCACCAGCCAGTGCTGGCGCAGCCATTCGGCCTTGATGCCGAAGCGCGCCAGCGGGGGCGCATTGGGCGTGTCGAAGCCGGCAAAGCTGGCCGCATCCAGCTTGCGCGCACGGCAGCCGCGCAGCAGCAGGCGGTCGAAGGCGATGGCCACTTCGCACAGGTCGGGCTGACAGGCGGCTTCCAGCGCGTCGGCCAGATTGCTCCAGCCATCCGAGCGCGGGTGCACCAGCGGCAGCTGCGAGCCGGTCACCACCACCGGCTTGCCCAAGCCTGGTAGCGCGAAGGCCAGCACCGAAGCGGTGTAGGCCATGGTGTCAGTGCCGTGGATCACCACGAAGCCGTCGTAGGCGTCGTAGCGGCTGGCGATGTCGCCGATGATGCGATTCCAGTGCACCGGCGTGATCGCCGAGGAGTCGATCAGCTCCGGGTATTCCTCCACGTCGAACGTCAGTTCGGCGCTCTGGAAGCGCGCCAAGAGCCGCGGCAGCAGGCCGGGCACCGGGGCCAGCCCGTCCGGGGTGTGGTCCATGCCGATGGTGCCGCCGGTGTACAGCACGAGCAGGCGTCGGGTCATTGCGCGTCTCCTGTGCGTGCCCGGCCGGGGTGCCGGGCCGCGGGTATCGTGAAAATCGGATGTGCGGGACGAAACATCCCGTCCGAGAAAACGGACATGATATACAGTCGACAATGAAAAGACATCCACCGCGGCGGGCAGCCAAGGCGTGGGTACAAGCAACGATGCAGCGTGACAGGCTACTGACGGCGGGGGCTCCCGCCGTCACAGGTCACCAGTAGAAAGCCAGCGCGCTGCTGCGCCTGCCCAGCCGGACCTTCCTGGTCTGCGACTGGTCGTTATAGCTGGCGCTGACCTGGTACTGCCCGCTTGGCAGCCGGGCATAGAGATAAGGCCCGTCGGCCACGGTATCCAGCACGGCGTCGCCGCGGGCGTTGCGCACCACGACCGCCACGTGGGCCAGGTATTCGCCACTGCCCTTGCCGGCGAACAGCAGCTGCAGGTTGTAATCCTGGCGCACCGCCTTCATCGCCTCGGCCTCCTCGGCGCCGATACCGCCGCTGAGGAAAGCAACCTGCCCCTGCGTCTGGGCCTTGGGCAAGGCCTCCGTCTCATCGGCCATCGCCGGGCCGGCACCCAACAGTAGCGCCAGCAGCAAGCCCGGCAGCCAGCTTTTCTGCGCACTCGTCATGATCCGTACCTCCTGTTGCACGTGAACACAAACGGTCCTACAGCACCGAACAGGGAAACTACACTCAATACAAGCGGGCCCGGCACGACAAGGCCATACCGGTCCATCGCCGTACCTGTTTAGGTAGGACGAACGAGGGGAGGTTCCCGCTGTCAGGAACGCGCGCCCCTTTTGATCACGCCGTCATGCGACGACCAGCGAACCGTCAGCGAGGAAAAAAACCATGTCCCGGCAAACGCCCATCGAACGCTATCGCAATATCGGCATCAGCGCCCACATCGATGCCGGCAAGACCACCACCACCGAGCGCATCCTGTTCTACACCGGGGTCAGCCACAAGATGGGCGAAGTGCACGAAGGCGCGGCGATCATGGACTGGATGGCGCAAGAGCAGGAGCGCGGCATCACCATCACCTCGGCGGCCACCACCTGCTTCTGGAAGGGCATGGCCGGCCAGTACCCACAGCACCGCATCAATATCATCGACACCCCGGGACACGTTGACTTCACCATCGAGGTGGAGCGCTCGCTGCGCGTGCTCGACGGCGTGGTGATGCTGTACGACGCGGTCGGCGGCGTGCAGCCGCAATCCGAGACGGTCTGGCGCCAGGCCAACAAGTACCACGTGCCGCGCCTGGCCTTCGTCAACAAGATGGACCGGGTCGGCGCCGACTTCTTCCGCGTCCAGCGCCAGATCCATGAGCGGCTGCGCGGCCGCGCGGTGCCGATCCAGCTGCCGTTCGGCAGCGAGGAGCAGTTCCACGGCGTGATCGACCTGTTGACGATGCGCCTCATCGTCTGGGACGACGCCTCGCAAGGGGTGAAATTCGACTACCGCGAGATTCCGCCGGAACTGCGCGGCCAAGCGCAGGAATGGCGCGACAAGATGGTCGAGGCCGCCGCCGAGGCCAGCGACGACACCATGAACAAATACCTCGACGGCGTGGCGCTGAGCGAGGACGAGATCCGCCAGGGGCTGCGCCGCCGCACCATCGCCGGCGAGATCGTGCCGCTCATGTGCGGCTCCGCCTTCAAGAACCGCGGGGTGCAGGCGCTGCTCGACGCCGTCATCGACTACCTGCCCGCCCCGACCGACATCCCGCCGGTCGACGGCCTCGACGAGCACGAGCAGCCGACGGCACGCCCGCCCAGCGACGACGCGCCGTTCGCCGCGCTGGCCTTCAAGATCATGACCGACCCCTACGTCGGCCAGCTCGCCTTCTTCCGCGTCTACTCGGGCGCGCTGAATTCCGGCGACAGCGTGTACATCCCGGCGCGCGGCCGCAAGGAACGCATCGGCCGTCTGCTGCTGATGCACGCCAACCACCGCGAAGAGATCAGACAGGTGATGGCCGGCGACATCGCCGCCGCGGTCGGCCTCAAGGAGGTCACCACCGGCGACACGCTGTGCGACCCCGAAGCCGTCATCGTACTGGAGCGCATGACCTTCCCCGACCCGGTCATCGCGCAGGCGGTGGAGCCGAAGACCAAGGCCGACCAGGAAAAGATGGCGCTGGCGCTGCAGCGGCTCGCCCAGGAAGACCCGTCGTTCCATGTCTACAGCGACGAGGAATCGGGCCAGACCATCATCTCCGGCATGGGCGAATTGCACCTGGAGATCCTGGTCGACCGCCTGCGCCGCGAGTTCGGCGTCGGCGCCAGCGTCGGCCAGCCGCAAGTGGCCTACCGCGAGACCATCGCCCGCCCCTGCCCGGAAGTCGAGGGCAAGTTCATCCGCCAGTCCGGCGGCCACGGCCAGTACGGCCACGTCGTATTGAAACTGGAACCGCGCCCGCGCGGCGCCGGTTTCGAGTTCGTCGACGCGATCAAGGGTGGCGTGATCCCGCGCGAGTTCATCCCGGCAGTGCAGAAAGGCATCGTCGAGGCGCTGGCCAACGGCGTACTGGCCGGCTATCCGGTGGTCGACATCAAAGTCTCTTTGGTCTTCGGCTCCTACCACGACGTCGACTCCAGCGAGAACGCCTTCAAGATCGCCGCCGCGCAGGCACTGCGCGACGGCCTGCGTCTGGCCACTCCGGAACTCTTGGAACCGATCATGGCGGTGGATGTGGAAACGCCGGAGGAAAAGATGGGCGACGTGATGGGCGACCTGACCGGACGCCGCGGCGTGATCCAGGGCATGGACGAGCTGCCCGGCGGCAGCGGCAAGGCGATTCGCGCCGAAGTACCGCTGGCGGAGATGTTCGGCTACTCGACCACCTTGCGCTCGCTGACCCAGGGCCGCGCTACCTACAGCATGGAGTTCCACCACTACGCGCCGGTGCCGGCCCAGCTGCAGCAGGCGCTGATCAGCGGTATGGGCAAGCCGCTGCCGGGACGTGGCTGAGCCCGGCCAGCCAGCAACCAGACGGTGCGGGGCTGGCTGCGCCAGCCGCCCGGTATCAGTCCTCCCCGCTGACGCCGAACTCGATCGGCGTCTTGATGTAGAAGATGTGCAGGTTTTCTTCCTGCAAGCGGGCAAAGAAGCGCTCGGCCTCTTCTGCCGTCACCGCCATGGTGACTTCCAGCGGCTGATCGGCCAGCTCGAAGAAGCGCGAGGAGTGCAGGCGCCTGGCGTGGCCGAAGCCCTCGGACGCCGACAGCAGCGTCGCCCCGCGGATGCCTTGGTGGCGGGCCTCGTCGAGCAGCCATTGCGCCAGCGCACGCCGGCCGTGCAGGCGGTCCTGGACCGTAAAGAATGACAGCTGATAACCGACCATCACCGACCCTCCCTTGTTGTGGCCAATTGGCCTGACAAATGCCGGCCCGCCGGGCGTGGCCTGCAACCCCTAAGAGTATAGAGCCTGTACATGACCACGTTGGCGGGCAAAAGCCGCTCGCTGATCTCACCAAGCCTTCTGGCGATGGCGGTTTCTGTTTCTTAAGCTTACATTGTCATTGGGTCCCTCACGATTTATCTGTCATGGTGTGGCGTGCGCCAGATGCCTCGGCCGGGCGCGAGGACGATCAAGCGTGAGCCAGGGGATACCGAACCGGGCGGCCGGCTCTGGATCAACCGTTGCGGGCGGCGTCCGGCGCTAACGGTCGAGCGTCTCTTCGCCGGGCAGATCGCAACACGTCTTTCCGAACCGTATCGAGCTGTGCCAAAGGCCACTTTCGTCATTCACTCAAGGGAAACGTCATGTCATCTCACACCACGCTGCGCCGGCTTGCCGGCCTTGCCCTGGCGGGCCTGATCTTGTCGGCTCACACCCAGGCAGCGGAAGGACTCCGCGTCGGCTCGAAAATCGATACCGAGGGCGCCCTGTTGGGCAACATCATCCTGCAGACGCTGGCGGCCAACGGCATCAAGACGGTCAACCGGCTGCAACTGGGCAACACCAAGGTCATCCGTGGCGCCATCACCTCGGGCGAGGTGGACATCTATCCCGAATACACCGGCAACGGCGCCTTCTTCTTCAGCGATGAAAAGAATCCGGCCTGGAAAAACGCCAAGGCCGGCTACGAACGGGTCAAGGCGCTGGACCTGGAGAAGAACCGCATCGTCTGGCTGACCCCGTCGCCGGCCAACAACACCTGGGCCATCGCCGTGCGCAAGGATGTCGCCACGGCCAACAAGCTCAAGACCCTGGCCGATCTGGGGCAGTGGATCAGCAAGGGCGGCACCTTCAAACTGGCGGCATCGGCCGAGTTCATCGAGCGCCCCGACGCCCTGCCGGCCTTCGAGCGGGCCTACGGCTTCAAGCTGAAGCAGGACCAGTTACTGACCCTGGCCGGCGGTGACACGGCTGTCACGATCAAGGCCGCGGCGGAAAAGACCTCGGGGGTGAACGCGGCCATGGCGTATGGCACCGACGGCCCGGTCGCCGCCCTGGGTCTAGTCACGCTGGACGATGTGCGCGGCGTTCAGCCGATCTACGCGCCGACGCCCATCATCCGCAGCGAAGCCCTGAGCAAGTACCCCAAGGTGCGCGACATCCTGAAACCGGTGTTCCTGTCGCTGGACGGCGCCACGCTGCAGAAGCTCAACGCGCAGATTGCCATCGAGGGGCAGGATGCCGGCAAGGTGGCCGCCAACTATCTCAAGAGCAAGGGCTTCGTGAAATAAGGCCGGCCGGAACCCGAGCATGAAAATCCACCACCCCGTGCAGTTGCTGCTGGTCGGCCTGATGCTGGCCTCGGCCTGGGGACTGCCGTTTCTCACCCACGCACCCAACCGGTTGCTCACCGGTACCGGCATCGAGCTGGCTGCACTGCTGCGGGGAGAACGGCTCTGGTTGCTGGTGCCGGTGCTCCCCCTGCTGATGGCACCGTTTCTGACCCCGCTGCGGAAAACCGGCCTGGCCGTGGCCATCGCCGCCAGCCTCTGGCTCGCCGGCCTCACCTGGCTGGCCGGCGACGAGGCTGCGCGGCTGGCCGGTGGGCCGGACTCGCTGGTGCGGACCTCGTTCGGCGGCGGCTTCTGGCTGCTGTTCATTCTGGCCGGCCTGCAGGCCAATGACGCGCTGCGGCGCCTGAACGGGCCCGGTGGCCGTCAGACGCTGGCACAACTGGCCGTGTACGGCCCGGTGCTGTGGCTGTTGCTATCCGGCCGGCTGGAGGCGCTGTCGGTGCTCAAGGAATACGCCAACCACCGGGACAGTTTTGATCTGGCGCTGTGGCGGCATCTTCAGCTGGTGGGGCTGACGCTGCTCCCTGCCTGCCTGCTGGGAAGCGCGCTGGGGCTGTTGACCTTTCGCCAGTCGCGCGCGCGGGGGCCGGTGTTTACCGTTCTCAACATCATCCAGACCATTCCCTCCATCGCCCTGTTCGGTCTGTTGATCGGGCCGCTGGCCGCCCTGGGCAAGCTGTTCCCCGCCTCGGGCCTGGCCGGGATCGGCCTGCCGCCGGCCTTGCTGGCGCTGACCTTGTATGGATTGCTGCCGATGGCGCGCGGGACGCTGGCGGGCTTGCAGCAGATGCCGGAAGGCGTGATCGAGGCGGCACGGGGCATGGGGCTCAGTCCCCGGCAGCGGCTCCTGCGCGTCGAGCTGCCGATCGCCCTGCCGGTGATGATCTCCGGCCTGAGGGTCACGGCGGTACAGGCGGTAGGCTTGGCCCAGCTCGCCGCCTTGATCGGGGCCGGCGGCTTCGGCGCCATCATGTTCCAGGGACTGCTGGGAAGCGCGCTCGATCTGGTGCTGCTGGGGGTGATTCCGGTGGTGGTGCTGGCCATCGCCGTGGACGCGCTGTTCGCTTTGCTGGTTTCGCTGCTGGAGGTCACACCGCGATGATCGAGTTTTCCCGGGTAAGCAAGGTCTTCGACGGCCGCAAAGCCGTCGACGAGCTGGATCTGGTCATTCCGCAAGGGGAACTCGCCGTGCTGATCGGCACCTCGGGCTCGGGCAAATCCACCACCCTGAAGATGATCAACCGGCTGGTGGAATACGATGCGGGCACGCTGCGCTTCGCCGGCGAGGATGTGCGGCATTTCCACCCGGAAACCCTGCGTCGCCGCATGGGCTACGCCATCCAGTCGATCGGACTGTTTCCGCACTGGACGGTCGAGCAGAATATCGCCACGGTGCCGCAATTGCTGCACTGGCCCAAGCCGCGCATCCGCGACCGGGTCACCGAGCTGCTGGAATTGCTGCACCTGGAACCCGGACAGTATCGCGGACGCTTCCCCCACCAGCTATCCGGCGGCCAGCAGCAACGCGTGGGGGTGGCCCGGGCGCTCGCCGCCGATCCCGACGTGCTGCTGATGGACGAGCCGTTCGGCGCGTTGGACCCGGTAACGCGCGCGGCCTTGCAGGAAGAACTGCGGCGCATCCACGCACTGTCGGGCAAGACCATCGTGCTGGTGACCCACGATATCGATGAGGCGCTCGGCCTGGGGCAACGGATCGTGCTGATGGAGCAGGGCCGCATCGTGCAACAGGGCAGCCCGCTGGAACTGCTGACCCACCCGGCCAGCGACTTCGTCCGCGATTTCGTCGGCCGCAGCGACATCGGCATCAAACTGCTGGCGCTCGACCGCGTGGCCGACCGCACCCGGCACGATGAAGCGGTCGGCGGCGAGCCCATCGCGTCCAGCAGCACGCTGCGCGAAGCGTTGTCCGCCTTCATCACCCGCAAGGTGGACCGGCTGCCGGTGGTCGACGAGCAAGGACGTCCCGCCGGGACCCTGCACTTCTGCGACCTGCTGGAGGCCCAGGCATGAGCCCCCCTCTCAAGGGTTGGCCAAAGGCTCTGTGGCGCGTGGCCGGCGACCCCTTGCCGTGGAGCTTCGCCGCGCTGGTGGCGCTGACCCTGGGCATGCCCGCCTTGCGGCCGCTGTTTGCCGCCCTCTTTCCCGAACTGGACCGCCCGGTGTATCAGCAAGACAGCTTTGCGGCACTGGTCATGGCCCACCTGTCGATGGTGGCGCTGTCCAGCGCCATCGCCATCGCCGGCGGCGTGCTGCTGGGGTTGTGGGTCTGCCGCCCCGCGGGCCGGGCGTTCCGCCCGCTGTTCGAATCGCTGCTGGCCATGAGCCAATCCTTCCCGCCGGTGGCGGTGCTGGCCGTGGCCGCACCGATCATCGGTTTCGGCGAGGCCCCGGCGCTGATCGCCCTGGTGCTGTACGGCCTGCTGCCCATCGCCCAGGGCACCATGGCAGGCCTGGATTCGGTGCCGGCATCGACGCGGGAAGTGGCGCAGGGACTGGGACTGGACACCTGGCAGTCGCTGTACAAGGTGGAACTGCCCCTGGCCGCGCCGGTCATCCTGTCGGGCATTCGCACCTCGGTCATCATCAATATCGGCACCGCCACCATCGCCTCGACCGTGGGCGCCAAGACACTGGGGTCGCCGATCATCATCGGGCTGAGCGGATTCAACACCGCCTACGTCATCCAGGGGGCCGTGCTGGTGGCCTTGCTGGCCATCACCAGCGACCAGTTGTTCGGACGCCTGGAAGAGCGGCTGGGCGCCTGGCGAACCCGTGACGCCACGGACGCTGGAGCTGCGCGGTTTGTGCAGGTCAGCGGCCGATGACGTTTGCGCGCTGATGCAGCCGGCCGGGCTACTACGAGTTGGACAGGCTATCGGGCGGGTGGAGCGGCCGCTCACTTCACCTCGCTCTTCTCATCATAATTGGGCGAGGTCTTCAGGGTGAAATTCAGCCAGCTGGCCGGTGGCTGCTTCGGTACGCGATAGCGGATGAAGCCATAGCCCAGAGCCGTATGACAGGCGTTGCATCCCTGCTCGGCCGCCGCGAAACGCGGGTTGAACTGACTGAGGTCTTTTTTCTTGATCGCTGCCGCCAACGGCTCAAGATAACTCTGCTCCCACGCTTTCAACATCGGCGCTCGCGCAGGTCGCGTCACCTCCGCCACCTCCTGGGCCTCCCGCATTTCTTTCAGCTGGTATTGTGCCAATCCCCAGTTGCCGCCGTTAGCTGCCCAATAGAGATTAGCAAAACGGGTGGCCATTTCGTTCATGACTGCCCCCAAGCCGGGCTGGATTGCCACCAGCGCATCGACACGCTGCTCCACGGACCCCCGATAAATACCCGTGTCAGCCTCTCCTTCGGCTTGTGCCAACGTCCATGGCAGCATCAGGCACATACATAAGCTCAAGCACCGTCGCATTTCGTCTCCTTGTCCGAACCCCTTCACGTATCGTGTTCGCCAGGTCCCGCCCACCCAGGATAGCCGCCCTGCCCGTGGCGCCGCCGCTGGTTCCAGCTTAGCCCACTGCCGCCATTCTTCCAGCATGAATCCCCCCCCTGCTACGTCCCGATGCTTGCCAAGCCCGGCAAAACCCGCTAAATTCGTGCGCTCAAAGCAAGTGCGCGGGTGTAGCTCAATGGTAGAGCAGAAGCTTCCCAAGCTTACGACGAGGGTTCGATTCCCTTCACCCGCTCCACGACACGTCCCTTGCCGCCCTGGCACGGGTTGACGCCCAGGCCCCCACCGAGCAGAACGCATGAAATGGAACTCCGGCCGGCTGTGGCTTCGAATCACCGTCTACGGTCTCCTGACACTGCTGACCGCGCTGGTCGTGGTGCAATCGCTGATTTTCTGGCAGTTCGATGAACTGGCCGTACGCCAGACGCTGGCCCGGGTACTGCAAGACCAGCATCGCAGCATCAGCATCCACGGACCGATCAAACCGCACGTCCTGCCCTTCCCCGGCCTCGACATCAACCGGATCGACATCAGCGAGCCCGGCAACGCCCCCCCCGCCATCAGCATCGACCATCTGGAAGCACGCCTGGCCTGGCTGCCCTTGCTGTTTGGCGAGCGCGAAGTCAACAAGGTGAGCATCGCTGGCCTCAAGGCTCGCGTGGCGCGCCATCCCGACGGCACGCTGTCGATCGCCGACCTGTTCCAGCGCCGCGAGACCGGACGGTTCCGCGTCAAGCTCGACACGCTGCGGCTGCGTGACGGCCAGATCGACTACCTCGACCTGGCAAGCCACCGGCAACAGACGCTGAACGCCATCAGCCTGGACGCCGACGGTCTGCGCGGCGATGCTCACCTCACCGTCGGCGCCCTGCTCAGCGGCGGCAAGCGCCCGCTGCGGCTGGCGCTGGAAACCCCGCTGACGATCCAGGACGACCAGGTCACGCTGAGCCAACTGCAGGCGGTGGTGATGTCCGAGGTGGAAGGGCTGGGCCAGAGCAAGCTGAACGCCAGCGGCCTATTGCGCCTCAACTTCGCCGCCTTGCAGGCCACCGGCGAGCAGCTGGGGCTGACCCTGAGCAGCGACACCCCCCAGAGCACCTTCACGCTGCGCGTACCGGCGTTCAGCGCCAGCTTCAAGGAAGTCACCACGCCGCTGGCCACGCTCGACGGCCAGCTGACCTACGGCCAGACCCACTACGAAACCACCGCCCGCTTCGACAACGTCAAGCTCGACGAGAGCGGCCTGAACGCCGACCGGTTGGCTGGCGACCTCAGCTGGAGCGTCGGCCGGCAGCGCGTCAATCTGCAGCTGGACGCGCCGTTTGCGCTGGTGGCGATGAACCAGATCCGCATGCAGCCGCTGGCGCTGATGGCGCAGGTGGTCACCCCGTTGCTGCCGCGCGGCCAGCTGGTCGCCAAGATGGAGGGGGCACTCGACGGCACGCTGGACGATGACCAGCTCAACCTGCGCGTGGCCGGCAAGCTGGACGGCTCGGATATGGCGATCACGGTGAGCCAGTTCGGCTTCCTCAAGCCGCGCCACGAGGCCACCGTGACGATCGGCAAGCTCGATCTCAACCGCTACCTGCCGGAGAGCAAGGACAACGCCGCGGTGGCGCTGTTCCAGGATACCCGACCGATTCCGCTCGACTGGCTCGACTACGTCGACCTGAGTGGCAAGGTCACTGTCGGCGAACTGGCGTTCGGCCGCTTCCGCATCAACGACGTCTCAGCCAGCGTGCTGGCCACGCCGCAGCAGCTGGCGCTCGACCAGCTGAGCGCCAGCATCTACCAGGGTCGGCTGGAAGGCAGCATACGGCTGGCGCGCGAACAGAAGCCGACGCTGGAACTGAAGCAGACGCTCAACGCCATGCACATCCGCCCGCTGCTGGTGGACCTGTTCAACTTCAACCGCCTGGACGGCGTCGGCAGTGGCCAGGTCGACATCAAGGCGCGCGGCGTTTCGTTCGCCGAGTTGCGCAACACCATGAGCGGCACGGTGGCGATGAGCCTCAACAAGGGCGCGCTGAGCGGCATCGACTTGGTGGCGGCGCTGAAGAACCTGCCGTCGGAGCTGAAGCAGTGGAACGGCACGGCCAACCCGGACCAGAAGACCACCTTCTCCACGCTGTCGGCCAGCCTGCAGCTGGAACAGGGCGTGGCCCGCAACCAGGACCTGAAACTCGCGTCGCAGCTGATCAACGTCAGCGGAGGCGGCAAGCTCGACCTGATCCAGAGCATCATCGACTATACCCTCGACGTGCAGGCCAACCCGCACGAATTCAGCCGGCTCAAGGGCGTCAACGTGCCGCTCAAGATCACCGGGCCGATCAACTCGCCGGTGTACGCGCTGGACTTCAACGCCATGGTCAAGGGCAAGAAGACCGAGAGCGAAAAGCAGGACGCGCTGAAGCAGCAGCTGAAGAAGCAGATCACCACCATCCTGCCTTGACGGCAGCAGCGGCCTTTTTTCCGCCCTCCTCGCGCGCTTCGCGCCGGAACAGCTTGACTGAAGATTCGCCGGCGTTCAGCCCTGCAGCACACGCGCCTCGGCCAGCGCCAGTTGCTCCGGCGTGCCCAGCACCACCAGCACGTCGTCCTGCATCACCTCGAACTCCGGCTCGACCTCGCTGCGGCGGATATGGCGCCGGCGCACCGCCTTCAGCTCCACCCCCAGCTCGTCCAGTTTGATTTCGCCCAGCGAATGACCGATGGCCGCCGCACCAGCGCACACCTGGATGCTCAGCAACCGCGGCAGCTGCGCCTCGTCCAGCCCCTCGGCGTCGTCGCTGGCGCCGCGGAAGAAGCCCTTGAACAAGCTGTAGCGTTCCTCGCGCACCGCGCGGATGCGGCGCAATACGCGCTTGAGCGGCACCCCGGTCACCATCAGCGCCTGCGTCGCCAGCATCAGGCTGCCTTCCATCACCTCGGCCACCACCTCGTCGGCGCCGGCCCGGCGCAGCGACTCCATGTCGCTGTCGTCGACGGTGCGCACGATCACCGGCAGGTCGCTGCGCAAGGACTGCACCATGTTGAGGATACGCAGCGCGGCGTGGGTATCGGCAAAGGTCACCACCACCGCCTTGGCACGCATCAGGCCGGCGGCGATCAGCACCTCCTTCTTGCCGGCGTCGCCGAACACCACTGGGTCTCCCGCCTCGCCCGCCTCGCGCACCCGGTCCGGGTCCATGTCCAGCGCGAAGAACGGAATCGACTCGGTCTCCAACAGGCGCGCCAGCACCTGACCGCTGCGGCCGTAACCGCAGATCAGCACGTGCTCGCTCTTTGACATGCTCTCCACCAGCATTTGGTGCAGGTTCAGCGCCTGCATCATCCAGTCCTGCTTGATCAACTTGCGGGTGATCTTGTCGCCATGCAAGATCAAAAAAGGCGCCACCAGCATCGACAGCAGGATCGCGGCGATGGCCGCCTGCTCGGTCTGCGCGTCGATCAGGCCAAGTTTGCCCGACAGCGCCAACAGCACGAAGCCGAATTCGCCACCCTGCGCCAGCGCCAGCGCACCACGCATGGCATCGTTGGACTTGTGGCCGAAGGAGCGCGCCAGCCCGAACACGATGCCAAGCTTGACCGGCACCAGCAGCGCTACCAGCAGCAGCACCTCACCGGCGTGCAGGTACACCACCGGCAGTTGCACGCGCATGCCGACGGTAATGAAGAAGAAGCCTAGCAGGATGTCGCGGAATGGCTTGATGTCCTCCTCCACCTGGTAGCGATACTCGGTCTCAGAAATCAGCATGCCGGCGACGAACGCCCCCAGCGCCAGGCTCAGCCCGGATAGCTCGGTCAGGTAGGCCACGCCCAGCGTCACCAAGAGCACGTTGATCATGAACAGCTCGCCCGAACGTTGCCGCGCCACCAGGTGGAACCACGGTCGCAGCAGCCGTTGGCCGAAGGACAGTAGTAGCGCCATCACCGCCACCACCTTCAGTGCCGCCAGCGCGAGGTCCATGCCCAGCGTGTCGCTGCCGCCGGCAAAGGCCGGCAGCAGGATCAACAGCGGCACCACCGCCAGGTCCTGAAACAGCAGCACGCCGATCGCCAGCTGGCCGTGCGGCTGGTTCAGCTCCAGCCGCTCGGTCAAGAGCTTGCTGACGATCGCGGTGGACGACATCGCCAGCGCCCCGCCCACGGCGAAGCCGGCCAGCAGCGAATCCAGCAGCGCACCGATCGCCCCGGCGATCAGCAGCAAGGTCAGCAGCACCTGCGCCAGCCCGACGCCGAACACCAGCTGGCGCATCGCCCTGAGCTTGGGCAAGGAGAATTCCAGCCCGATCGAGAACATCATGAACACGATCCCGATCTCACCCAGGAACGCCGTTTCCTCGCCATCCGGAATCAGCTGCATCACCCCCGGTCCGGCCAGAAAGCCGACCACCAGATAGCCCAGCATCGGCGGCACCTTGAGGGTACGGCACAGCGTCACCGCCAGAACGGCGCTCAACAACACGAGGACAATGGGCGCAAGCGAATGCATCGAGGATGGACTTTCGGGGAGGTTGAGGGTTGGTAAAACGCGCCCAAGCAAAAGATGCACCAGGCCGCGACTATTCGGATTATAACCTTGATATACTTTCGCCCATGAACAAGACACGACAGCACGAGCGCCTCGTGCAGGCACAACGGGTGCTCGAAATCGAGGCCGACGCCATCCTCGCGCTCCGTACCCGGCTCGACGGCGCCTTCCTCGCGGCGGTCGAGGCCATCCTCGCCTGCTCCGGCCGGCTAGTGGTGATGGGCATGGGCAAGTCCGGCCATATCGGCCGCAAGATCGCCGCCACGCTGGCCAGCACCGGCACGCCGGCGTTCTTCGTGCACCCCGCCGAAGCCGCCCACGGCGACCTCGGCATGATCACCGACGGCGACGTGCTCTTGGCGCTGTCCAACTCGGGCGAGAGCGACGAGGTCATCGCGCTGCTGCCGGCGCTCAAGCGCAAGGACATCACGCTGATCGCCATGACCGGGCGCCCCGAATCCTCGCTGGCGCGCGAAGCCGACATCCACCTCGACGCCGGCGTCGAGAAGGAAGCCTGCCCGCTCGGCCTCGCCCCCACCTCCAGCACTACCGCCGCGCTGGCGCTGGGCGACGCGCTGGCGGTGACGCTGCTGGAAGCGCGCGCGTTCCGCGAAGAAGACTTCGCGCTGTCGCACCCCGGCGGCAGCCTGGGCCGGCGCCTGCTGGTGCACGTGCGCGACCTGATGCACGCCGGCGATGCCCTGCCGGTGGTCAGCAGCGGCACCGCGCTCAAGGACGCCCTGCTGGAGATGACCCGCAAGGGCCTCGGCATGACCGCCGTGGTCGACGCCTCGGCCAACCTGCTCGGCATCTTCACCGACGGCGACCTACGCCGCACGCTGGACAAGACGCTCGACCTGTCCGGCCTCACCATCGACGACGTGATGTTCCGCCAGCCGCGCACCATCCGCGCCGAACGACTGGCCTCGGAAGCGGTCAAGCTGATGGAAACCCACAAGGTCAACGGCCTCCTGGTCGTAGACGAAGCCGGACGGCTGGTCGGTGCGCTCAACATGCACGACCTGCTCCAGGCCAGGATCGTATAAGGATAAGCATGCAAACGATTCACGAACTCGCCCGCAAGGTGCAACTCTTGATCATGGACGTCGACGGCGTACTGACCGACGGCCGCATCTTCTTCACCCCGGACGGTGAAGAACTGAAAGCCTTCAATACCCTCGACGGCCACGGCCTGAAGATGCTGCAGGGCACCGGCGTCAAGCTCGCCATCATCACCGGCCGCGCCGCGCGCTGCGTCGAACACCGGGCGCGCGGTCTCGGCATCGACTACTACTACCAGGGCATCCAGGACAAGGTCGCCGCCTTCCAGACCCTGCTGGCCGAGACCGGCATCGACGCCGACGCCTGTGCCTACATCGGCGACGACGTGGTCGACCTGCCGGTGATGCGCCGCGTCGGCCTTGCGGTAGCGGTGCCCGACGCCCCCAGCCTGGTGCGCCAGCACGCCCATTACGTCACCGGTTTCGGCGGCGGCCAGGGCGCGGTGCGTGAACTGACCGAACTCATCATGCAGGCCCAGGGCAGCTACGATGAGGTGATGGGCAGGTATCTGGCATGATCCTCCGCGCCCAGCGCCTGTTCCCCATCGTCCTGCTGGCGCTGACCGGCTTGCTGACGTTCTGGCTCGACCAGATCTCGCGCTGGACGCCCGAGGTGCGCGCCCTCGACCCGAACAAGCCGGAATTCGTGGCGGAACGCTTCACCGCCCAGCGCTTCGACGCCACCGGCAAGGTGCAGGACCAGCTCAGCGCCGAGCGCATGTGGCAGTACCCGGGCAAGGACGACCTGTTCTTCGACACCCCCAAGCTGCAGGTCTTCGAGGCCGGCGCGCTGCAATACGATGTGCGGGGGCAGACCGGCCGCTACAACAACAAGACCCGCCAGGCCTTCTTCGACCGCCAGGTGACGCTGTTCAAGCCGGCCGACGCCCAACGCCCGGAAACCCGCGTCGACACCAGCGCGATGCACGTCGACGTCGACCAGCGCCTGGCCCGCTCCGCGGCCCCGGTCACCATCCATTACGGCACGTCGGTGGCCCGCTCGGTCGGCTTCAGCTACGACCAGCGCGCCGGCCTGCTGAAACTGCTTTCGAATGCAAGGGTCGTCTATGCGAAATAAATTCACCCTGATGCTGGCCATGCTGGCCGGACTGTGCACGGCCACCATCGCTCTGGCGGAAAAGGCCGACCAGAGCAAGCCGATCGAAATCAACGCCAACAGCGGTACGCTCGACCAACTGAAAGGCCTGACCGTGTGGGAAGGCAACGTCGTGGTGACGCAAGGCACGCTGCGCGTGAACGCCGACCGCGTCGTCGTCACCCGCGACGACAAGGGCAACCAGACGGTGCAGGCCACCGGCAAGGTGGTCACCTTCCGCCAGAAGATGGACGGCAAGGACGAGTACATCGAGGGCCAGGCCAGCCGCCTCGACTACACCGGCATCACCAACACCGCGGTGCTCACCGGCAACGCCCGCGTCAAGCGCGGCGAAGACCTGGTGATCGGCGAGGTCATCACCTACAACACCCAGAGCCAGACCTACCAGGTCAAGGGTGGCGCGGCCACCGGCCCCAACAAGGGCCGGATCACCGTCATCCTGCAACCGCAAACCACCGGACAGCAGCCATGAACGCCAGCGTACTGAACGTCTCGGGGCTGAAAAAGCGCTTCAAGAAGCGCACCGTGGTCAAGGATGTCTCGCTGAACATCGAAAGCGGCGAGGTAGTCGGCCTGTTGGGCCCCAACGGCGCCGGCAAGACCACCAGCTTCTACATGATCGTCGGCCTGGTCGGTGCCGACGACGGCCAGATCCGGCTCGACCAGCAGGACATCACCCACTTCCCGATGCACCAGCGCGCCCGCTTGGGACTCGGCTACCTGCCGCAGGAAGCGTCGATCTTCCGCAAGATGACGGTGGACGAGAACATCCGCGCCATCCTCGAGATCGCCGGCCTCAAGGGTGAAGAACTGGAACAGGAACTGGTGCTGCTGCTGGACGACCTGAACATCGCGCACCTCCGGGAAAGCAACGCGCTGGCACTGTCCGGTGGCGAGCGCCGCCGCGTCGAAATTGCCCGCGTGCTGGCCACCCGGCCGCGCTTCATCCTGCTCGACGAACCGTTCGCCGGCGTCGACCCGATCGCCGTGATCGACATCCAGAAGATCATTTCCTTCCTCAAGGAACGCGGCATCGGCGTGCTGATCACCGACCACAACGTGCGCGAAACCCTGCGCATCTGCGACCGCGCCTACATCATCAGCGATGGCGCGGTACTGGCCTCGGGCAAGCCGCAGGCTCTCGTCGACAATGAAAAAGTTCGCCAGGTCTACCTGGGCGAGCATTTCCACCTGTAATCGCCATGAAGCAGTCGCTACAGCTCAAGGTCTCACAGCAACTCACGCTGACCCCGCAACTGCAGCAGTCGATCCGGCTGCTGCAACTGTCCACCGTCGACCTGCAAACCGAAGTGGAACGCTTCCTGCAGGATAACCCGCTGCTGGAAAGGGGCGACGAACCGGCCGCCGAGAGCGCCCCATCCGACACCGCCGGCAACGAATCCGAACGCCAGGAGCCGGAGCGCGCCGACACCAGCGGCGAGCTGACCGACTGGGGCAGCGGCAGCCGGCGCCATGAAGATGGCGACGATTACGACCCGATGGCCAACGTGCCGCGCCCGGTCACACTGCGCGAACACCTGCTGGCCCAGCTGGGAGAGATCGCCCTGCCCGAGCGCGACAGCGCCATCGTGCAACTGCTGATCGAGGAACTGGACGAAGACGGCTATCTGACGGTCAACCTGCAGGAGTTGGCCGCCTCGCTGCCGCTGGAACTGGGCATCGAGGAAGACGAACTGGCATTCGGCCTCAAGCTGCTGCAGCAGTTCGAACCGCAGGGGGTCGGCGCCCGTTCGCTGGCCGAGTCGCTGGCGCTGCAACTGGCCCAGCTGCCGGACAGCGCTCCGGGCAAGGCGCTGGCGCATGCCATCGTCAGCGAGCACCTGACCCTGCTCGGCAACCGCGACTACACCCGGCTCAAGCGCCTCTTGGACGTCGGCGACGTCGAGCTGAAAGAAGCACAGACCCTGATCGGCCGGCTCAACCCGCGCCCGGCGGCCGGGTTCGGCGCCGAGGACACCCGCTACATCATCCCGGACATCGCCGTGCGCCGCATCAAGGGACGCTGGCGTGCCGAGCTCAACAATGCCGCCGTGCCCCGCCTGCGCGTCAACCAGATGTACGCCCAGATGCTCGGCGAAAACCGCGGCGCCGGCGGCGAGCTGACGTCCCGTTTGCAGGAGGCCAAGTGGCTGGTCAAGAACATTCAGCAACGATTTGACACCATCCTCAAAGTGGCGGAATCTATAGTCGAAAGACAGCAAGCGTTCTTTGAACACGGTGAAGTAGCCATGCGCCCGCTCATCCTGCGCGACATCGCCGATGAGCTGGAGTTACACGAATCCACGGTATCCCGTGTAACGACGCAGAAGTACCTGTTGTGCCCGCGCGGCCTGTTCGAGCTGAAATACTTCTTCGGCAGCGCACTGGAAACGGACAGCGGCGGGGAATGCTCTGCCACCGCCATCAAGGCGCACATCCGCCAGATGATCGAGGCGGAAAACCGTGCCAAGCCCCTGTCCGACAGTGCCCTGGCCGACGAACTGGCCAAACAGGGCATACAGGTTGCCAGACGCACCGTGGCGAAGTATCGTGAAGCCATGCAGATTCCACCGGTGAATCTGCGCAAGGTCCTCTGACCTTGGAACTGAATCATCAGCATGCCCGGCCGACTTCAGTCGGGCTGTCAACACAAGAAGGAGTAAGGTATGAACCTCAAAGTAACCGGTCTCCACCTCGACGTTACCCAACCGCTGCGTGATTACATTGAAAGCAAACTCGAACGCATTACCCGTCATGTCGACCACGTGATCGACGTGGCGGTGACCTTGTCCGTGGACAAGCTGGTCCAGAAGGCCGAGGTCAACGTCCATCTCTCCGGCAAGGACATCCACGTGGAGGCGACCGAGGCGGACATGTACGCGGCCATTGACCTCCTGATGGACAAACTCGACCGACAAGTGCTCAAGTACAAGGAAAAACTGAGCGAGCACCGTGCCACCCCGGTGCCATCCCCGGCCCCGGAAGCCACACTGTAAGCTCTTGATTGGTAAAGCGGGAACCATCAGGTTCCCGCTTTGCTTTGCACAGTCCTTTCTCTGTCACACGAAAGCAACGTAGAATCGTCGGGTTTTTGGCAGCTCTCAACAGACCCTTATGAGCCTGATTGGCAAAATCCTAACTCGGGACAATGTCCTGCTCGACCTCGACGTGGCCAGCAAGAAGCGCGTCTTCGAGCAAGTGGGACTCCTGATCGAAAATACCCGCGGCATCGCACGTAGCGAAGTGTTCGAGTGCCTGTTCGCGCGGGAGAAGCTCGGCTCCACCGGGCTGGGACAGGGTGTGGCCATTCCGCACGGCCGGGCCCGCGGCCTGAAAGAGGCTGCTGGCGTACTGATCCGTCTCAAATCGGCCATCCCCTTCGACGCCCCGGACGGCAAGCCGGTACAGATCCTGTTCGTACTGCTGGTCCCGGAACAGGCGACCGACCTGCACCTGCAGGTCCTGTCCGAACTGGCCCAGCTATTCTCCAGCCGGCCGCTGCGCGAGCAACTGCTGGCAGCCCAGAGCGCCGACGAGCTTTATACCCTGCTGACCGAATGGTCCCCCCATGCCTAGCATAAGCGTCCGTAAGCTCTATCATGACAATCAGCACAAACTGAACCTGAGCTGGGTCGCCGGCACCGGTGGTGCCGACAACCTGATCGGCAACGACGAACAGCGCCCGCTCCTGGCGCTGGTGGGCCACCTCAATTTCATCCATCCCAACCGGGTGCAGGTGCTGGGACTGGCCGAAGTCGAATACCTCGACCGGCTCGAACAGTCGGCCGCCAAGACCGCGCTGGACCAGCTGTTCCACAAGAGCATGTCGGTGGTGATGGTGGCTAACGGTCGGCCGGTCCCCAAACTGCTGCGCGATTATTGCCACACCCACAACGTGCCGCTGATGACCACGCCGCTGGAAAGCCCCTACCTGATGGATGTGCTGCGCATCTATCTGGCCCGGGCGCTGGCGGTCTCGACCGTGCTGCACGGCGTATTCCTCGACGTGCTGGAAATCGGCGTGCTGATCATGGGCGACTCGGCCATGGGCAAGAGCGAGCTGGCGCTGGAACTGATCTCGCGCGGCCACGGTCTGGTGGCCGACGACGCGGTGGAACTCTACCGCATCGGTCCGGAAACGCTCGAGGGCCGTTGCCCTCCGCTGCTGCGCGACTTCCTCGAGGTACGTGGCCTCGGCATCCTGAACATCCGCACCATCTTCGGCGAAACCGCGGTGCGGCCGAAGAAGGTGCTCAAGCTGATCATTCACCTGGTCAAGGCCAACGACCAGGCAATGCAGGCGCTCGACCGACTCAACATCCAGTCAGAGACGCAGGACATCATCGGCGTGATGGTACGCAAGGTGGTGCTGCCGGTGGCGGCCGGCCGCAACCTGGCGGTACTGGTGGAAGCCG
>JACPUY010000196.1 GCA_016192025.1 Pseudogulbenkiania sp. | reverse complement strand
GCGCCACGTGCAGTGGACCGGCGCGCCCAAGACCCCCGGTTCGCACGCCGCCAACGCCGTGCTGTATGGCGCGGCGGCACTGGACCGTTCGCCCTGCGGCACCGGCACTTCGGCGCGGCTGGCGCAGCGTTATGGTCGTGGGCTGATGAAGGCCGGCGAGGTGCTGGTGCACGAGAGCATCATCGGCAGTCAGTTCACCGGCACCATCGAGGCGGAAACCGAGGTCGCCGGCATCCCGGCCATCATTCCCGGCATCGAGGGCTGGGCGATCACCACCGGTTACAACCGCATCCTGCTCGACGACGCCGACCCGTACGTGCACGGCTTCGTGGTGGGCTGAGCGATGGCGAGCCAACGCGTGATCGTCGTCGGCGCCGGCATCGTCGGCATCGCCAGCGCCTTGCAGCTCCGGCTCGCCGGCTGCGAGGTGACGCTGATCGACCGGGGCGAACCGGCGATGGAGACCAGCTACGGCAACGCCGGCGCGTTCGCGGTCAGCGACGTGATTCCGCTGGCCGAACCGGGCGTCTTGCGCAAGGTGCCGGGCTGGATGCTGGACCCGCTGGGGCCGCTGGCCTTGCGCTGGCGCTACCTGCCCACGCTGGCGCCGTGGCTGGCGCGCTTCGTCGCCGCCAGCCGGCCCAGGAAAGTGGCCGAGCTGACGCAGGCGCTGGCCGTGCTACTGAACCGCGTCAACGACGACTACGCGCCGCTGATCGAACGCGCCGGGCTGAATCATATGTGGCGCCGCCACGGCGCGCTGACCCTCTACCGCGACGAGGCGGAATTCGACGCCGCGCAAGCCGCCTGGGACGACAAGCACCGGCACGGCGTGACGTGGCGCAAAGCGGTGAACGGCGAGGTCCGGCAGTTGGAGCCGGCGCTGCGCGACGAGTGGCGCTGCGCGGTGAAGGTGCCGGCCTGGTCGCACGTCGACGATCCGTACACCTTCAGTCGCGGCCTGTTCGACGCCTTCATCCGCGAGGGCGGGCGCTTCGTCCGCGACGAAGCGCGGGAAGTCGCCTTGCTTCAGGGCAAGACCCAAGGCGTGGATACGGTCAACAGCGGCCGTCTCGCCGGCGACGCGGTGGTGATCGCCTGCGGCATCTGGAGCGACCGCTTCACCCGGCAGTTGCGCTACCGCGTGCCGCTGGAGAGCGAGCGCGGCTACCACGTGACGCTGCCCAAGGCAGGGGTGGCATTGCACCATTTCATCCAGTGCGCCAGCGAGAGCTTCGTGATCCTGCCCATGGGTAGCGGCGGCCTGCGTCTTGCCGGCACGGTGGAACTGGCGCACCGCGACGCGCCACCCGACTGGCGGCGGGCCCACATCCTGATCGACAAGGCCAGGCAGATCGTCGGTGATGTCGACACCACGGACATGAGCGTGTGGATGGGCAACCGGCCGTCCGTGCCGGATACCGTGCCCATCATTGGTCCGGCGCCGGGTGTGGATGGGCTGTACTTCGCCACCGGCCACGGCCACCTGGGCCTGACGCTGGCCGCCACCACTGGTGCGCTGCTGGCCGACATGATCCGGCCGCGCCCTGGCGACTTCGATGTTTCACCGTACCGGATCAACCGGTTCTGACCGGCCTTTGGGCCAACTTTCAATAAAAGAGAAGCAAAGGAGAAACCATGAAGCAGCAGTTTCCTCGCAGCATGACCGTGGTGCTGGCACTGGGCGGCATGATGGCGCCGTTTGCCATGGGTGCCGCGCACGCCGATACCGTGGTGAAGATCGGCTTTGCCTCGCCGCTGTCAGGGCCGCAAGCGCATTACGGCAAGGACAACGAGAACGCCACCAAGATGGCGATCGACGACCTTAACGCCAAGGGTCTGTCCATCGGCGGCCAGAAGGTGAAATTCGAGCTGGTCTCCGAAGACGACCAGGCCGACCCGCGCGTCGGCACGCAGGTGGCGCAGCGCTTGGTGGACTCCGGGGTGAAGGCCGTCATCGGCCACTTCAACTCTGGGGTGTCGATCCCGGCCTCGCGCATCTACTCCGATGCCGGCACCCCGCAGCTGTCGGTCTCCACCAATCCCGCCTATACCCAGCAGGGCTACAAGACGACCTTCCGCCTGGTGGGCAGCGACAGCCAGATCGGCGGCGCACTCGGCCGCTACGCCCTGCAGCAACTGAAGGCGAAGACGGTGGCGGTGATCGACGACCGCACCGCCTACGGGCAGGGCATCGCCGACGAGTTCGTCAAGGCGCTGCAGGCGCAGGGCAAGAAACCGGTCAAGCGCGAGTACACCAACGACAAGGCCTCCGACTTCACCGCCATCCTCACCTCACTCAAGGCGGCCAACCCCGACGTGATCTTCTACGGCGGCGCCGACGCGCAGGCGGCACCGATGGCCAAGCAGATGAAGCGGCTGGGTCTCAAGGCCAGGCTGATGGGGGGCGACATGCTCAATACGCCGACCTTCATCCAGCTGGCCGGCGCCGATGCCATCGGTCACTACTCGGCCACGGCCGGCGGCGTGCTGACGGCCCGTCCGGCCGGCAAGGAGTTCGAGACCCGCTACAAGGCACGTTTCAAGCAGGAGGTGGTGCTGCTCGGGCCGCAGTTCTACGACGGGGTGATGCTGGTGGCCGAGGCGATGAAGAAAGCCAATTCGGTCGAGCCGACCCAGTATTTAACCCAGCTAGCCAAGCTGCATTACAGCGGGGTAACCTCCGATTTTGCCTTCGATGCGAAGGGTGACCTGGTCCGTGCCCCCGTTACCATCTCCGTGGTCAAGGACAACAAATGGGCAGTGCAATCGGTCGCACAGTGAGCCGCAAGGTTTCCTCTGAGCCGTCTTCAGCCAGCATTCCGCTGGCTTTTTTTCGGCTCGGCGCCGGATGCGGCTTCGTGCTTGGCGAGCCCTATAAAGAAACAGCGAGGAAGCCTGGGCCTCCTCGCTGTTTCTTTCGAGCGGCAGCATGTTCATGCCGCCATCCCGCCTCAGTGCTGCAGCAGCGCCTCGTGCTGCAGCCCGAACATCAGCCCGCCCCAATGCCGGCCCTGGTGGAAGATCGGCACCGATACCAAGGCGAAGATGTCGCCCACGTCGCGCACATAGGCCTGGAACAGGAACTCGCTCTTGTCGGTGCTGGTACGGTGCAGCATCGGGTTGCCCTTGTGGAAGCGCTTGTCGCGGCTCACCAGCGTGTTGCGCGCCACGTCGGCGGTCTGCGGCTGGCAGTACTTGCTGACGTGGGTGGGCGGATAGGCCTCGTCACCGACGCAGATCACCGCCAGGTCGCAGCCCGGCACGCTGGCGGCCAGCCGGTCGAAATAGGGGCGGAAGAGCTGCTCGTAGGCCTGGTCGTAACTGGTGTGGTACTGCGGCGGGTTGGTATCGGGGATCGGCCGGAATGTCTTGTCGAACAGGTCGAGACCCTGGGCGGCGAGCTGCTCGAGCATCGCCTCGCACTCCGCCTTGCTCTGACGCAGCTGGGCGGTGACGCGGTCGAACGCGGCGTCGCCCACCTGGAACAGGCCGAGCTTGGCCATCACCTGTTCGGCCGAGCCGATCAGCTCCTGCGAGGGGCCGAGGCTGCCCTTCATCAGCGAGGACATCTGCTCCGAGAGCAGACGCATGCGGCCGACGCTGCCGTGGATGTCGTGGTTGTTCTCGCTCAGCGTGGCCATGGCGCCCTGGATCGAGCCGATCTCGCGGTTGACCTGCTGACTGCCCACGACGAACTGGTCGAGCTGGCGCGTGGCGTCATCCAGCACGCCGCTCGCCTTGAGGATGCTCTCGGCGATCGACTGCGCGGATTCCGCCGTCTGGCGCGATTGCGCGTGAATTTCCTGCACCTTGCCGGTGACGCTGGCGGCGAGGGTGTTGGTGCGCTCGGCGAGCTGGCGCACCTCGTCCGCCACCACCGCGAAACCGCGCCCGGCCTCGCCGGCACGTGCTGCTTCGATGGCGGCGTTGAGCGCCAGCAGGTTGGTCTGGTCGGAAATGCCGCGAATCTGCGCCACGCTGGAGATGATCGCCTCGGTGTCTTCCAGCAGCTTGTCGATGCTCTGGGTGAAACCGGTCATGATCTGGGCGGCCTCACGCGCATTCTCGTTCGCCACGGACATTTCCCGACTGGTGCTTTCCGCTCCCCGTGTCAGGTCATTGGCCACGCCGGAGATCACGCCGACGCTGGCGCTGACGTTTTCCACCTCGGTACTGCTGCGCTCGGTGCGAGTGAAGATGCCTTCCGCCAGAGTTTCCTGCTCGCGGGCCTTGTTGTCGGCGTCCTTGATCTGCTTGCCGATCTGGGCGGCCTTGATCGACAGCACGATGTTGTTGTGGCGTACACCGACCATCGTCTCGCAGACCGTGCCGCGGTACTTGTTGGCCGACTCCACCGCCATGCGCAGCACGCCGCCGGTAGGCGGGTACTGGTAGGCCAGGTTGCGGGCGTGCTTCTGCTGCACGTGATGGATGGCGCCTTCGAAGGTGCTTAGCGGCTTGAACACCTGGCTCGCCAGCCAGCCGGCGCTGGCGGCCAGCATCAGCATTGCCGTTGCCGCGAAGCCCACGGCGGCCATGCTGGCCCCCTGATAGGCCAGCAGTAGGCTGCCGAGCACCGTCACCACGAGCTGGCCCAGCACGACCCCGATGAAAATGCGCTTCATGCGTATGTTTCCTTTTTGTCTTTCTTCTGTCTTATTGGTTTTTGGTCCCTTGACGCGGCACGCCGTCAGGCGAGTTCGGCATCGCCCGCCGCCGGCACTGTCTTACCGCGTCGACGCGCCGGCTCGGCCAGGTCCAGCCGCTCGGCGTGGTCGCGGCAGAAGGCCTGTCCGGCACGGTAGCCGACGTCGAACAGCAACTCCAGATTGGAACTCGACCAATCCAGCACCTTGGGCCAGTGTGCGTCCGGAATGCCGCCCATCAGGTCCACCTTGAGCAGCTGGCGTTTGGGCTGGCCCGTGACCGGGTCCATGTTGTACTTGTATTCGAACAGGCGGATATCGTCCTTGGCGATTTCCACCAGCGGGGTGATGATGGAATGCACCCAGGCGTCGTAGAGTCCGCGCGGCTTGCGGATCAGCTTGTCCGCGCCGAGGATGTCGAATACTACCAGCGTCTCGATGTCGCAATGCCGTCCCGGGGTGGCCGGGTCGTCGTTCACCAGCGCCTTGAAGTTGAGCGTGTCGATGGCGGCGCCTTCGATGTAATCCTCGCCGTCCAGCGTGTAGGGCGGGTAGATCAGCGGGAAGGAGAAGGCGGCTTTCAGGTGCTCCGGCGTGATCTCGCTCTTGCCCCAGATGACCATCTTTTCGCGGTTCATGTTGTAGGCGTTGATGTAGAACTCGGGCTCGAGGGCGGGGATGGCGCCGAAGTCGATCACCTGCTCGGCAAACGGCAGGTGGGCGCACATGCCGAGGCTGGACGACGACAGGCTGCTGGGT
>JACPUY010000195.1 GCA_016192025.1 Pseudogulbenkiania sp. | reverse complement strand
TCGCCAGCAGCTCGGCATCGGAGAGATGCTCCGCCCCGTGCGCCAGCAGCTTTTCCCGGGGACGTTCCGCCGCGGGCCAATCACAGATCGACATGACCGACTCCTTATTGTGCTATAGCCTGTTTTTGCCATTAAACCCAATACCATGCTAAAAGCATAGTCAGCGCGGTAACGGTGGCGGCACCGTCACCGGGTGCGGCAATTTCCGGTAAACTTTTCCTTTTTCAGGTTGCACAAAGGCTTTCCATGTCTGCCAAACGGATTCTCCTGGGCGTCACCGGCGGCATTGCCGCCTACAAGGCGGCCGAGCTGACCCGTCTCCTGGTCAAGGCCGGACACCGGGTCGACGTGGTGATGAGCGAAGCGGCCACCCGCTTCGTCACCCCGACCACCTTCCAGGCGCTGTCCGGCCATGCGGTCTACACCAGCCAGTGGGACCCGCGCCCGGACAACGCCATGGTGCACATCGAGCTATCGCGCCGCGCCGACGTGTTCCTGATCGCCCCGGCCAGCGCCGACTGCTTGTTCAAGCTGGCACACGGTGCCTGTGACGAGCTGATCCCAACGCTGGCGGCGGCCCGTACCTGTCCG
Source organism: Pseudogulbenkiania sp. (assembly GCA_016192025.1). Classification (GTDB taxonomy): domain Bacteria; phylum Pseudomonadota; class Gammaproteobacteria; order Burkholderiales; family Chromobacteriaceae; genus Pseudogulbenkiania. Next base: position 19,402 of record JACPUY010000195.1, on the reverse strand, counting down.
CTGATCGTCGCCCCGGCGATGAACAAGCAGATGTGGGACAACCCGCCCAACCAGCGCAACGTCGCCCAGCTGATCGCCGACGGCGTCACGGTGTTCGGACCGGCCGCCGGCGAACAGGCCTGCGGCGAAGTCGGCCTCGGCCGCATGCTGGAACCGGAAGAGATCGCCGAACGGGTGGCAGGCTTCTTCGTCGAGAAACGGCTCGCCGGCAAGCAGGTGCTGCTCACCGCCGGACCGACCTTCGAAGCAATCGACGCGGTGCGCGGTATTACCAACGTCAGCTCGGGCAAGATGGGCTATGCGCTGGCGCGCGCCTGCCGTGACGCCGGCGCCGAGGTGACGCTGGTCTCCGGGCCGACCGGCCTGCCCTGCCCGATCGGCGTGCGCCGTCTCGACGTCGCCAGCGCCGCCGAGATGCACCAGGCGGTATTGCAGGAAGTGGGCCGCAGCGACGTGTTCATCGCCGTGGCGGCGGTGGCCGACTACCGCGTGAAGAACCGCGCGGAACACAAGCTGAAGAAGGGCGACAGCGTACCGGTCATCGAACTGGAAGAAAACCCGGATATCCTCGCCACCGTGGCCGGCCTGCCGGCGGCGCCGTTCTGCGTCGGCTTCGCGGCGGAAAGCCAGAACCTGCTGGAATTCGCCGAAACCAAGCGTCGGCGCAAGAAGGTGCCGCTCTTGGTCGCCAATCTGGCGCAACAGGCCATGGGCGCCGACCACAACGAAGTGGTGCTGCTCGACGACGCCGGCGCACACCCGCTGCCCGTCCTGCCCAAGGACGCCGTCGCCCACGCCATCGTCGCGCACCTCGCCGCGCTCTTGGCCCAACGCTGAACACACTCTGGATGGCCGAAGCCCTCTTTCGGCCAACCTTTCACGATTACTCAAGGACACCGCATGAAACCCGTCATCGACGTCAAGATTCTCGACCCGCGCCTTCACGACAAGCTGCCGGACTACGCCACGAGCGGCTCGGCCGGGCTGGACCTGCGCGCCGCCATCGACAGCCCGATCGACATCAAGCCGGGCGAGACCCAGCTGATCCCCACCGGCATGGCCATCCATCTTGCCGATCCCGGCCTCGCCGCGATGATCCTGCCGCGCTCCGGCCTCGGCCACAAGCACGGCATCGTGCTCGGCAACCTGGTCGGGCTGATCGACTCCGACTACCAGGGCCAGCTGTTCGTCTCGGTGTGGAACCGTGGCCACACCGCCTTCTCGCTGGCGCCGCTGGAGCGCATCGCCCAGATGGTCATCGTGCCAGTGGTACAGGTCGGCTTCAACATCGTCGACGACTTCGACGCCTCGCATCGCGGCGAAAACGGGTTCGGCAGCAGCGGCCGGCACTGAACGCCCGACTCCTGAAACGACAAAAGCCCGGTAAACCCGGGCTTTTGTTCGTCCTGAGACAACCGGCTCAGGCCTTGGCAGTACGGATACGTTCCGAACGGCCGCGCAGCCATTCCAGCGTCAGCAGCAAGGCGGTGGAGAACAGGATCAGCACCGCCGCCGCCGCGGCGATCGCCGGGCTGATGTTCTCCTTGATGCCGCTGAACATCTGGCGCGGCAGCGTCACCTGCTCAGGGCCGGCCAGGAACAGCGTCACCACCACCTCGTCGAACGAGGTGGTGAAGGCGAACAGCGCCCCGGACACCACCCCCGGCGCGATCAGCGGCAACACCACCTTGCGGAAGGTCAACAACGGGCTGGCGCCCAGACTGGCGCTGGCCTTGATCAGGCTGGTATTGAAGCCGCTCAGCGTCGCCGACACCGTGATCACCACGAACGGCACCCCCAGTGCGGCGTGCACCAGAATCAGCCCGAGGTAATTGTTGGTCAGCCCCAGCGGCGAGAAGAACAGGTAGGCACCGACCCCGACGATCACCACCGGCACCACCATCGGCGAGATCAGCACGGGCATCAGCAGCGACTTGCCGGGAAAGTTGGCACTGGTCAGGCCGACGGCCGCCAGCGTACCCAGCACCGTCGCCAGCACCGTGGCGGCCGGCGCCACGATGAAGCTGTTCTTCAGCGAGTGCATCCATTCGCCGTTGCCGAAGAACTCGGCGTACCAGCGCCAGGAGAACGACTTGATCGGATAGACCAGGAAGCTGTCGGCCGAGAACGACAACGGGATGATCGCCAACAGCGGCGACATCAGGAACACCAGTACCAGCACGCACAGCAGGCGGAACGTCCAGTACCAGAGCTTTTCGACGGGAGAGGCGTAATTAGGCAGCATGATTTACCCCAGGCTCAGACGATCGGTACCCACCAGCTTGCTGTACACGGTGTACAGCGCCAGCGTGGCGACCAGCAACAGGCTGCCCAGTGCGGCGGCCATGCCCCAGTTGATGGTGACGTTGGTATAGAAGGCGACGTAGTAGCTCACCATCTGGTCCTCAGGGCTGCCCAGCAAGGCCGGGGTGATGTAGTAGCCCAGGCACATGATGAACACCAGCAAGGCCCCGGCCGCCACGCCCGGCAGCGTCTGCGGGAAGTAGATCTTCCAGAATGCGGCGAACGGATGGTCGCCCAGCGAAATGGCCGCTTTCACGTAAGACGGCGGAATGCTCTTCATCACGCTGTAGCTCGGCAGGATCACGAACGGCAGCAGAATGTGCACCATGGCGATGTACACGCCGACGCGGTTGAACGCCAGTTGCAGCGGTTGGTCGACGATGCCGAGCGCCATCAGCCCGCTATTGATCAAGCCCTCCGACTGCAGCAGCACGATCCACGCCGCCACCCGCACCAGCACCGAGGTCCAGAACGGCAGCAGCACCAAGATCATCAACAGGTTGCTCTGGCGCTTGGGCAGATTAGCCAGCCAGTAGGCCACCGGGTAGCCCAGCAGCATGCAGAACACCGTCACCCACAGGCTCATCCACATGGTGCGGCCGAAGATGCTGAGATAGGCCCGCTCTTCTTGGGGAGCCAGCACTGGGGTTCCGCTCTTGGTCTCGCGCAGGTCGAGAGAACGGTACAGGTAGTACGGGCTCCACGACTCGGCATTGCGCGCGATGGCATGCCAATGGTCGGGGTCGCCCCAGCGTTCGTCGATCTGGATGAAGTGGTCGCGCACCGACTCTCCCGCCGCCAGTTGCAGCGGCATCTTGCGCGCGGTACGCATCAACAGCGAACGGTAGCCGCTGATTTCCATGTTCAGCCGCTTGGTGACGTCCGCCAGCGTCCCCTCCGCCTTGGCCTTGACCAGATCCTCGGCCAGCGCGGCGAACACCACGTCCGACGGCAGGCCGCGCTGATCCCAATCACGGATCAGCTGGCTGGTGCGGGGAAGCGCGGTGACGACTTCCGGATTATCGACGCTGCGAAACAGCAGCGAGGTGATCGGGACCAGAAAGGTCAACAGCAAAAACAACGCCAGCGGAGCAACCAGGGCGACCGCCTTGAATTGCTTGAGACGTTGCTCGCGCGCCAGTTTTTTCTTGAGCGGCTCGCCATCGGCGGCCGTCAACGGCGCATTCATGATAAGACTATCCGACATGTCATCAACCTGAGAGGGGGCTCCCGTCACCGTAGTCGGCGGCGGGAGCCACAGTTACATACCGGCCCGGCAAAACGCCGGGCCGGCCTCAAGGTCAGCGTGCAGCCCAGGCGTTGAAACGCTCTTCCAGGTCCTCGCCGTGTTCAACCCAGAACGGCACGTCCAGCGCCAGCGCTCCTTTCAGGTTGGCCGGAGCGGTCGGCAGGTTGGCCACCACCTTGGCGTCCATCTGCTTGACCGTTTTCAGGTTGGTCGGACCATAGGCGATGCGGGCCGAATAGTTCTTCTGGTTTTCCGGCTTGCTGGCGAAATTGATGAACTTCATCGCCTCCTTCACCTTGGCCCCTTTCGGAATGGCCCAGGAATCGACATCGTAGATGCTGCCGGTCCACACCACTTTCAGGTTCTTGCCTTCCTTCTGCGCGGCATCGATACGGCCGTTGTAGGCCGAGCTCATCACCACATCGCCGGAAGCCAGGAATTGCGGCGGCTGGGCGCCGGCTTCCCACCACTGGATGTTCGGCTTCAGCTGATCGAGCTTCTTGAAGGCCCGGTCAACCCCGGCCTTGGTCGCCAGCACCTTGTACACGTTGGCGGCGGGCACGCCGTCGGCCATCAGGGCAAACTCGAGCGTGTACTTGGCCCCCTTGCGCAGGCCACGCTTGCCCGGGAATTTCTTCACATCCCAGAAATCCTTCCACGAGGCCGGTGCCGCCTTCAGCTTGTCGGCGTTATAGGCCAGGGCGGTCGACCAGACGAAGATCCCCACGCCGCACTCGGATACCGCCGGCTTGACGAAGTCGGCCTTGTTGCCCACCTGGGCCCAGTTGATCTTCTCGAAGATGCCCTCTTCGCAGCCGCGCAGCAACTCCGGCGACTCCACCTCGAGCAGGTCCCAAGTCGGGCGGCCCACGTCCACCATGGCCTTGACCTTGGCCATTTCACCGTTGTAATCGCCGGCGGTGATCTTGGCGCCGGTCGCCTTCTCGTACGGCTGGTAATAGGCCGCAGCCTGGGCATCCTTGTTGGCCCCGCCGAACGAAATGACGGTCAGGCTTTCGGCTGCCAGTGCCGACATCGAAACCCCGCCCAGCACGGCGGCAGCGATTACTTTCTTGGTGACGTTATTCATCCAGTTTCTCCTCTGAAACCCAGTTCAGTTAGTGATATGCCAAACCCGTGTCTCCGGGTTCATACGACTTGCAAGTGACGTCGCTTTGTCTTGCCGTGTGTGATGAAAAAATCAGGGATGGAGCGGGTCCAGCGCCCGGATGTCTTCCGGATTCCAGCCCAGCGCGATGGAATCGCCGACCGACCAGGAGCCATCGAGTTCGCTGACCGGTACCTTGACGATGAAGCCGGCATTGCCCGCCACCTCCATGCGCAGCCGGACGTGATCGCCGAAGTAGATGAACTCCTGCAGCTTGCCGGTGAAGCGGTTGGCACACTGCTCCGAAGCCCCGTTCAGGCGCACGCGCTCCGGACGGATGGACATGGTGGTTCGCGCCCCCGCCTTGTCGGCGCATACCGCCTTCGCCTTGAGGCCGACGCCGTCGCCCAGCTTCACGTGACAGAAGCCGTCTTGCAGGCTGAGCACTTCGCCCTCCAGCGTATTGTTTTCGCCGATGAAGCTGGCGACGAAGGAGTTGGACGGAGCCTCGTATAAGGTATAGGCGCTGTCGATCTGCTGGATGATGCCGTCCTTGAACACGGCCACCCGGTTGCTCATGGTCAGGGCCTCGCCCTGATCATGGGTCACGTAGACCACGGTCACGCCGAGCGAGTCGTGGATATGCTTGATCTCCATCTGCATGTGCTCGCGCAGCTGCTTGTCCAGCGCACCCAGCGGTTCATCCATCAGCACCAGCTGCGGGCTGAACACCAGCGCGCGCGCCAGCGCCACGCGCTGCTGCTGACCGCCGGAGAGCTGGGCCGGGTAGCGGTGTGCCAGTTTTTCCAGCTTGACCATCGACAAGGCGTGCAGCACCTTGGCATCGACGTCCGACTTGGAGAAGTTGCGGATTTTCAGCGGATAGGCGAGGTTTTCGCCGACCGTCATGTGGGGGAACAGGGCATAGTTCTGGAACACCATGCCGATATTGCGTTTGTGCGGCGGCACATGGTTGAGCAGGGCGCCATTCAGGCGAATCTCGCCATGCGTCGGGGTCTCGAATCCCGCCAGCATCATCAAGCAGGTGGTCTTGCCGGAACCGGAAGGCCCGAGCAGGGTCAGAAATTCACCTTTCTGAATATCGAGATCCAGATGCTTGACGATCAGGCTCTCGCCATCGTAACTCTTCTGAACACCGCGAAAGCTGACCAGTACATCATTGTCGGGGACGACTTCTGGCACGATGGTTTCTCCTCTGAGACTAAACGTCCGCTTGGCGGAACATGATTCTATTTCTCGTACAGGCGCCTGTGTTATAGGCGATCCAGCTCCTGTTTTCGTACCGCGTAGTGGGCGGGCCAATCGTGAGCTTTTGCTTGAAACCTGTAGCGCAACGATAGCCCACAACGGCACGACCGATCAACAATGTTTAATTTCAAGTAAAACCACAAAGACAAAAGCGTTAAATAAATACAACAAAAACTGAACAAACACATCAATTTGCTTGAACTATTTACATATAAGGCCAATAAAAACCAACATTTGTTAAAGAACACACAAAATGTCTATTTTATTAACCATAAGAACCGGCAAGTATATTAAACACTTTAGGTAAAAAAAACCGGCCTTACGGCCGGTTTAGGGAGAAACGAATCGATCAGGCCAGCAGGTGGTTGTTCAGCTCGCGCATGCCGGCGGACAACATGGCCAGATCCAGCGCCTGGAAGGCCTGCAGCTCGGCAAACATCTGGTGGCACGTTTCCACGTCGTGATGACGCTTTTCCAGCCAGGCATCGGCCAGGTTTTCTTCCTCGTGGCACTCCTGGATGGCCAACTTGGCGACCTTGCGGTGCAGACGATACAGATCGTCACGCAGCGCGGAGCGCGCCAGCGACTGCCAGCGGTTGTCGCGCGGCAGGCGGGTGATAGCCTCGCGCATCCAGTCCAGCTGCAGCACCTGCCCCAGGCGATAGTAGTTGCGGGCCAGCACATCCTGGGTCTGCTCCTCGCCCTCGCCAATCTCGATGATGTCCATCAATGGCACGGCAAACTCCAGACGCGCCAGCACGCGCGCCAGACTGGCCGGCAGGTTCGGGATATCCAGACGGGCTTCCATCATCGCCACGGCCGGGTAATCCTCGGCACTGATCAGCTCCGGCAGCGAGGCCAGCAGTGTCTGCACCTTGGCACCGTACTGCTCGATCACGGCGTTGACCGAGCTGAACGGACGCTTGTTGCGCAGCACCCAGCGCGTCACGCGCTCGATCAGCGTGCGCACGATCACCATCAGTTCCATCTGCTGATCGGCCGGGATCTGGTTGTCCAGCGCCTCGATCTCGCCCCACAACTGCTCGGCGTCGAACACCCGGCTGGCAATCCACCAAGCGCGGGCGACATCCGCCGCAGAGAACGGCGACTCCTCCTGCAAGCGGAACACGAAGGTCGTGCCCATGCGGTTGATGATCTGGTTGGCCAGCTGGTTGGCGATGATCTCGCGCTTCAGATGGTGGTTCTCCATCTGGCTGCGGAAGCGTTGCTGCAGTGGTTTCGGGAAGTAGTTCACCAGCACCGGCAGAAAATCGGCGTCGTCCGGCACATCGGTGGCCAGAATCGCCTGATCCAGCGAGATCTTGCTGTAGGCCAGCAGCACGGCCACCTCCGGCCCAGTCAGACCTTGCCGCGCCAGACGACGGTCATTGATCTGGGGTTCGGACGGCAGGTATTCGATTTCGCGGTTCAGCTCGCCGGTCTTCTCCATGTGGCTGATCATGCGCGCATGGGTGGACAGTATCGACGCCGACTCCTGCTGCTTGATCGCCAGCACCTGGGTCTGCAGGTAGTTGTTGCGCAGCACCAGATGGCCCACTTCCTCGGTCATCTCGGCCAGCAGTTCGTTACGCTGCTTCAGCGTCATGTCGCCGGCCTGCATCACGGCACCGAGCAGGATCTTGATGTTGACCTCGTGGTCGGAGCAATCCACCCCGGCCGAGTTGTCGATGGCGTCGGTGCAGATGCGGCCGCCGTGCAAGGCGAACTCGACGCGACCCAACTGGGTGCACGTCAGGTTGCCGCCTTCGGCCACCACTTTCACGCGCAGCTCGCGGCCGTCGACACGCACCGGATCGCAGGCGCGGTCGCGGGCGTCGGCATGGCTCTGCGTCGAGGCCTTGACGTAGGTACCGATGCCGCCGTTGTACAGCATGTCGGCACGGGCCTTGAGGATCTCGTGGATCAGCTCGTTCGGCGCCATGCTGTCCTTGTCGGTTTCCAGCCAGGCCTTCACTTCCGGCGACAGCGGAATCGACTTGGCGCTGCGCTCGAAGATGCCGCCGCCCTTGGAGATCAGCTCGCGGTTGTAATCGGTCCAGCTGGAACGCGGCAGGTTAAACAGGCGCGCACGCTCGGCGAAGCTCGCCGCCGCATTCGGCGTCGGATCGAGGAAGATGTGCAGGTGGTTGAACGCCGCGATCAGCTGGATGTGCTCGGACAGCAGCATGCCGTTGCCGAACACGTCGCCGGCCATGTCGCCGATGCCGATCACGGTGAAATCCTGCTCCTGGGTGTTGACGCCCAGGTGACGGAAGTGGCGTTTCACCGATTCCCAGGCGCCGCGCGCGGTAATGCCCATGCCCTTGTGGTCATAGCCGGCCGAACCACCGGAGGCGAAGGCATCACCCAGCCAGAAGCCGTACTGTTCGGAGATGCCGTTGGCGATGTCGGAGAAGGTCGCGGTACCCTTGTCGGCGGCCACCACCAGGTACGGATCGTCCGGGTCCAGGCGGCGCACGTCTTGCGGCGGCACGATCTGCCCGGTCACCAGGTTATCGGTCACGTCCAAGAGCGCTGAAATGAAGGTCTTGTAGCAGGCTATCCCCTCGGCCATGAAGGCTTCACGGTCGCTCGGCGGCGGCAGTTGCTTGCCGACGAAACCACCCTTGGAGCCCATCGGCACGATCACCGAGTTCTTGACCATCTGCGCCTTGACCAGACCCAGCACCTCGGTGCGGAAGTCTTCCATGCGGTCGGACCAGCGCAGGCCGCCGCGTGCCACCTTCGAGCCGCGCAGATGCACGCCTTCGACGCGCGGGCTGTACACCCAGATCTCGAACATCGGGCGCGGTTGCGGCAGGAACGGAATGGCGTTGGACTCCAGCTTGAACGAGATGTAGGACTTGAAGTCGCCATCCTCGGCCTTCTGCCAGAAGTTGGTGCGGCGCACCGCCCGGATGACCGACAGGAAACCGTTGAGGATGCGGTCCTCGTCCAGGTTGGCCACCTTGTCGAGCATATCCTTCAGCTCGGCCTGCAGTGTTTCGGCCACCGTGTCGTCAGCGTTGAGCGGGTCCAGCCGCGTCTGGAACAGGCTGACCAGATGACGGGTGATGGCCGGGTAATTGGCCACGCACTGCTCGATATAGGCCTGGCTGAAAGTCAGGCCACCCTGACGCAGGTACTTGGCCAAGGCACGCACCAGCGAGATTTCACGCCAGTCGAGGCCGGCTACCAGCGCCAGACGGTTGAAGCCGTCGTTCTCGCAGCGTTTGGCGAACACTTGCGACAGCAGTTCCTGGAAGTCGTGCTGCACCTCTTCCCGCGCCATCTGCTCGTAGGCGTTGCCGACGTCGAGGCCGAAATCGCTGATCCAGACCACGGCGCCATCGGCCGTCTGCACGCGATAGGGATGTTCATCACGCACGCGTACACCCATGTTCTCGAGGATGGGCAGGCTGGCCGACAGGCCGAGCGGTTCGCCGGCGCTGAACAGTTTCAGGTTGAAGGCGTTGGTGCCGCGATGCAGCGGGCGATACAGCTTCATGCCGAGGCGCTGCTCGCCCCCCAGTGACTCCATCAGTTGGGTGTCGAGTACGGCGTTGCGGGCGGCGAACTCTTCGCGGTAGGCCACTGGGAACGCGCCCTTGTAGCGATGGAACAGCGTGTTGCCCTGCTCTTCGCCATGCGCCTCGACCAGCAATTGATGCAGCTCTTCCTGCCAGCCGCGCACCACGCGGGCGATTTCCGCCTCGATATCCGATTCGTGGAATGCCGGCAGGTCGGCCGCATGGGTGCGGATAGTGTAGTGCACCAGCGCCAGCGTACCGTCGCCGATCTGCACGCTGAACTCGGCCGAGGTGCCGTTGAAGGCGTTCAGCAGCACCTTCTCGATTTTCAGCCGAACTTCGGTATTGAAGCTGTCGCGCGGCACGTACACCAGGCAGCTGACGTAACGGTGGTAGCGGTCGGTGCGCACGAACAGCCGCACGCGCGGCCGTTCCTGCAGGTTGACGATGCCTTCGATGATCGGGGCCAGGGTTTCAGCCGGGATTTCGAACAGCTCGTCGCGCGGGTAGTTCTCCAGCACGAAGCCCAGTGTCTTGGCCTTGTAGCTGTTGTCGACATAATCGCAGTAATTGACGACGTATTCGGCCTTGCGACGCAGGAGCGGGATGTTCTTCAGCGGCGCGTGGTAAGCATGGGCCGTGTACAGGCCGAGGAAGCGGCGTTCACCGATCACTTCGCCCTTGCTGTTGAAGCGCTTGATGCCGACGAAGTCGATGTAGGCCGGACGATGAATGATCGAACGGGTCTGCGACTTGTTCAGGATGATCAGCTGCGGCAGGTGCGCCAGTTCACGCAACTCTTGCGGCAGCTGTTCGAAGCTGACGGAGTATTCCTTGTCGCCCTGCTCCTTCAGGATGCCCAGCCCGCTGTCCTTGATGATCTTCAGGCTGTCCTTGCCGTCGCGCTTGACCAGGTCGTAATCGCAATAGCCCATCAGCAGGAAATGGTTATCGCCCATCCAGTGCAGAAAATCGATGGCCTCTTGCGCTTCATCGGCACGCGCACCCTTGACCTTGGCCAAGTCGTCGGCGATCTCGGCCAGCGCCACACGCATCTTCGGTTCGTCATTCACCACCAGGCGGATGTCGGAAATGACGCGGTTCAGGTCATTTTCCAGCCGCTTGAGCGTGGCCGCGTCGGACACGCGGTCGATCTCCACATGAATCCACGATTCCAGCGGCAGGTCGCGGCCTTCGGTGCGCTTGAGTTCGACCAGTTGCCCCTTGCCATCGCGCGCCACGGCCAGCACCGGGTGAATCAGCAGGTGCAGGTTGAGGTTGTAGCGCGACAGCAGCATGGCCAGCGAGTCGATCAGGAACGGCATATCGTCGCCGACCACCTCGATCACGGTGTGCGTGCTCTGCCAGCCGTCACGTTCGAAGTCCGGATTGTAGATACGGGCCTTGTAAGCGCCGGCCTTGCGCTGCTGCGCAAAGTCGTAATGGGCGATCGCGGCGCCGAACAAGTCCAGCGACGAATAACGGCGCAGGTCGTCGTACTCTGCCTCTTCAAAATAGACCGGAAAGAAAGGGGCCAGTTTCCGTTGCTCGTCACTGGACAACTTGCTGTCGGCCTCCGCCTGGATGTCGTCGATCAGGCTGGCATGCTCTGTCATGTTGGTGAGGGACATTGGGTTTTCTCTGTGTTGTCGTGCGGGGTTGTGGTGCAGGGGTAAGGGTTCTGCTGAGCAAGGATTGTAGAGGGGTCGATCGGCACAGGATTTCCGTAAAGCGACACGCTCTTACATCTTCTTTGGTTGCACTGCAGCATCCCTTTTTTGCCAAGGGTAGGGGATTGCTTTTTCCACCACTCTTAGGCTTATAGCAATGCGACAGCCAATTATAAAAAGACTTTTGTGAGATTTCGTTGCCGAGCCGCCAAAAATAAACAGTAACGTATTGTTTTTTATTATGTTTTTCAGGATACAAAAACCCCAGTAAAATGCGCGGCTTCGTTTTCTCACCCCTCCTCTGCCGGGGCGTGCGGATTGTTCGACAGCAAATGTTCGTGCCACCATGGGCTCACACAAGGGCCGGGGCATGACCGGCTGACTAGAAAACCGATGGGTAGCCAGCCGTATCCCGGCAGCGCTGACCACTTCGGCACGGCCTTAAGCGGGGCCATGTCAGGAGCCCCCCTGACACCCGGTTGAAGTTTTGAGAAATATAGAGAGGCACTCGATGAAAAAGGTTTTGATGGCAGTGGCGCTGGCCGCCCCGCTATTCGCGTCCGCCGCACAGGCAGAGACTATCCGCTTTGGCGTTGACCTGAATTACCCGCCATTTTCCAAGCAGGGCCCGGACGGCAAACCCCAGGGCTTCGATATCGACATGGCCCATGCGCTGTGCACGGCCATGAAAGCCACCTGTGAAATCGTCCCGCAGGACTGGGACGGCCTGATCCCGGCGCTGAACACCAACAAGTTCGACGCCATCCTGTCGTCGATGCAGATCACCGACGAGCGCAAAAAGGCCGTCGACTTCACCAACAAGTACTACAACATCCCCAGCCGCATCATCGCCAAGGTCGGCACAACCGTCGACCAGAACAGCTTCAAGGGCAAGAAGATCGGCACGCTGCGCGCCTCGACCCAGGAAAAATTCGCCAAGGATTACTGGGGCAAGAGCGGCGCCAAGGTCGTCGCCTACACCAAGGCTCCTGAGTCCTTCCTTGACCTGACCAGCGGCCGGCTCGACGCCGTCTTCGTCGACGGCGCCGTCGGCGACCAGGAGTTTCTGAAAACCCCACGCGGCAAGGGTTTTGCCTTCGTCGGTCCGGAATACAACGACACCAAGTATTTCGGCCTCGGCGCCGGCATCGCCGTGAAGAAGGGCAACAAGGCCTTGCTCGAACGCCTGAATGGCGCCATCGACCAGATCCGCAAGGATGGTTCCTACAAGAAGGTGCAGGACAAGTACTTCACCTTCAACGTGTACGGCAACTGAGTTTCGGCCAACCTGTGACAGCCTGCGGCCACGCTGCGGGCTGCCTCCGCTGCCCCCAATACCCGCTGGAGACCCCATGAAGAAGCCCTTGCTGACGCTGGGCGCGCTGCTGTGCGCGCTGACCGCCACCGCTCACGCCGAAACGCTGCGTTTTGCCACCGATGCCAGTTACCCACCGTTTTCCCAGCAAGGCCCCGACGGCAAGATGACCGGCTTCGACCCGGACATCGCCCAGGCCCTGTGCGCCGCGATGAAAGTGACCTGCGAAGTGGTTCCGCAAGACTTTGACGGTATCATCCCGGCGCTGCATGCCAAGAAGTTCGACGCCATCATCGCCTCGATGAATATCACCGAAGATCGCAAGAAAGCGGTCAATTTCTCCGACAAATACTACAACATGCCGAGCCGCCTGCTGGCCAAGAACGACACGGCGATCAACGAAGCCTGGTTCAAGGGCAAGAAGATCGGCGTGCTGCGCTCCTCGATCCAGGAAAAATACGCCCGCGACCACTGGGTCAAGCTCGGCGCCAAACTGGTGTCGTACGGCAAGGCGCCGGAATCCTTCCTCGACCTGAAGGCCAGCCGTCTGGATGCCAGCTTCGTCGATGCCGCCGTCGGCGACACCGACTTCCTGAAGACGCCAAACGGCAAGGGCTTCGCGTTTGCCGGCCCGGCTTATAACGAAGCGAAATACTTCGGTGAGGGTGCCGGCATCGCCGTGCGCAAGGTCGATGTCGCCCTGCTCGAGCGCATCAACAAGGCGCTCAAGCAGGTACGTGCCGACGGCAGCTACGACAAGATCCAGAAGAAGTACTTCTCCTTCGACATCTACGGCAAGTAAGCGGCAGCGACGGCGAATCCTCGACGTTCGCCGTCAAACCCTGCCGGCTACGGCAATTCAATGGAGAGCAGCATGTTTTTGCAGGGTTATCTTCCCAGCATTCTGGAAGGCGCGGCGCTGACACTGGAAGTGGCCGCGGCTTCGCTGGTAGTGTCGGTCTTCCTCGGACTGGTCGGCGCCATGTTCAAGATGGCGCATTCCCGCGCCCTGGTCTGGCTGGCCGAACTCTATTCCACCGTGGTGCGCGGCGTGCCCGACCTGGTCTGGATGTTCCTGCTGTTTTTCGGCGGGCAGATGCTGATCAACGATCTGGCCGAGCGCCTCGGCTGGGCGGCGCCGGAAATCAACCCGATGATCGCGGGCATTCTCACCATCGGCTTCATTTTCGGGGCCTACATGACCGAAACCTTCCGCGGCGCCATCATGTCCGTCCCCAAGGGGCAAATGGAAGCCGGCCTGGCGTACGGCATGTCGCCGCTCAGGGTGTTCTTCCGCGTCACCGCGCCGCAGATGGTGCGCTTCGCCCTGCCGAGCTTTTCCAACAACTGGCTGGTGCTGGTCAAATCCACCGCGCTGGTCTCGGTCATCGGCCTGAACGACATGATGTACAAGGCGGACACCGCCAAATCCATCACCCAGGAACCCTTTACCGTCTACATGGTAGTGGCGGCGATCTATCTGCTGATCACCACGGTTTCGATTGTGGCCCTGAACGCGCTGAACAAACGCTATTCCACGGGCGTGAGGGAGAGTGAGCTGTGATTGACGTCAATCTGATGATCGAGAATTTCCCGACCTTCCTGGGTGGCGGCAGCGGCGAGCCGGTGCTGTCCACCACCGACGGCCTGATCCTGACACTGGAACTGCTGTTCTACTCGCTGGTCGGCGGGTTGCTGCTGTCGATTCCGCTGGGGCTGATGCGCGTCTCCAAGAACCGCCTGGTGGCCAGCGCGGTCTGGCTGTACACCTACGTATTCCGCGGCACCCCGATGCTGGTGCAGCTGTTCATCATCTACTACGGCCTGTCGCAGTTCCAGGTCGTGCGCGACAGCTGGACCTGGGAATACCTGCAGGAAGCCTATTTCTGCGCGCTATTGGCCTTCACGCTGAATACCGCGGCCTACACCACCGAGATCATTGCCGGCCAGATCCGCAACACCCACTGGGGCGAGATCGAAGCCGCCAAGGCCATGGGCATGAGCAAGTGGCTGATGATGCGCCGCATCATCATCCCCGCCGCGCTGCGCCGCGCCCTGCCGGCCTACAGCAATGAAGTGGTGATGATGCTGCAAGGCACCTCGATCGCCGGCCTGGTCACGCTGGCCGACGTGACCGGCGTCGCGCGCCGCATCTACAGCGACACCTACATGCCGTTCGAACCGTTCCTGATGGCGGGCTTGATCTACCTCGCCTTCACCTTCCTGTTCGTATGGCTGTTCAAGCTGGCCGAGCGGCGCTGGCTGGCCTACCTGGCTCCGCGCAAGCACTGAGCCGGGCCGCCAACGACAAGATGGATCCGATTATCGCGTGAGGCGACGTAACACCCGCCCACGCAGTGTGCCCGGCCACCGCCCACAGTGGCCCGGTTCGCAACCCACGACGCATTCAAGACAGGGATTTGCTGAGCGATGAAACCGATCGAACACCCCAACGCCACCACCGCCGGCCTCGACAGCCAAGTCAAGCTGCACGTCGCCGATATCCACAAAAGCTACGGCAGCCACGAAGTGCTCAAGGGCGTGTCGCTGACCGCCCATGCCGGCGACGTCATCAGCATCATCGGCTCGTCCGGCTCGGGAAAGAGTACCTTCCTGCGCTGCATCAACCTGCTGGAACAGCCCAACAGCGGCAAGATCTTTGCCGCCGGCGAAGAGCTCCAGCTGGTCCCGGAC
This sequence comes from Pseudogulbenkiania sp., assembly GCA_016192025.1. Taxonomy (GTDB): domain Bacteria; phylum Pseudomonadota; class Gammaproteobacteria; order Burkholderiales; family Chromobacteriaceae; genus Pseudogulbenkiania. The sequence goes on along the minus strand of JACPUY010000195.1, from coordinate 4,263 downwards.
AGCCGCCACGGCGCCCTCAAGGCCGGCGACGCCAAGCAACTGGCGCGTCTTCGCACCAAGCTGGCCATGGTGTTCCAGCACTTCAACCTGTGGGCCCACATGACCGTGCTGGAAAACATCATCGAAGCCCCGATGCACGTGCTCGGTGTCTCCAAGGACGAAGCCATCGCCCGCGCCCGCAAATACCTGGAAAAAGTCGGCCTGAAAAACGTCGAAGATAAGTACCCCTCCCACATGTCCGGCGGGCAACAGCAGCGCGTGGCCATTGCCCGGGCGCTGGCGATGGAGCCAGAAGTCATGCTGTTCGACGAACCGACCTCGGCGCTCGACCCGGAACTGGTCGGCGAAGTGCTGCGCGTGATGCAGGACCTCGCCCGCGAAGGCCGGGCCATGGTGGTGGTGACGCACGAGATGGGCTGCGCCCGCGAGGTCTCCAACCACGCCATCGTCCTGCACCAGGGGCGGATCGAAGAGCAAGGCAATCCGAAAGAAGTACTGGTCAACCCGAGGAGCGAACGGCTGGCACAATTCCTCTCGGGCAGCCTGAAATAATCATACAATTACCGCATTAAAGCAGAAACTCTGCCAAGTCTCGGGCCTGGCAGAGTTCTTTTCCCCTCAGAGTTTCGTTTTATCGGTCAACTATGGCTATGCAGACGCAAGTCGCCAAACCGCTTCGCTACGGCATTCTGCTGTTGCCCCATGCCGCCATGGCCGATCTGGCCCTGATTACCGAAGTGCTGTCCCGAGCCAATCAGCTGGCGGAAAAGAAACTCTACGAGTTTCTGCTCCTGTCGCCCAGCGGCGACGCGATAACCCTGACCAACGGCATCAAGACCCCGGTTGACCTGCCGCTCACCTACGCCCCGAAGCTGGACGGACTATTCATCATTACCGATGAAATCACTGGAGATGTGGATGCAGACGAACTGGGCAAGACGATTCACGCCCAAGCCGCAGAAAAGCTGCAATTGATCGGCATCGGCTGCGGTAGCTACTGGCTGGCCCGCGCGGGCTTGCTGAACAACCACCGCAGCACCATTCACTGGCAAGAGATCAACCGTTTCACCGAAGAATTTCCCGAAGTCATCGTTTCGTCCAACCTGTATGAAATCGACCGCAACCGGATGAGTTGCGCCGGTGGCGCCTCGACGCTCGACTTCATGATGGTGCTGGTCGGGCAACAGCAAGGACACGACTTCGCCGCCCAGCTGTCCGAGCTGTTCAGCATGGAACGCATCCGGCCCGGCAACGAACGACAGCGCATCCCGCTGGCCACCCGCATCGGCGCCAGCCAGCCCAAGCTGACGGAAGCCGTCAGCCTGATGGAAGCCAATATCGAAGAACCGCTGACCACCGACGACATCGCCTATTACGTCGGCATCTCCCGGCGGCAACTGGAACGCCTGTTCAAACAGCACCTGTCGGCCGTTCCCTCGAAATACTATCTCGAGCTGCGCCTCAAACGCGCACGGCAGCTACTGCAGCAAACCTCCAAGTCCATCGTGCAGATCGGACTGGCCTGCGGCTTCTCCAGTGGCCCGCACTTTTCCAGCAGCTATCGCAACCATTTCGGCATCACCCCGCGCGAGGAACGCTCTTCGCGCAATACCGGCAAGAACGCTAGCGAGTAACACCCAACGGTAGCGCAGCCGGCGGAGCAGCCGGCGGCGACAAGGCGGGGGCGAAGGGCAGCCGGAGACGGAAACACGCCCCGCTGCCCGGAATATTTTCTGCCTCGATCGAACCGCCATACTGCTCGACGATGGTCTGGCAGATAGACAGACCCAAGCCCATCCCACCCTCGCGGGTCGAATAGAAGGGATGAAACAGCACCGCTTCGACCTCCGGCGAAATTCCCCGGCCACTGTCCCGGACCTCCAATATGGCCTGGGATAGCACCACATGGCTGTGAATCACCAGCTGACGACAGCCTTCCCGCTCGCCCTTCATCGCCTCGATCGCATTGGAAAGAAGGTTCATCAGCACCTGTTCTATCTGGATGCTGTCCGCCATCACGGTCACCGGATTTGCCGATAGCATCTGCACCACCTGAACACCATTGCTGCGCAGGTCATATTCGGCCAGGAACAGACTGTTACCGACCAGCAGATTCAAATCGATCTGGCGGACGTCCATGCTGCGTTTGCTGACGAAGGCACGCAAACGCTTGATGATTTCACCGGAACGCTCGGCCTGGCGGATTGCCGCCTTCAAGGCATCGGCAACCTGTACCGGTGCCTCCTCAACATCCTCCAGCATGGCCAGCGACGCAGCGCAGTAATTGCTGATGGCCGCCAGCGGCTGATTCAATTCGTGTGCAATCCCCGAGGCCATCTCTCCCATGGTGTGCAGACGTGCGACGTGGGACAACTTCTCGAGGTGGTCGCGCACCCGATTTTCGCTGGCCTCCAACACCGCCTGGGCACGACGCCGGATCGGCCCCATGTCGCGGATCGCACAAACGGCGCCATTCATCTCCCCGGTACGGGAAAACAACGGGGCCACGGCTCCCTCGACCAAGCGCGTTTCCCCGTAAAAGGTCGATAGCAACAGTTCGTCCGGGAACTCCACCACCTGCTGATACAGAAAACTCTGCCCGATCGGATCGACCCTGGAGACGTCTGAGAGCCCAAGTTGCAGTCGCAACACCTCCCGATAGTCACGGCCCAGAATCTGTTCCGCTTGGAGCCCCAACAGTTCCTGGGCCATCGGATTGACCCATTCCACCCGACGATCATGGCTCAGCGTGATCACGCCATCCCGAATGGCGTTCAAAGCCACTTCCACCCGCTCCCGCTGGCTGAACAGGGCCTCGTCGGCGGACGATCTGGCTCGATGGAGGTAAAGACGCTGCAGGTAAACCTGCCAGAGGGCCAGCAATAGCAAGGTCACCAGCAACTCCTGGAAAACCAGCACGCTGAGGCGCAATTCGGCCCAGGTGACATTGCGCGACAGGCTCAATACAAAAGGCTGAGCCTCACTCGGCAAGTCCATTTTCGATTCGAAGCGCTGGAATAACGGCCACTGCGAAGCCTTTGCCGGCTTGAACGAACGCTCATAGAGCAGTAGCGAGCCATGCACTCCCGGTAGTTCCCGCTGATACAGGGCAATATTCAGGGACTGGGACTCAAGGCGTAGCGGAGCCAGCAATTGCTCAAAGTGAACCTGCACCGCAACAACCCCCTCTACCAACGGCGAGTCCGGGCGTAGCGGGATCACACCCGGCCCGCCATTGCGGTACACCCCCTTCATCAACAGATAAACCCGCGCCCCTCCGTTCAGTTCGAACGGCATCGAGACCACGATTTCTCCCGTCGCAATAGCCTCTTTCAGTTCTCGGGCCAGCCTGGGCTCATGCAATATGTCGTAGCCATAAAGTGCCCGCGATTCCAACGAGGTCGGCTCTACCATCGTTACCGGATAGTAAATATCGCGCTGTGGTGCCGATAACCAGGAACGGCGACGATTGATATCGAAATCCGTGATATTGACGGTGACACCGGTGTGACGCGTCATTTGCTCAAGATAACGTTCTCGTTCCGACTTCACGATTTTCTGGTAAAAAACAATCGTATACAGCTTGGGGTAATTACCTAGGATTTCATAAGAAAAGGCGCTCAAAGCCGATAGGTCGAATCTCTCACGCGAGGCCACCATGGCGTGCGCAGCCTGGAGAACGGCTTCACTCTGGTCCAGCTTTCGCGCAATCTGCACATAGGCCGCACGACCATCTTTTTCAAAGCCCTCTTCCAAACGACTTCGCTCCGTCTGAAGCCAGAGCAAGGCCGTCAAGAAACAAAGCGCAAGCCAACCCAAAATGGGAAGGGCTGACTTCCTGATATTGACGGTAAGACCGAGAAACGATTTCAAATGCGACTATTCCATTCCGACGGACAGATCTACAGGACCTTCAAGGCCGGTCTGATGTGAACACGCCAAAGTGGCGACCGGGCAACTCTGCAAGGAAGATGAAACTGTACAACTAAAAACGTCACAAGAGCGAACACCGAATGCAAAAACCCCCAGTGCATGCACACTGGGGGTTTTTACTGCGTGCGAATCAGTGATTGGCACGAGAATGGGGAGTCTGGCGGTGTCCTACTTTCACACGGCGAATGCCGCACTATCATCGGCGCTAAGGCGTTTCACGGTCCTGTTCGGGATGGGAAGGGGTGGGACTGACTTGCTATGGTCATCAAGCATGACTTGTCAACAATCGTGGAAGAAGTAATCAAACAATGTAAGTGCTGAATAACCGTC
>JACPUY010000194.1 GCA_016192025.1 Pseudogulbenkiania sp. | reverse complement strand
GCTGAAGTCGATGTAGGCATTGCGGATCGGCGAGCTGATGGGTACGGTCTTTTCGCGAATTTCAACGATTCTCATGGGGGTCTCCTAAGGCATCGAACAAGTTGATGCATGCGTTATGGAGCCCCTAGCTTAGTCGTGGAAAGCGCGCTTATACTTCACCGAAAATCACATGATTATTTACTTTCAGTGAAAAACGACATCGCGTCCGAACTAGAGTTTTTTGTGCAGATTGCCCGACACGGCAACCTGTCAGCTGCCGCACGGGCTCTTGATTTGACGCCTCCAGCGGCGACCAAGCGGCTTGCGCAAATGGAAAGCCGCCTCGGAGTGCGGCTTGTCAACCGGACGACACGAAGCACCAGCCTGACGAAAGAAGGGGAAACCTATCTGCTGTATGCGACGCGGATTCTTGCCCAGCTTCGCGAGATGGAAGATGCGGTGTCGAGCGGTAGCTCGGAGTTGCGCGGCCTGTTACGGGTGAATGCTACGCTCGGTTTCGGCCGTACTACGATCGCGCCGCTGGCGTCCGAATTTGCCAAGCGGCATCCCATGGTAGAGATGCAGCTCGAGGTGACCGACAAGCCCATCGATCTTGTCGAAAGCGGCGTCGATATGGCGATTCGCTTTGGCGCGCTGCCCGACCAGAGGCTCAACGCCAGATGCCTCATGTCGAACCGGCGGTTCCTGTGCGCGTCGCCGCTTTATCTGGAACGACACGGCACGCCGAAGACCCTTGCCGATCTCACAAACCATCGCTGCATCATCCATCGCCAAAACGACTATGCGTATGGCATCTGGCGCTTCATGCACGATGAACACAGCGAGGTCATGAAGGTACATGGGGCAATGTCGAGCAACGATGGCGATATCGTCCTCGGCTGGGCACTCGATGGCCACGGGATTTTGATTCGATCAGAATGGGATCTTACGAAGTATTTGGAAAGTGGCAGGCTGAGAGTTGTGCTGCCGGACTTCACTCTCCCTTCAGCGGACCTGTTCGTCTACTACTCAAACCGACGTAACCAGACCGCTCGCGCAAGAGCATTCATTGATTTTTTGATTGAGCATTTTCGCAAGCCCTAGCAACGACGGTACAGCGACTTGATTTGCTTGTGTTAACCGCTCTGCGGATGGTCATACTTCTTGCCTCTTGGAATCTGCCTGGGCTCGAACGGTAGCAACGTGGCGGAAGTGAGTGTTCCCCAAATCAGAAAGCAGGCCTTCGGCAACGGTGCATGGGAAATGGCCGGAATGCACCCCGGAACGGTCGCTCAAGACAGATGGCATGGAAGACCGCTTTGGCCGAGCTGCGGTAGTTGGCGGAATCTTCACCAAACGGCTGCTCCGGACCGTTTGCCGACCAACGGGCTATGCAGAAAGGTCGAGGACAAGGCCGAAGCCCGGCCACAAACAGTGCGAGCGGTTGGCAGCGGATCTTGGAGAAGGCCGTGCAGACCATCGCTGCCGAAACCGGCTTGGCGCATCGGCCGGTGGCCGATGGCGAGCGGATCAGCGGCGTCTACCGGCGAAGCGTGATGCTCGCCAGCGGGCGGTTCGCCATGATCGCAGAGGGCATGGGGCCGTGCCTGGTGCCGTGGAAACCGGTAGTCGAGCCGTCGCTGGCGCAACTAATCGCCCGATGCTTTACCCGGCTCCCTTCCGGATCGGCAGGGTTACTGCCAAGGGAGAGATTCTGATCATATCCCTGATCTCATGGAGCATGGCCGTAATGGCTGGAGAAGGGAGAGAACCCTGTCGTTGTGTAATGCCGATTTCCCGTTCGGTGCCGGCAAGATGGACGGGCAGCTGGACTACGAGTCCTGATTCGATCTCGTAGTGCAGTTGGTGTGGGGAGGTGGCGGTGATCAGATCGGTATGGGTCAGAAGATTGCGCAGAATGGCAAGGTCTCCCGTTTCGACGGACGGCTCCGGGACAGGGAGCTGGTGGTCAAGGAAGGCCCGGTTCAGCACCTGGCGCGTGGGGGAGTCCTGGCGAGGCAGTATCCATTTTTCCCGCGCGACCTGGCCCAGTCCGATAGCCGCCGCTTGCCGGGTCAGCGTGTGATCCTTCCGGCAGAACAGGCCGACGCTGTCTTTGAACAAGCTCTCGCTTTTCAGATCGCTGCTTTCTTTCTCTGAACGCAACGCGCCAAAAATGAAATCGATATCGCCGCAACGCAATCCCTTGGCCAGCTCATCATAAGGACTTTCAAAGGTCTTGATCTGCAGCAGAGGGTACTTACCGAGTAGTTGTGCAATCGCGGCGGGTAACAATCGAGTGCGGCACAGCGGGAGCGCGCCGATGGTGATCGTGCCGTGCAGCGAGCCCTGCAGGGCGGACAAGTCGGCCTGGATATGGCGCATCTCCGCGAAGGCGCGTTTGGCGTGCAGAAGGAGCCGCGAGGCGGCATCGGTTGTGACCAAGCCTTGCGCCATGCGTTGAAACAGCGGTTGCCCCAGCGCCTCTTCCAGCCTGGCCAGCGACATGCTGACGCCGGATTTGGACAGTTTCATTTGGCTGCTGACGGCGGCGAGATGGCCATGCTCGGCCAGCGCGACAAATACGTGCAGCTTGCGCCCGCTCATCAGCAGTTGGGTCAGTGAAGCGACGTTATGGCCCGGACGCTGACATAGCTCGGTTGCCGCGGCCACGATCTCCTCCTGAATACGCATGCCCCGCGTCAGCACGGCTTCTCCGTAGCCGTTCAGCAGCATGCCTCGTGGTTTCCGTTCGAACAGTTCCTGCCCCAGCGTCTGCTCAAGCTGGGTCAGCGACCGGGTGATGGCCGATGGCGCTTTGTAGATTTGCTCGGAGGAGCGGGAGACGCTTCCGCTACGGGCAACGGAAAGAAACACCCGCAAGTGGCGCAGTATGTCGTCGCCCCGCTCCCCTGCCTGATCATCGCTCATCACGTGATTGCTGCTCTCATCAAAAATAATCTTTAAGAATCAATGGATTTATATTGATTTTTTTGGCTTTAGGCCAGTGCGTTCACAAAAATGGAACGCATGATCACGATGGGGCAACGGCACCCGGAGGGGAAATTCATATAGTGGGTCTGTGATTCACGATGAGGCCGAAAGCGTCCCATGAGTACGAACCAGGAATACCCGGGCCTGCGCCATCTGCCGTGTGTGTGGATGCGCGGCGGCACCTCCAAGGCGGCTTTCTTTCACGCACGCGATCTGCCTGCAGAGGCGGAGGCACGCGACCGCCTCCTGTTGCAGGTAATGGGAGGGGGCGATCCGCGCCAGGTTGACGGGATTGGCGGTGGCCATCCGCTGACCACCAAGATCGCGGTGATTTCGGTTTCCGGGATGCCCGGAGTGGATATCGATTACCTCTTTGGCCAGGTTGTGCTGGGTGAGAACCGTATCGATTATGCACCGACCTGCGGCAACATTCTGGCCGCCGTCGCGCCCTTTGCCCTGGAAGAGGGGCTCCTCGATTGCCAGCAAGACAAGACCCGTGTGCGCATCCGCATGGTCAACACCGGCGGTTTGTGCGAAGCCTGGGTGGATACACCCGGCGGTCGGGTGAACTACCAGGGCGGGACCCGTATCAGTGGCGTGCCCGGCACCGCGGCACCTCTTGAACTGCATTTCTCCAATGTGGCGGGCTCTTCCTGCGGCGCGCTTTATCCCACCGGTTCGAAGCGTGATTCGTTTGCCGGAGTTGAAGTGACCTGCATCGACAACGGCATGCCGGTGGTGTTGCTGCGGGCGGCCGATCTTGGTGTCAGTGGTTACGAGTCTCCCGCCGAACTGGATGCCAACCAGCCACTGAAGGCCCGGGTGGAAGAGGTCCGCCTGCTGGCTGGCGAGCGCATGGGGCTGGGCGACGTCCGCAACAAGGTGGTTCCCAAGATGTCGCTGGTTGCCGCGCCACAGGATGGCGGCGCGATCTGTACCCGTACCTTCATTCCCAAAATATGCCATGACGCCATCGGGGTGCTGGGCGCCGCCTCCGTCGCTACCGCCTGCGCCGATCCGGAAACTATCTGCCGTGGATTGGTCGTTTTGCCGGTTGATGGCGCCTTTTCTGTCGAGCATCCGACCGGCGAGTTCACCATCACGCTCAGAGATAGTGGTGACGGTGCGCCTGGAATCGCCCTACTGCGGACGGCGCGACCGCTTTTCAAGGGGGAGGTCTTGATCGCTTAAAGACAGGCCGTGGCGGCCAATGCCTCGCCCGCAGGAATCATGCAAAACAAGAACAGTCATCAAGCCGGTTTTCACCGGAACAACGAGATCAATGGAGGAAGTACTCATGAACCAGGCAGGAATTCTTGATGTGAGGGAGTTCATCAACTCCCGCAAAATGTCGGCGTATCAATGGGGGCTGGTGGTACTGTGTTTCCTCATCGTCGCCGTGGACGGGATGGACGTGGCCATCATGGGGTTTGTCGCCCCGTCCATCATCCATGACTGGCATATCTCCCGTCCGGCCTTTGGCGCGGTGATGGGAGCGGCCCCGATCGGTCTGGCCGTCGGCGCCTTACTGGCGGGCTCCTCGTCCGACTGGTTCGGACGTCGCAAGGTGCTGCTGGCGTCGGTGCTCGGTTTCGGTGTCGCCACGCTGGCCACCGCGCATGCAAGCAGCCCGCAAATGATGGCGTTACTGCGCTTTCTGACGGGCCTGGCCTTGGGTGCGGCTATGCCCAACAGCACCACGCTGCTGGCCGAGTACGTGCCGGAACGCATCCGCTCTTCGGTGATTGCGGCCATGTTCACCGGCTTCAATCTGGGTTCCGCCGCCATCGGTTTCGCGGCAGCCTACCTGAGCCCGCGCTATGGCTGGCAATCGGTGCTGACGTTTGGCGGCGCCTTGCCGTTGATCCTGCTGCCGTTCATGTATTTCTTCCTGCCGGAGTCCGCCCGTTATCTGGTGGCACGTGGTGCCTCCGCCGAACGTATCCGTCCGCTGATGGCGCGTGTCTGCCAGACCAACCTGGACATGTGGCAGAGCTTTATCTCCAGAGAAGCCCCGGTGGCTGCCAAGCAGCCGATCGCCGTGCTGTTCGCGAAGGGCCATTCCTTCCGCACGGTGAGCCTGTGGCTGACGTATTTCATGGGTTTGCTGGTGATCTACCTGACCACCAGCTGGTTGCCGAGCATGATGAAAGATGCGGGCATCTCCATCGACCGTGCTTCCACCCTCACGGCCATGTTCCAGTTGGGCGGTACTGTTGGTGCCATTTTCGTGGGCTTCGCCATGGACCGGGTGAAGCCGAACCGGGTCATCAGCCTCTCTTATCTGCTGGGCGGTGCAGCACTGATTCTGCTGGGGCTCGCCGGTCTGCAATCGGCGTGGATCGTGTTGTGCATCCTGGCTACCGGCTTCTGCCTGAGCGGGGCCCAGACCGGCCTGAATGCCTACGCGCCGGGCTGCTATCCGACCATTGCCCGGGCTACTGGCGTGAGCTGGATGCTGGGTGTCGGTCGCTTCGGCAGCATTCTCGGCTCGTCGATCGGCGGTGTGCTGCTCAGTCTCGGCTGGGGCTTCCAGTCGATCTTCCTGTCCCTCGCCCTGCCGGCCTGCGTCGCTGCGGTAGCCATCCTGGGCAGCGGCCTGCGTGCGAAAGAATCCTTCTAACCGATTTATCGATTAACGATCTGGAGAATTGAAATGGCGAAAATTATTGGCGGGATTGCCTGCTCCCATACGCCGACCATTGGTTTTGCCGTGGATCGCAACAAGCAGGACGACCCGGTGTGGGCGCCGATCTTCGAAGCCTTCAGGCCGGTGAAGGAATGGCTGGCCGCGAAGCAGCCCGACGTGCTGTTCATGATCTACAACGACCACGTCACCTCGTTCTTCTTCGACCACTATTCGGCGTTCACCCTGGGCGTGGACGAGCGTTACGGAGTGGCCGACGAGGGCGGCGGGGCTCGCGATCTGCCCCCGGTATCCGGCCACGCCGCCCTGGCGCAGCATATCGGTGCCAGTCTGATGGCAGCCGAATTCGACATGTCCTTCTTCCAGGACAAGGCACTCGATCACGGCTGCCTGTCGCCGCTGTCGATGCTCAACCGCAGCAAGACCGCGTGGGATACCCCGATCGTGCCGCTGGCCGTAGGCGTGCTGCAGTTTCCGGTGCCCTCCGCCGCGCGCTGCTACAAGCTGGGCCTCGCGCTGCGCGACGCCATCGAGAGCTATCCGGAAGACCTCAAGGTCGCCATCGTCGCCACCGGCGGCCTGTCGCACCAGGTGCACGGCGCGCGATGCGGCTTCAACAACACCGAATGGGACCGGCAGTTCCTCGAGCTGTTCGAGAAAGACCCGCAGGCGCTGACCCGCCTGACCCTGGCCGATTACGCCGAACTGGGCGGCATGGAAGGCGCGGAAATCATCATGTGGCTGATCATGCGCGGCGCGCTGTCCGCGCAGGTCAACAAGACCCACCAGACCTACTATCTGCCGTCGATGACCGGTATCGCCACCGCCATCTACGAGAACGCGGACGTCGACCTGCCCAAGCCGCGCCACAAGGACCTGACGCACGCGATGGAGCGCGAGCTGGCCGGGGTGGAAAAACTGGAAGGCACCCATCCGTTCACGCTGGCGGTGAGCCAGAAGACTTACCGGCTCAACCGTTATTTGCACGACATGATCCATCCCGAGCATCGGACGCTGTTCCTCGAACAGCCGGAGCAGTCGTTCGACCAGGCGGGGCTCAGTGAAGAAGAACGCACCCTGCTGCGCAACCGCGACTGGGACGGCCTGATCCGCTACGGCTGCATTTTCTTCGGCCTGGAGAAACTGGGCGCCGTGCTGGGGGTATCCAACCTGCACATCTACGCCGCCATGCGCGGTCAGACCCTGGAAGCCTTCCAGGCCACCCGCAATGCGCCTGGTGCCTTGTATTCGGTGACCGGCAAGGACGGCGGTAAGCTGCAATGGGACAAGGCAAGTCAGAACTGAACATCAGGTAAAACAGCATGATCATCGATATCCACGGCCACTACACCACCGCGCCCAAGGCGCTGGAAGAATGGCGCAAGCGCCAGGTCGACAACCTCGCCACCCCGGAACTGGGCTCCAAGGTGTCCGAGCTGAAAATCAGCGACGACGAGCTCGTCGACAGCATCGAGAGCAACCAGTTGCGCCTGATGAAGGAACGCGGCGCCGATCTGACCATCTTCAGCCCGCGTGCGAGCTTCATGGCGCACCACATCGGCGACTTCAACACCAGTTCCACCTGGGCGGCGATCTGCAACGAGCTGTGTCATCGGGTCAGCCAGCTGTTCCCGGACCACTTCATCGGCGCCGCCATGCTGCCGCAGTCGCCCGGTGTCGATCCGGCCACCTCCATCCCCGAGCTGGAAAGGTGCGTGAAGGACTACGGCTTCGTCGGCATCAACCTGAACCCGGACCCGTCCGGCGGCCACTGGACCAGTCCGCCGCTGTCCGACAAGCACTGGTACCCGATCTACGAAAAGATGGTCGAGTACGACATCCCGGCGATGATCCACGTGTCGACCAGCTGCAACTGCGCCTTCCACACCACCGGCGCCCACTACCTGAACGCCGACACCACCGCCTTCATGCAGTGCCTGACGTCCGACCTGTTCAAGGACTTCCCGACGCTGAAGTTCGTGATTCCGCACGGCGGCGGCGCGGTGCCGTACCACTGGGGCCGTTTCCGGGGCCTGGCTCAGGAGCTGAAGAAGCCGCTGCTGAAGGATCACCTGCTGAACAATATCTTCTTCGACACCTGCGTCTACCACCAGCCGGGCATCGACCTGCTGACGAAGGTGATCCCGGTCGACAACGTGCTGTTCGCCTCCGAGATGATCGGCGCGGTGCGCGGCATCGACCCGGAGACCGGCCACTACTACGACGACACCAGGCGCTACATCGAGGCGGCCAACCTGACCGCCGAAGAGCGCTACCAGATCTACGAAGGCAACGCCCGCCGTGTCTACCCGCGGCTTGATGCCGCACTGAAGGCGCAAGGCCG
>JACPUY010000193.1 GCA_016192025.1 Pseudogulbenkiania sp. | reverse complement strand
TGAGCCGCAAGGGGAATTGCTGGGATAACGCGGTGATGGAACGGTTCTTCCTGAACCTGAAGATGGAGCGCGTCTGGCAGCGTGACTACGCCAACCATGCCGAGGCCAGACGGGATGTCGCCGAATACATCGTCGGGTTCTACAACACCTGCCGGTTACACTCGAAGCTGAACTACCTGCCACCCGTGGTCTACGAGCGGCAGATGGCAGCAAAACAACCTATCAGTGTGTCCGTAAAAACTTGACCACTACATACCTCGCGCAACTGCAGCGCTATCGCCAGCGGCAACTCGACCTGTATGACCCGGAGCAACCTTGGCTGAGCCCACCGCCTAAACCGCGGTGATGCCGCTGCCGTCCCGCGCTGTACCAGGGGCGTGTCTCGCCGAAAATAGGCTGGGACACGCCCCTTGTTTCAACCTGGAATAGGGTGGGATGCTGGGGCTAAGTTAAAGTGGGACGTAACAGGTGGGATTGTGTGGCTAGCGCAGCGATATCACTGCTTTCAGCATCTTCTTGAAGGTCTCCACGTCCTCCGGCGAGAACTCGGCGAAAACCGCATCCTGCTGGCGCGCGGCGATGTCCCACAGCGTCTCCGCCTGGGTCACGCCGGCCTCGGTGAGGCGGTAATGGCCGTCGGCGTTGCTCACCAGTCCCTTGCGCTTGAGGATTTCTTCGGCCTGTTCGATCTCGCGCACCGGCATCGCCACTTCGCGCAGCAAGGCCGGCATGTCCAGGTCGGCATCGCTCTCCAGCACCATCAGCATGCGTGCCTCGCTGGTGCGCAGCCCGGTCGACAGCTGCTTGGGCTGGTAGTTGGCCTGGTAGGAGCGCACCGCCTGCGTCATCAGGTAGTAGAGGTTGTGGCTGAGTCGGCCCTGGAAGGCACTGGCCGGAGCGCCGCCTTCGTCCTTCTTCTGCATGCGTGCGTGCGGCAGCACCATGGAGTAGGTGCCCTGATGGTACAAGAGCGGGGAGCGGCCGAAGTCATCGAAGGCCACGACCTTGCCGATCAGGATCCAGTGGTCGCCGCCGTCCACCTGCTGGTACTTCTCGCACTGGAAGCGTGCCGCGCAATCGGTGAACAGCGGTGCGCCGCCCGCGCCCGTCTCATAGGCGATGCCGGCGAACTTGTCATCCTTGGGGCGGGCAAACTGGTTGGACAGATCGATCTGGTCCGCTGCCAGGATATTCACCGCGAAGTGCGTCGCTTCATCGAACACTTGGTGGCTGTTGGAGCGCTTGTCGATGCTCCACAGCACCAGCGGCGGGTCCAGCGAGACGGAGTTGAAGCTGTTCGCCGTTACCCCCGCTTTCATGCCGGACGGCGTTGCCGCCGTCATGATGGTGACGCCGGTGGCGAAGTTGCCCAGGGCGCGGCGGAATCCGCGCGGGTCGAGGGCCGTATCGGTGGTGGGTGTGCTCATGTTGTCTCCTTGTTGGGTGCCGTTCGGCTCAGACCATGGTCGGGTCCGGTTCCAGCCCCATCAGCTCGCGGCCGAGGATCTGCGCGCAGACGTCGTAGTCGGTGTAGGCGTGGGCGCCGGTCATGTGCGAGTCGCGGAACGGGCGCTGCATCTCGTTGCCTTCCATCCAACTGGTGGCGCCGGCGGCGCCGAACAGGCGGTCCACCGCTTCGATGCACATCTTCACCGCGTAGGCCTGGTTGGTGCGCCAGAACGCCAGCGTCTCGCGGCTCGGGTACTGGTGACGGCGGCCGTGCTCGGCGTGATCCTGCCAGGTCTTTTCCAGGAAGGCGCGCGCGGCGGCGACCTGGTGGGTGGATTCGGCCAGGCGCATCAGCGCCGGGGTGGCGGTGCCGACGCTGGCGCCGGTGTAGGCGCGCACGCGGTTCTGGGTCTTTTCCTTGAAGGCGGTCAGCATGCGCTCGGCCACGCCCAGGCTGATCGCCGCAAAGCCGCTGGCAAAGTAGGGGCGGTACGGAGTGTAGAAGATGTCGCTGTACGGGTAGAGGTCGAAACCGCTGGAGCGGCCTTCCATCATGTCCTTGGCCGCCTCGATGCGGTGGTTGGGGATGAAGGCGTTCTTGATCACTAGTGTCTTGGAGCCGCTGCTCTTCATCCCCATGGCGTACCAGTTGTCGCGGATGTCGTAGTCGCTGCGCGGGAGCACACCGAAGCTGTAGATCAGCTCGCCTTCGGCATTCTTGCGGCGCATGCCGACGATGGCCCATTCGGCGTGGTCGCAGCCGCTGCTCCAGCCCATCTCGCCGCTCAGCAGCACGCCGCCTTCCACTTCTTCGATCTGGCTGAACGGCGCGATGCTGCTGCTGGCGGTGGCGTCGGGGTTCTCCCCCCAGATTTCATCCTGCAGCTGCTGCGAGAACATGGCGATCTGGTGGCTGTGGGTGCACAGCAGGCTGAAGGCCCAGGCGGTGCCGCCACAGGCGCCGGCCAGCGCGGCGACACAGTCGGCGAAGTCGGGCAGCGAGATTTCCAGTCCGCCGTACTTCTTGGGCTGGAGGGCGCGGTGCATGCCGATGCTCTTGAGCAGGGCGATGTTTTCGTCGGGCACCTTGCGCTCCTGTTCGGCGCGGTCCGCGTTGGCGGCGATGGCCGGCAGGATGCGTTGCAGGTCTTCAAGCAGCGGGTTTGCACTTTTCATTGTCTTGGTCTCCTCTGTGTTATGTGGTAATGATCGCAAAATCCATTTCCGCCATGACGGCAGTGTGCTCCGCTGTTCATGGCTATCTGCCTTTTGGAGAATGGGTTTCCGACGGTCCATGCCCGCGCTGTGCGGTAGGTACGGGGTCATTATGGGGAGACGGGATGGTGATGGGAATGTAACTTTCAGGTAGACGATGGTACTTTTCGTGTCTTCTTGATCAGGGGCAAGGACTGACATCGATACTTGTGGCAGGGGTTCGGGCGAAGCCGGCCGTGACGGGAAAACGGGGGAGGAAACGAATGACAGCCGGCCGTGCCGGGCCGGCTGTCGCGGGAGGGTTAGCCGGGAATCAGGCGCGGCGCGTCTGGCCGGCCATGGGGATGAGCAGGATGATCGCGGAACCGATCACCAGCGCCACCACCGCGTACAGGATGCCGGAGGTGAAGCTGTGGGTCATGTCCTTGAGCAGGCCCACCACGACGGAACTCAGTGCCGAGCCGATATTGCCGGTGGCATTGATCACGGCGATGCCGATGGCTTTGGCCTTGTTGGAGAGCGCGGCGTCGGGGGTAGTCCAGAAGATCGTCATGGCGGTGAAGGCGCCGGCCGAGGCCATCACGATGCCGATCAGGCGCAGCGCTGAAGCGTCGGCATAGGCGCAGATCAGCCAGCCGGCAGCGGCGAACAGCATGGGCAGCACGGTATGCCACTTGCGTTCCTGCCGGCGGTCGGAGCGCGCGCCCCACCAGATCATGGCGACGATGGTGCCCACTTGGGGCAGGGCCGCAAGGAGGCCGATGGTGGCGTTGCTGCTGCCGGTGTTGAAGCTTTTGACGATCTGCGGCACCCAGATGTTGACCATGCTCAGCGTGTTGACCAGACAGAAATAGGCCAGGGCGAACTTGATCACGCTGGGGGTGAACATTTCGCGCAGCACGCTGGATTGCACGGCCGGCTTGGCTGCCGGCTGTTGTTGTTCGGCTTCCAGCATGTTCAGCAGGCAGGCCTTTTCTTCATCGCTGAGCCAGCGGGCCGCCTTGGGGCTGTCATCCAGGTAATGCCAGACCGCGATGCCGAGCAGCGCCGCGGGCAGCCCCTCCACCATGAACAGCCACTGCCAGCCGGCCAGGCCCCACAGACCGTTCAATTCCAGCAGGTAGCCGGAGAGCACGGAGCCGACGGCCGCGGTTACCGGCATGGCGATCATGAACAGAGCGTTGGCCCGGGCCCGGTAGGCGCGGGGGAACCAGAACGTCAGGTAGAGCAGCATGCCGGGCAGGAAACCGGCCTCGGTCACGCCGACCAGCGCGCGCAGGATGTACAGGCTGGTGGCATCGTGCGCGAACATGGTGGCGGTGGAAGCCAGCCCCCACGCCACCATGATGATGGCGATCCAGCGGCGCGCGCCGATGCGGCTGAGGATGACGTTACTGGGAATGCCGCACAGCACGTAGGCGATGTAGAAGATGGTGGTGGCCAGCCCGAACATGGTCGCGGTCAGGTTCAGGCTCTGCGACATGGTCAAGCCGGCAAAGCCGATATTGATGCGGTCGAGGAACGAGAACACGAACAGGACAAAGATGAACCAGATCAGGCGGCTCGAGACTTTCGTGATGACATGCTGTTCCAGCTCGTGGCGCGGGGGGCTCGAAGCGAGTGGCGCATCGCCGGGATACGCGGCGGATTTTTCCATGTGCATGAGGTTCTCCTCCGTGAGGGGCCGGTGTGTTGCCGGGCGCTCACTTCTCTGTGGTTGGTGTCGACGCGCTCTGTGGCGCGTTGTAGTGCTCGGTTGATTCGTTTTTATCGTTCATGGGGTAGTGCATTTGATGGAGGATAGTGGTGGCTTTCCTTTCGCTGCCCTCGGCAGAATACAGTTAAAAATGAATATATTAACTTTATGGTGGATGGGCGGACGGGAAGAGGGTCCGGCCATGCACGCCAGCGTGTGGTGTCGAGGGTCTCGGGAAAAAGCGCACCGACCTTGCAGTCGGTGCGAACTGGGACACACACTGACACACTACAAACAGCAGAAATCAGGCAGCGGTGGAATGAGTCCCCCCACTGGCCGCTACCGCTCTCAGTACACGCCTGACGACTTGTCGGGCGTGCTTGATCCGTTCTTGAAACGGGCGGCCAAGGCTTCGGCGCTGCGGGCAAGCAGGGTGGTATCGACTCCGACCGCGACGAATTGCGCGCCCAGTTCGATGTAGTGCTTGGCGAGCTTCTCGTCCGCCATCAGGATGCCGGGCGCCTTGCCGTGGGCGCGGATGCGCTGGATGGCGTCCTCGATCGCCGCCTGCACTTCCGGGTGCGTCGGCTGGCCGATGTAGCCGAGGTCCGCCGACAGATCCGCCGGGCCGATGAACACGCCGTCCACGCCCTCGGTGGCGGCGATGGCATCGAGATTGTCCAGCCCCTGGCGCGTTTCGATCTGCACCAACACGCAGATTTCCTGTTCGGCGGCTTTGAGGTAATCGGGAATGCGGTTCCAGCGCGAGGCACGCGCCAGCGCGCTGCCGACGCCGCGGATGCCGGTTGGCGGGTAGCGCGTGGCCGCTACCGCCAGCGCTGCTTCCTCGGCGGTCTGCACCATCGGCAGCAGCAGCGTCTGCGCGCCGATGTCGAGGATCTGCTTGATGCGAACCGGGTCGTTCCATACCGGGCGCACGATGGGGTGCGACGGGTAGGGCGCGATGGCCTGCAGCTGACCCAGCATGCTTTGCAGCTCGTTCGGGGCGTGCTCGCCGTCGATCAAGAGCCAGTCGAAACCGGCACCGGCCAACAGCTCGGCGCTGTAGGCGTCGGCCAGGCCGAGCCACAGGCCGATCTGCACCTGGCCGGCCTTGAGCGCGGTCTTGAAGGGGTTATGCGGCAGTTGCATGGCGGTCTCCTTACACGAAGCGGCAGCTGATCGCGCCGAGCGGGCCGTAGTCGACATGGAAGGTGTCGCCGGGGCGCGCCGGCACCGGGCGGGTGAACGAGCCGCCCAGGATCACCTGTCCCGGCTGCAGGCTGACGTCGAACGGTGCCAGCTTGTTCGCCAGCCAGGCCACGCCGTTGGCCGGGTGGTTGAGCACGGCAGCGGCCACGCCCGATTCCTCGATCACGCCGTTGCGGTACATCAGCGCCGAGACCCAGCGCAGGTCGAGCTCGGACGGCTTGACCGGGCGGCCGCCCATCACCACGCCGGCGTTGGCGGCGTTGTCGGAAATGGTGTCGAACACCTTGCGCGGCCGGCCAGATTCCGGGTCGATCGACTGGCTGCGCGCGTCGATGATCTCCAGCGCCGGGATCACGTATTCGGTGGCGTTGTAGACGTCGAACAGGGTGATGTTCGGGCCCTTGAGCGGTTTGCCAAGGATGAAGGCGAGCTCGACTTCGACGCGCGGCACGATGAAGCGGGAAGTCGGGATGTCCGAGCCGTCGTTGAAGAACATGTCGTCGAGCAGCGTGCCATAGTCCGGTTCGTCGATCTGCGACGACATCTGCATCGCGCGCGAGGTGAGGCCGATCTTGTGGCCCTTGATCACGCGGCCCTCGGCCACTTTCATGTCGACCCAGGTGCGCTGGATCGCATACGCGTCCTCGATGGTGATCTCGGGGTAGTCGAGCGAGATCTGGCGGATCTGGGTGCGGTCTTTTTCCGCCTGGTGCAGGCGGTGCGCGGTCTGGTCGATGAGGTCTTGAGTCAGCATGTCGGTGTCTTCCTTAAGTGTTCAGGCCGCCAAAGCACAGGTATTTGATTTCCATGAAGTCATCCAGGCCGTACTTGGAGCCTTCGCGGCCGAGGCCCGATTCCTTGATGCCACCGAATGGCGCCACCTCGGTGGAGATGATCCCCTCGTTGATGCCGACCATGCCGGCCTCGATCGCCTCGGCCACGCGCCAGATGCGGCCGATGTCGCGGCTGTAGAAGTAGGCGGCGAGACCGAACTCGGTGGCGTTGGCGAGACGGATCGCCTCGGCCTCACCCTTGAAGCGGAACAGCGGTGCGAGCGGACCGAAGGTTTCCTCGCGCGCCACCAGCATGGTGTTGGTGACGTCGGCCAGCACGGTTGGCTCGTAGAAGTTGCCACCCAGTGCATGCGGCTTGCCCCCGGTGATGATCTTGGCACCCTTGGCCACAGCGTCTTCGACGTGTTCGGCCACTTTGGCGACGGCCTTGGCGTTGATCAGCGGGCCCTGCTGCACATTGCCGCTGGTGGCGGCGCCGACTTGCATCTGGCGCACCGCGGCGGCCAGCTTCTCGGCGAAGACGTCGTAGACGCCGTCCTGCACCAAGAGGCGGTTGGCGCAGACGCAGGTCTGGCCGGTGTTGCGGAACTTGGAGGCCAGCGCGCCCTGCACTGCGGCGTCGAGGTCGGCGTCGTCGAACACGATGAACGGCGCGTTGCCGCCCAGTTCCAGTCCGAGCTTCTTCACGGTGCCGGCGCACTGTTCCATCAAGAGCTTGCCGATGCGGGTGGAGCCGGTGAAGCTGAGCTTGCGTACCGCCGGGTGGCGCGTCAGCTCGCCACCGATCTCGGACGCGCGGTTGCCGGTGACCACGTTGTAGACGCCCTTGGGCACGCCGGCGCGCTCGGCCAGCACCGCCAGCGCCAGCGCGGAGAGCGGGGTTTCGGCGGCTGGCTTGACCACCACGGTGCAGCCGGCGGCCAGCGCCGGGCCGACCTTGCGGGTGATCATGGCGTTGGGGAAGTTCCACGGCGTGATCGCCGCCACCACGCCGATGGGCTGCTTGATGGTGACGAGACGCTTGTCGCCGGCGGTGCTGGGGATGACGTCGCCGTAGGCG
>JACPUY010000192.1 GCA_016192025.1 Pseudogulbenkiania sp. | reverse complement strand
GGCATCTACCTGGTTGTTGACGTTGAGCAGCACGCCGTCGGTGACGTCAATGCCCTTGGGAATGGTGATGGTGGCCAGCTCTTTCTCGATCGGCTTCTCGATGCCGGAATAGTCACCGGACGCCGCCTTCACCGCGCCGCATACGGCGTGGCCGACGATCAGCAACAGCGGCGTGTGGAGGTGGCGCACGCCGTACTCCACCGACCCTTCCGCCGTGGCTAGCTGGTTGCCGATATTGCGCACCATGAACAAATCGTTCATGGCATCGGCAGAGAAGCCCGCCGTCTGCACGCGCGAATCGGAGCAGGTGATCACCGTGGCGCGCGGCGTCTGCTGGTCGGCGAAGCGGTTGAAATAGCCCGGCGGGTGCGTTTTCGCATAACGCTGGTTGGCACCGACGATAGCGTCGATCGCCCCCTTGACCTGGGCCAGCTCCGAACCGTGGGCGGCGGCATGGTCATCGTGTGCTCCCGCGGCAGGCGCCGAGCCGGTCTTGTCCTTCGGCACATGGGTTTCGGTCGCCTGGGCGCTGGAGAGCGCCAAGGCCAAGCAGGCCGCCAGCAGGCGGCTCATCATCGGAAATTGTCGGTACACGTGGCCCTCGCCCTGGTTAATCTTTCGTCATGCGCACTGTAGCGGGCTCTTCCGGGCGGAATCAAGCCTGACCTTGCAGTTGATCCCTGGCGGGAGACTTGCGCTGGCTGATCAACACCCCGCCGAACACCAACAGGCAGGCCAGTTGCTGCTGGCCCGACAGCGTCTCGCCCAGGATCAGCCACGCCAGCAGCACGGTGAACACCGGGATCAGGTTGACGAAGGCTCCCGCCAGCGACACCGGCACCCGGCTAACCGACCAGGTGTAGAGGCCGTAGGCCCCCAGCGTGATCCCCGCCCCCAGGTACAGCACCCACAGGCTCGGCCACAGCGGCAATGCCTGCGGCAGCGTCACCCACGGCGTGCACAGCAACACACCGAACCACAGCATGCCGAGAACTGTCTGCACGCCGGTGATCACCAGCGCCGAGTAGCGCGCCGACAGCTTCTTGGCGATCAGGATGTAGCCGGTGGCACAGACCATCGCCAGGAACTCCAGCGCGTTGCCGAGCCAGGGAGCGGGCGCCTCGGCGCTCTGTTTGCCGGTCAGCGTCAGCCAGAGCACCCCGGCGAACGACACCGCGATCCCCAGCCAGACGGTACGGCCCAGTTTTTCCTTGAGAAACAGCAGCGCGCCGAGCGAGCTCAGTAACGGCAGCGTGGCGGTAATCACCCCGGCCTGCGAGGCGCTGGTATAGACCAGCGCGCGCGCTTCCAGCAGGAAGTACAGGCAGGGCTCGGCCAGGGCCAGAGCGAGCAGCCACTTCCAGTCGCCGGCCTGGTAGCGCAGCCGGACACCCGGGCGCAGCACCAGCGGCAGCGCCGCGCGTGGCCGCCGCCAGCGGGCAGAAAGTGCTTGCCAGAATGAACCGGTGGAGCGGGCTGCAAGGCATACGGCGGGCGGGTTGCAGACATTCGCAGAGGACGGGGAGGGGCAGTGCATGGCTAGCTCACTGTTCAGAAAATAGACATACACAAAGCGTAGACAGTGGTTAGACTAGAGAAAATAGCGGCATAAACAACACATTGTTCTGATATGAAAACAAACTCGCACATCCCTTCCCCGGACGCCCTGCTCGCCTTCGACGCCCTGGCACGGCTGGGCAGCTTCACCGCGGCCGCCGAGGCCATCGGCTGCGCCAAGAGCCGGATCAGCCAGCTGGTCAAGGATCTGGAGCGGGAACTGGGCACGGTGCTGGTGCTGCGCAATACCCGGCGCGTGGCGCTGACCGAGGCCGGCCGGCGCCTAGCCTGTCATGCCGCGCAATTGCGCAGCATGCTCGACAAGGTCCGGCCGG
This sequence comes from Pseudogulbenkiania sp., assembly GCA_016192025.1. Classification (GTDB taxonomy): domain Bacteria; phylum Pseudomonadota; class Gammaproteobacteria; order Burkholderiales; family Chromobacteriaceae; genus Pseudogulbenkiania. The sequence goes on along the minus strand of JACPUY010000192.1, from coordinate 15,153 downwards.
ACATCGAGGAGGCGCAGGGCGCGCTCGGCGGTCCGCTGCGCGTTAGCTCAACCGCCTCCTTCGCCCAGTACCTGCTGGGGCCGCTGCTGGGCGAACTGGCGGCACGCCACCCCGCCCTCGAGGTGGAACTGGTCGCCGACAACCGGCTGCAGGACCCGGTGGAGGCCGGCCTGGACTTCTGCCTGCGCACGCGCAATGTGCACGACGAGCGGCTGGTGGCGAAATCAATCGGATTCGTCTGGGAAGAGCTGTTCGCCGCGCCTGCCTACCTGGAACAGGCCGGCATCCCGCAGACGCCGGAGGAGCTGCTCAAACACCGCCTGCTGCACAACAGCTACAGCGAGAGTGGCCTGGACTGGCGGCTGGAAAAGGAAGGCCAGTTCGTCTCGGTCACCATCCGCCCCACGCTGCTCTGCGACCAGTACGCGGTGATCGCCAACGCGGCCTGTGCCGGCCAGGGCATCGGCCTGTTGCCGCAGTACGTGGTGCGCCAGCACTTGGCACGCGGCGAACTCAGCCCGGTGCTGCCCGGCTGGCGCTCGTCCAGCTGGCCGGTCTTCCTGGTCTACCCCTACCGCCAGCCGATGCCGAAGAAATACGAGGCCTTCCTACAGTTCGTGATACCGCGCCTGCGCGGCGTGCTGGGCCATGGCTGAACAGAACCGCCCCCATCCCCGGCATCCTGCCGGCCGGACATCTCCAATGTGATCAGGCAGGCAAGCCCGGACCGATGACCTGCCGCCAGACGCTGGCGAAGCCCGGGCGGAACCGCCCGATGACGTGGGCTCTTCGCGAGCGGCCCGGCCCGCTCAAGCTCAATCCTCGACGCGGAACCCCACCTTCACCGTAACCTGCCAGTGGGCGATGGCCCCATCGACGATATGACCGCGCGTCTGCAGCACCTCGAACCAGTCGATGTGCTTCAGAGTGACGCCGGCCTTGGCGATGGCGGAGCGGATGGCGTCGTCGCTGCTCTCCGGGGAAGAGCCGACCAGTTCCACCATTTTGTACACGTGATTGCTCATGTTGTTCTCCCTGGTGATGATATGGAAAGACCCGTCAGCGCGGGTACAACTTCAGCATAGCGCCCGGTACGGCGAGTGCAGGACGATTCGATGCCCGAGCGCCGCAAATGCACCGGCAGGGCAACCCAATGCCACACGCACCATAAAAAAAACCGCCCGGTCAACGGGCGGCTTTGGCGGTCATCGAGAGGCGACGACTCAGGCGTTCAGTTCCTTGGCCAGGTAGATCCAGGTCTCGACCACGGTGTCCGGGTTCAGCGAGATGGTCTCGATGCCCTCTTCCACCAGCCACTTGGCGAAGTCCGGATGATCGGACGGGCCTTGGCCGCAGATGCCCACGTACTTGTCGAGCTTGCGGCAGGCCTGGATCGCCATGTGCAGCATGGCTTTCACGGCTTCGTTGCGCTCGTCGAAGGTGGAGGCGATCGGGCCGCCGGAGTCGCGGTCCACGCCCAGCGTCAGCTGGGTCATGTCGTTGGAGCCGATGGAGAAGCCGTCGAAATGCTGCAGGAACTTCTCAGCCAGCACCGCGTTGGTCGGTAGTTCACACATCATGATCAGACGCAGGCCGTTCTCGCCGCGCTTCAGGCCGTTGGCGGCCAGGATCTCGACCACTTGCTCGGCTTCGGCCAAGGTGCGCACGAACGGGATCATCACTTCGACGTTGGTCAGGCCCATCACGTCGCGCACCTTCTTGATGGCGCGGCATTCCAGCTCGAAGCAGTCGCGGAACGATTCGGCCACGTAGCGTGCGGCACCACGGAAGCCCAGCATCGGGTTCTCTTCGTGCGGTTCGTACAGCTGACCGCCGATCAGGTTGGCGTACTCGTTCGACTTGAAGTCGGACATGCGCACGATGACCTTTTTCGGATAGAACGCGGCCGCCAGCGTGGACACGCCTTCGGCGATCTTGTCGACGTAGAAGTCGACCGGGCTGGCGTAACCGGCGATGCGGTCGGTGATGGTGGCTTTCAGCTCGGCCGGCAGCGTGTCGAACTCGAGCAGCGCTTTCGGGTGGATGCCGATCTGGCGGTTGATCACGAACTCCATGCGCGCCAGGCCCACGCCTTCGTTCGGCAGCTGCGCGAAGTCGAAGGCCAGTTCCGGGTTGCCGACGTTCATCATGATCTTGACCGGGGCCTCGGGCATCTGGTCGAGCGCCAGGTCGATGATCTCGATCTCGAGCAGACCGTCGTAGATGTTGCCGGTATCGCCTTCGGCGCAGGACACGGTCACCTGCATGCCTTCGCGCAGCACGGCGGTGGCGTCACCACAGCCGACCACGGCCGGAATGCCCAGTTCGCGCGCGATGATCGCGGCGTGGCAGGTACGGCCGCCACGGTTGGTGACGATGGCGGCGGCACGCTTCATCACCGGTTCCCAGTCCGGGTCGGTCATGTCGGTCACCAGCACGTCGCCGGCCTTGACGCTGTCCATCTCGGAGGCGTCCTTGATCAGGCGCACGGTACCCTGGCCGACTTTCTGGCCGATGGCGCGGCCTTCGGCCAGCACGGTGGATTTGTTCTTCAGGCGGTAGCGGCGCAGCGTTTCGACGCGGCTTTCCTGCGACTTCACGGTTTCCGGACGGGCCTGCAGGATGTACAGCTTGCCGTCGATACCGTCACGGCCCCACTCGATGTCCATCGGGCGGCCGTAGTGCTTCTCGATGATCAGCGCGTACTGGGCCAGCTCTTCCACTTCGGCGTCGCTGATGGAGAACTGCTTGCACAGCGCCGGTTCGACGTCGACGGTCTTCACCGAACGGCCGGCTTGCGAGGCGTCGGTAAACTCCATCTTGATCAGCTTGGAACCCAGCGTCTTGCGCAGGATGGCCGGTCGGCCCGCCTTCAGCGTCGGCTTGTGGACGTAGAATTCGTCCGGGTTCACGGCGCCCTGCACCACGGTCTCGCCGAGTCCGTAGGAAGCGGTGATGAACACCACGTCCTGGAAACCGGATTCGGTGTCGATGGTGAACATCACGCCGGCGGCGCCGGAGTCGGAACGCACCATGCGCTGCACGCCAGCCGACAGAGCCACTACGTCATGGGCGAAGCCCTTGTGCACGCGATAGGAAATGGCACGGTCGTTGTACAGGGAAGCGAAGACGTGCTTCATGGCCTCCTTGACGTTCTCGAGGCCACGGATGTTCAGGAAGGTTTCCTGCTGACCGGCAAACGAGGCGTCCGGCAGGTCTTCCGCGGTGGCGGAGGAGCGCACGGCAACCGAGATGTCGGCGCCGCCGGAGTCGGCCACCATCTTGTCCCAGGCTTCCTTGATGTCGGCATCAAGCTTGGCAGGGAACGGGGTATCGATAATCCACTGGCGGATTTCCTTGCCGACGCGGGCCAATTCGGTCACGTCGTCGATGTCCAGCTTGGCCAGCGCGGCGCTGATGCGCTCGGCCAGGCCGTTATGCTGCAGGAAATCACGATAGGCATCTGCCGTCGTGGCGAAACCGCCTGGTACACGGACACCCGAGTTGGCCAGCTGACTGATCATTTCGCCCAGGGAGGCGTTCTTGCCACCTACCTGTTCAACGTCGGTCATGCGCAGCTTCTCGAACCAGATGACGTAGTTCTCTGCCATCACTTCACTTCCTGTATTGGGATTGGACGATAGAAACTCGCATTCTAGCCGATTACCGCCCTGCTTGCGTAGCGTCTTTTGCGATGCACAAGGTAAGGATTTGCCCTTAATCAAGGACTTCCATCCTGCCGTTCTGGCATCATCGCCCCCTGCCGGCGGCAATAAAGCCTTCTGTCATGTAGCGGCAACACTACGTAAAGCCAAGTGTGGTGGGGGGGATCGCCGCCCAGCCGCCCGGCCGCGGAGCGAGAACGCTGACGGCGGCGACGGGACGGGTATAATCGGCCCAGGACCTCCGCCATTTTTTTCCGACAGGTGCATTCATGCCACACCTCCGCTCCGCCATTTTCGTTTCCGACCGCACCGGCATCACCGCCGAGGCCCTCGGCAACACCTTGCTGACGCAGTTCGACACCATCGAATTCAAGCGCGAGACCATCCCCTTCGTCGACACGGTGGAGAAGGCGCTGGAAGTGGCCGAGATGATCCGCCAGCGCACCGCCGACGATCACCAGAAGCCGGTGGTGTTCACCAGCATCGTCAATGCCGAGGTGCGCCAGGCGCTGCGCGTCGACCACGCACTGGTGATCGATTTCTTCGAGGCCTTCATCGGCGAACTGGAGGCGGAACTGCATCAGAAGGCCACGCTGTCGGTCGGCAAGGCGCATGGCATGATGGATGAGGCGCAGTACGACCATCGCATCGAGGCGGTGAACTACTCTCTCAACCACGACGATGGAGTCAAGCTGAAGGATCTGCACGAGGCCGACGTGGTCCTGGTCGGCGTGTCGCGATCCGGCAAGACCCCGACCTGCCTGTACCTGGCGCTGCAATACGGCATCAAGGCGGCCAACTACCCGCTGACCCCGGAAGACCTGGGCAGCCCGACGCTGCCGAAGATGCTGCTGCCGTTCCGCCAGAAGATCTTCGGCCTGACCATCGATCCGGCGCGGCTACACCACATCCGTTCCGAACGTCGCCCCGACTCCAAGTACGCCAGCCTGGACAACTGCCGCTCCGAGGTGAACGAGGCCGAGTCGATGTTCCGCCACCACGCGATACCGTTCATCAGCACCACGCACAAGTCGATCGAGGAAATCGCCTCGACCATCATGCATAAGGCCAACCTGACACGGCGCTTCTGAGCGCTGGCGAAAGCCACTTGACGCCGCTTCGACCAACGTGGTTTGATGGACCGCATGAATACCGTATACGCAACCGCTTTCTCGTTTGGCTGGTGGCGCCTGTCCTAGGCGGCACCGCGGTTGCGTACACCCGAAAACCCCGGAGCTGCCAGCAGGCGGCGCCGGGGTTTTCGCTTTCCTTCCCCTCCTTGCTGGCAGTCTCCCTGAACCCTTGTGGAGATCAGCATGAACCTTGCCAACGTCAGCCCCGACGACATCATTCTCACCGGCGACCGCACCACCGGCCCCTTGCACCTGGGCCACTACGTCGGCTCGCTGCGTAACCGCGTACTGCTGCAGGAGCACTGCACGCAGTTCCTGCTCCTGGCCGACGCCCAGGCGCTGACCGACAACATGGGCAACTACCTCAAGGTGCGCGACAACGTGCTGCAGGTGGCGCTGGATTATCTCGCGGTCGGCATCGATCCGGCCAAGAGCACCATCTTCATCCAGAGCCTGGTGCCGGAATTGTCCGAACTCGCCTCCTACTACCTCAACCTGGTGACGGTGTCGCGACTGGAACGCAATCCGACCATCAAGGACGAGATCAAGCAGCGCGGCTTCGAGCGCGACATCCCGGCCGGCTTCCTGACCTACCCCGCGGCGCAGGCCGCCGACATCACCGCCTTCAAGGCCACCGTCGTGCCGGTCGGCGCCGACCAGGTGCCGAGGATCGAGCAGACCAACGAGATCGTGCGCCGCTTCAACGCCAGCGTGGGCCAGGACAGCCTGATCGAGGCGCGCGCGGTGGTGCCGGAGCACGGCGCGCGGCTGCCGGGCATCGACGGCCGCGCCAAGATGAGCAAGTCGCTAGGCAACGCGCTGGCGCTGTCGGCCAGTCCGGACGAAATCCGCCAGGCGGTGCGCATGATGTACACCGACCCCAACCATCTGCGCGTGGACGACCCGGGCCAGATCAAGGGCAACGTGGTGTTCAGCTACCTGGATGCCTTCGACGACGATGCCAAGGCACTGGCCGAACTGAAGGCGCACTACCGCCGTGGCGGACTCGGCGACACGGTGATCAAGGCACGGCTGGAGGACAAGCTGCAGGCGCTGCTGGAGCCGATCCGCCTGCGCCGCGAGGAATACGCCAAGGACCCGGCCGCGGTGCTGGCCCTGCTCAAGGTCGGCACCGCCAAGGCGCGCGAGGTGGCCGCCCGCACGCTGGCCGAGGTCAAGGCGGCGATGGGCTTGAATTACTACTGAACCGGATGCGAGCACACGGCCCCGCCGCAGGGCGGGCCGTCTCAACCGACAAGGGGAACACGGATGGACAGCATTTTTCAGTGCCAGAGCCTGGACGAGGTGCGCGAGCAGATCGACCGCATCGACCAGGCACTGGTGGCGCTGATCGCCGAGCGCGGCCTGTACGTGCAGCAGGCGGCGGGCTTCAAGAACAGTGCGGCCGAGGTCGAGGGCGGCAAGCGTGTCGATCAGGTGATACGGCGCGTGACGCAACTGGCGGGCGAACTCGGCGCCGACCCGGAGCTCACCGCGGCGGTGTACCGCACCATGATCGGGTTCTTCGTCGAAAGCGAGATGAAGGTGTACCAGGCGCAGTGAGCGCCCCAAACGCTTTGGTCAACCGGCAAGGTTGGCCGAAGCGTTTCAGGGAATAAGGATCAGGCCAGCGGCACACTGACGCGCAACCCGTCGTAGCCCACTTCCACCCTCGGCGGACACTCCACCGACAGCGCGTGGTATTCCAGGCCGTGGGTCATGTGGATCAGGATGGTGCGCTCGGCGCCGATGCGCTCGGCCCAGCGCAACGAGTCGGCGACACACAGGTGCGAGGGATACGGCTCGCGCCGCAGGCAGTCGAGGAACAGCACCTTCAGCCCCGTGAGCAATTCCAGGCTGCGCTCGGGGATGTCGGACAGGTCGGTCAGCCAGGCCACGTCGCCGATACGCCAGCCCAGGCAGGGCCAGTTGCCGTGCATGAGGGGGATCGGCGTCACCATCACCCCTCCGAATTCGAACGGCCCGCCCACCTCTTCGGTCAGCAGCACCGGCTTGTCCCAAGCCTTGGACGGCGCGTGCAGCGCGTAATCGAAGCGCGAGCGGATGTTGGCCAGCGTGAAGCTGTTGCCGAATAGCGTGATCGCGCCCTTCTTTACGTAGCAGAACGCCCGGAGGTCGTCGATGCCGTTCAGATGATCGGCATGCGGGTGGGTGTAGAGCACCGCATCGACCTTGGTGATGCCCTCGCGCAGCGCTTGATGCCTCAGGTCCGGGCCGGTGTCGATCAGGAAGGCGGTGTCGCCGACGCGCAGGTAGGCGCTGGCACGGCTGCGGCGGTTTCTCGGGTCCGGCGAGGTGCAGGTGGGACACTCACAGCCGATGGCCGGGGTCCCGGAGCTGGACCCGCAGCCGAGTACGGTCACGTCTACACTCGACACGACAACTCGCTTTCACGTCATCAAAAGGTTGGCCGAAGGCCGGGACCGGTCAGGCACCGGGTCACGGCCGCGGAATCTTGGCGAACAGCCGGAAGAAATTGTCGGTGGTGGCTGCGGCCACCTCGTCGAAGCTCAGCCCGCGCAATTCGGCGATATGTTCTGCGACATGCTTCACATACGCCGGTTCATTGGTCTTGCCGCGAAACGGCACCGGCGCCAGGTACGGCGAATCGGTCTCCACCAGCAGCCGGTCGAGCGGCACCTTCTGCGCCACCTCCTTCACCTGCAGCGCGTTCTTGAAGGTGACGATGCCGGACAGCGAGATGTAGAACCCCAGGTCGAGCGCGGCTTGGGCCACCTCCCAGCTCTCGGTGAAGCAGTGCATTACCCCGCCCGCCTCGCCGGCGTTCTCCTCGCGCATCAGCCGTACCGTATCGGCGGCCGACTCGCGGGTGTGGATCACCAGCGGCAGGCCGGTGCGGCGCGCGGCACGGATATGGGTGCGGAAGCGCTCGTGCTGCCAGGTGAGATCGCCCTCGCACCAGTGGTAGTCGAGCCCGGTCTCGCCGATGCCGACCACCTTGGGATGGGCGGCTTGGGCGACCAGTTCGTCCTCGCTGAATTCCTCGGCGTCCGGATCGTCCGGATGCACGCCGACGGTGGCGAACAGGTTGTCGTGCGCCTCGGCCAGCGCCAGTACCTCGGGGTATTTCGGGCGGCTGACGCTGATCACCAGCGCATGGCTGACGCCGTTGCGGCGCATATTCGCCAGCACTTCGGGCAGGCGTGCGGCCAGGTCGGGAAAATTGATGTGGCAGTGCGAATCGACAAGCATGGTTCCATCCTGCACGCCCGCCAGGCGGGCGCGTCATAACGTTCGGCCGCCAGCTACATGGTGTGAGTGGGGCGGGTGGAGTTGAGTACGCCGCCCAGCAAGGCCTCGATCTTGCTGCGCGCCTGGCGTGCCTCGTCGCCGCTGGCGAACTCGACGCCGACCCCTTGGGCCAGGCTATTGTTGGCGCCGGCCGGCGTGATCCACACCACCTTGCCCTGCACCGCCACTTTCTGCGGGTCGTCCATCAACGTCAGCAGCAGGAACACTTCCTCACCCAAGGCCAGCGGCTTGGCGGTCGGGATGAAGATGCCGCCGTTGCGCAGGAAGGGCATATAGGCGGCGTAGAGCGCGCCGCGCTCCTTGATGTGCAGCGACATCACACCGGGGCGGTTGCTGTCCGGCCGGGCGCTGCTTTCCTTGTCCAGTTCCATGCGGCTTGCTTTCCTCGCAGCGGTTTCAGCGCGCGGCCGAGCGGGCCGCGAACACGTTCATATAATCCATCAACAGCGCCTCGAGCTGCAAGCGCGTGTTCAGCGTATGCTGACCGTAGGGGGCCAGCCGCGTCAGGCTTTGATAACAGCCCATCAGCAAGGCGACGTCGGCACGCGCCGCCAGCGCCGCCAGCGCCGCCTGATGATCCGGATAATAGCGGAGCTGCCCGGCCAGCCTCAAACCAGCCAGATCGTGCAGCCACTTCTGCAGCCAATCGAGCGGCAAGGCCAGCGGCAGCTTGTGGCGGTCGAGCTGTTCGGCCAGCTGGATGGCGTCGGCCAGCGTCGGCCGGGCCAGCCCGTCGAGAAACTGCCGGCGCAGCTTGGCCAGCGCCGCGTCGTGCTCGAATAGCGGGGTGCCGCCGTAGTGCGCGAGCTCGGTGCGGGCATTCTCCACCCCGGCGGCTTCCAGCCAGGCCAGCGCCTCGGTTTCATTCGGCGCCGTCAGCGGAAAGGCCCGGCAGCGGCTCTTGATGGTCGGCAGCAGCCGCTGCGGCGCGTGCGCCACCAGCAGGAACAGCACCTCGGCCGGCGGCTCCTCGAGAATTTTCAACAGCGCGTTGGCCGCCGCCGGGTTGAGCGCTTCGGCCGGTTCCACCAGCACGATGCGCCGCCCGGCGCGGTGCGCGGTGAGGTGGGCGAAATCGATCACCTCGCGCACCGCCTCGATCTTGATCACCGGCAGCTTGCGCACCGGCTTGCCCTCCTTGGCCTCGTCCTCGTCGTCGCTGTGCGGGGTCAGCCGGCGGAAGTCCGGGTGGCTGCCGTGGGCAAACCAGCGGCAGGCCTCGCACTGGCCGCAAGCGGCATGATCGGGACGCGGCGCCTCGCACAGCAGCGAGGCCGCCAGGTGCTCGGCGAAGGCCAGCTTGCCGATGCCGGCCGCGCCGGTGAACAGCCAGGCGTTGGGCAGGCGTTCGCGCTCGCGGTTGAGGCGTTGCCAGTCGTCCGCTTGCCAGGGGTAGAGCATCAGCGGCGCTCCCGCAGGGCATCCAGCCGCCGTACCACCTCGGCGCGCACCAGCTCCGGTGCACGGTTGGCGTCAATCGTCGCGATGCGCGGGCTGGCCGCAGCACGCTGCAGGTAGGCCTCGCGCACGCGAGCATGGAAGTCGGCCGCCTCCTGCTCGAAACGGTCGAGCACCCGGCCCGCCGCCATGCGGCCGGCGGCGACCTCGAGCGGCACGTCGAACAGCAGCGTCAGGTCCGGCTGCAGTCCCTGCTGCACCCAGTCTTCCAGCACCCGGATGCGCTCGAACGGCAGGCCGCGCCCGCCGCCCTGGTAGGCGAAGGTGGCGTCGGTGAAGCGGTCGGACACCACCCAGCGGCCGGCGGCCAGCGCCGGTTCGATCACGCGCGCGATGTGCTCCTGGCGCGCGGCGAACATCAGCAGCGTCTCGGTTTCCAGCGTCACCTCGGTGTCGACCGCCAGCAGCAATTCGCGCAGCTTCTCGCCCAGCACGGTGCCACCGGGCTCGCGGGTAAACACGGCGTCGATACGCTGTTCGGCCAGCCAGTCGCGCACTGCGGCGAGCTGGGTGCTCTTGCCGGCTCCGTCCACGCCTTCCAGCGTGATGAATGTTCCGCGCCGCATCAGGAGCCTTTCTTCAGGATGAACTCGCGGACGGCACCGTTGTGCTCGTCCAGCGTCTCGGAAAAATGCGTCGAACCGTCGCCGCGCGCGACGAAATACAGCGCCCGGCTTTCCGCCGGATGGGCGGCGGCGTCGAGCGCGGCCCGCCCCGGCAGCGCGATGGGCGTCGGCGTCAGACCGGAGCGGGTATAGGTGTTGTACGGAGTATCACGGCGCAGGCCGGCCTTGCCGATATTGCCCTGGTAGCTGGCTCCCATGCCGTAGATCACCGCCGGGTCGGTCTGCAGCCGCATGCCGATCTTCAGGCGGTTGACGAATACCGCGGCCACCTGCGCCCGGTCGCTCTCGTGCGAGGTTTCCTTCTCGACCAGGCTGGCCATGATCAACAGCTCGTACGGCGAGACGTAGGGCAGATCCTGCCGGCGGCCGAGCCAGATGCTTTCCAGATGCTGCTGCATGGTGCGGTAGGCCCGGCGGTAGACCTCGAGGTCGCTCGAGCCGGGCACATAGAAATAGGTACTGGGGAAGAACAGCCCTTCCGGATGGGTTTCGCCGGCACCGATCTCGTGCAGGATCTGCGCGTCGCTCCAGCCGGCGGTGACGTGTTTCAGGTCAGACTCGCTGGCCAGCGCCTGACGGAACTGACGGAAGGTCCAGCCTTCGATCGCCGTCACGCTGGCCTGATCCGGACTGCCCTGGGCGAAGCGGCTCAGCACTTGCCACATCGCCACCGGACGGGAGAACTCGTACAGACCGGCCTTGACCTTGCGGTCGGTGCCGCTGATGCGCGCCAGCGCCACCATCACCCAGCGGCTGCGGATCGCGCCATCCTGCTCCAGCTCGCGCGCCACCTGGCCCAGCGTGCGGTTGGCGCCGACGGCGATACTGTAAGGCGCCTTGGGCAGCGGCACCGGTACCGCCACCACCCACGCCAGCCACAGCGCAAGCAGCGCCACCAGCGTGGCTGCCATGCGGAAAAAATGCTTTTGCATCATGTTCGGGTCAACTTGGCCTGACATGCCGGAAGTCCGTTCCGGCCTTCTTCAAAAAGGCAATCATACCATGCTGCCCTCGGCGCACGTTCCGGTGCGGCTCCGCTTGAGACCCGCCAGGCCGTGGCAAGTTCGGCTGCGGGACGGCTATCTCATCGAACACCAATCGCCACGGCTGGCGAGGCTTGCCATCGCTGGCGGTAGCTGCATTGCGCTTCGGCTGCACGGTAACGTCCATTTTGCCGGTTGCGTTTCAGCTCTCGGCTGATCACGCTTTTACAGCGGTCGAGGCGTTTGCCTATCGCCGTTGGACCAAGCCCTTCTGCATGTAACGCCTGAATCTGGTATCGTTCACCTTCGGTGAGATGGCGGTATTTCATTCCTTGTGCTCCTGACTAGCCGGTCAAAGAGTCGGGGAATTTACCTCATCTCACCCCCATTCTCCAGACCTGCCCGTCGTTGCACTTACTCCCTGAATCCGCCTCAGGTGCCAATGAATGCTGTGCAACTGCCAATAGTAGTAGCCAAGCGCTTCGGCATCGAGACGAGCTACTACGACCCGACCATCGGCGCGGGCATCGAGGCGCTGTTCCGTCCCAATACCAAGGCGGTGTTCACCGAGTCGCCGGGTTCGCACACGTTCGAAATCCAGGACATCCCGGCCATCGCCGAGGTGGCACACCGCCATGACGCGCTGGTCATCATGGACAACACCTGGGCCACGCCACTGCTGTTCAAGCCGCTGGCCGCCGGCGTCGATCTTTCCCTGATGGCGGCGACCAAGTACGTGGCGGGTCATTCCGATGTCTTGCTGGGCACGGTCGCCGCCGGTCCGCGTGCCTGGGACAAGCTCAAGGCGCTCCATGTGCAGCTGGGCCTGTTCGTCGGCCCCGACGACGTGAATCTGGGCTTGCGCGGTATTCGCACCATGGGTGTGCGGCTGGCGCGTCATCAGGAGAGCGCGCTGAAAGTGGCACGCTGGCTGGAGGGGAGGGACGAGGTGGCACGCGTGCTGTATCCCGCGCTGCCGTCCCATCCGCAGCATGATTTGTGGCTGCGCGATTTCTCGGGTGCCAGCGGGCTGTTTTCTTTTGTGACCAAGGCGGCGCCTTTCGAGGCGGTCAAGGCGATGCTCGACGGCTTGTCATTCTTCGCGCTGGGGTATTCGTGGGGCGGGTTCGAGAGCCTGGCCATGACCGTCGACCCCCGCAAGATCCGCAGCGCGACGCGCTGGGACGAGCCGGGCCATCTGGTGCGGCTGCACATCGGCCTGGAAGAGCCTGACGACCTGATCGCGGATCTGGAAAAGGGCTTTGCGAGGTTTCGTGCCGTTGCATGACAGCGGGAGTCCGTGCCGGTAAGCGGCCTTTCCAGATGAAAGGCTCGCTGCCCATCGTTGTTCGATGGGGCTTTCTCAGCATGTATCAAGGCGCGTTCTGCTGAATGACGAAGGCGCGCGCAACGTCTATCTGGGCAGCTAAGTCGGGATAGTGGGCGACGCGCTCATTGCTATGGGCGGGTGGGGTGGTCGGTCAGGGCTTTTTCTTGCGCCGATGCTTGCTGCCGGCCAGTTCGGCCTGGCGGGCGCGGTAGTAGGCTTCCAGTGCTTCTTCGGCGTTGAGGATGTGCTGGCGCAGGAAGGCGGCGGCCGAGACGGCGTCCTTGCGGCGGCACAGCTCGAGCAGCTGGTTGTGCTCCTGGTGGGCACGGTCGCTGAAATCGGCCAGCAGGATCTGCATGCGGGTATAGCGGTCGGTGCGGTTGTGCAGCTGTTCGATCAGTGCCAGCGTCTGCGGGCGGTTGGCGGCGCGGTACAGCGCCATGTGGAATTGCGCGTTGAGGATGCCCCAGGCACTGATGTCCTTGTCTTTCAGCGCCGTTTCGAAGCGCGCCAGCAAGGCTTCGGCTTCGGCGATGTCGGCGCCGGTCTGGCGTGGAATGGCCTCGAGCAGCACGTCACACTCCAGCAGCACCCGCACCCGCAGCAGTTCGACGATCTCCGGCAGCGACAGCTGCGACACCACCGCGCCCTTGTTGTCGGTGATGGTGACCAGCCCTTCGGCCTCCAGCTGACGCAGGGCCTCGCGCACCGGCACGCGGCTGACGCCCAGTTCGCGTGACAGGGCTTCCTGGCGCAACTGGCTGCCATCGGCCCATTCGCCGGAGAGAATGCGCTGGCGCAGGGTGTCGGTGGCGGTGGTGGTAAGGGTCTGGCGTGGGGCTTCGCTTGGCGTGCTGGACATGATGACCTCGATGCGTTGGGCGTAACTTACCACAACACGCAAAAAATGCCCCCTTGCGGGGGCCGGCATAGAGTGGTGCGGAGCGGGGTGCTTGTCGGAACATATTCACGAACCGTCGCTGGCGCCCGCGCGCAGCAAGATCGTGGGCAGCTTCTTACAGGCCGACGTAGGCCGTCTTGACCGTGGTGTAAAACTCGGCGGCGTAGCGCCCCTGTTCGCGTGGACCGTAACTGGAGCCTTTGCGCCCGCCAAACGGGACGTGGTAGTCCACGCCGGCGGTGGGCAGGTTGACCATCACCATTCCCGCCTCGGCGTGCCGGCGGAAGTGTGTGGCCAGTTGCAGCGACCGGGTGCAGATGCCCGCCGCCAGGCCGAACGGCGTGTCGTTGGCCAGTGCCAGTGCGTGTTTGTAGTCGTCGGCGCGCAGCACGGTGGCCACCGGGCCGAAGATTTCCTCGCGGCTGATCGCCATGTCCGGTGCGCACTCGGCAAACAACGCGGGCGACATGTAGTGGCCGCGCTGGGCCCGTTCCAGACGCTCGCCGCCGCACAGCAGGGTGGCGCCGTCGGCCAGGCCGCTCTGCACGTAAGCGAGGTTGGCCGAAAGCTGCGCCTCGCTCACCACCGGGCCGATCTGCGTCTCGGGTGCCAGCGCGTGGCCCACGTGCAGGGCGGCGGTGCGGCTGGCGAGGCGATCCAGGTAGGCGTCGTGGATGCCGGCGCAGACGATGAGGCGGCTGCTGGCGGTGCAGCGCTGGCCGGTGGAATAGAAGGCGCCGTTGATGGCGCATTCCACTGCCTGTTCCAGCTCGGCGTCGTCGGCGATGACCAGCGGGTTCTTGCCGCCCATTTCCAGCTGGACCTTGATGCCGCGCGCCGCACATTCGGTGGCCAGTCGTTGCCCGGTGGCCTGCGAACCGGTAAAGCTCAGCGCGTCGATACCCGCTTCCAGCATGGCCGGGCCGAGCACGCGGCCGGGGCCCATCACCAGGTTGAACACGCCGGCCGGCAGTCCGGCGCGGTGCAGGATGTCGGCCAGCGCACAGGCCGAGCCGGGCACCAGTTCGGCCGGTTTCATTACTACGGTGTTGCCGAAGGCCAGCGCCGGGGCCGTTTTCCACGCCGGGATGGCGATCGGGAAGTTCCACGGCGTGATCAGGCCCACGACGCCGACCGGCTCGCGGCTGATCATCACTTCGACGCCGGGGCGGACCGAGTCCAGCAGCTCGCCCTGTTGGCGCAAGGCCTCGGCGGCGAAGTATTTGAAGATATTGCCGGCGCGCGCCACCTCGCCGATGGCTTCGGCCAGGGTCTTGCCTTCTTCGCGCGCCAAGAGCGTGCCCAGCTCGGTCTTGCGGGCGAGGATTTCGCTGCCGGCAGCGTCGAGGATGTCGGCGCGTTGCTGCGGCGTGGTGCGGCGCCAGCCGGGCAGGGCGGCGCGTGCGGCGGCAACCGCATCGCGCATGTCGTCGGAGCCGGCGCTGGCGTAGTCGCCGATGGCGTCGTCAAGGTCTGACGGGTTGCGGTTGGTGTTGGCGAGACTTGCGGTGCGCCATTCGCCGGCGATCAGGTTGCAGTGCATGAATTCTCCCCAAAACGGCGGCGTGATCTGGCCGCGCGGCAGATGAGTGCGCCCCGGCGGCAAGCGTCGGGGCGAAACACGTGGCAGCTGCGGCCAGCGTCGGCCGCAGCCGGGCGTGGTATTACACCGTCGGCAGTGCCGGACGTGAGGCCAATCCGGCCTCGATCACCTTCGCCACCCGCTCACGCTCGGCTCCGGCCAGCGGCAGGCGCGGCGCGCG
>JACPUY010000032.1 GCA_016192025.1 Pseudogulbenkiania sp. | reverse complement strand
GTATGGGAAGTGCGTTAGACGAGGCTTGGAGGACGCAATAAGGTCCGAGGAAAGTCCTGCAGGACAAACTGGATGGATTCGGCGGGGTAGACGACTACCCGCTCTTGCATCGGAACAAGAGCTTTACTCACCGGCAGGGCAGTCAGCGACAAGGGGCAGAACGAGCCCGCTTTGCACATTCCCTTCATCGCCTGGGAGTGCTCACCTGTCGCCATTTGGCAGTCTGCAGAAACGCTGGACTCTTTCGCCATCACGTCCGACATGACGGCGGATTGTGGACCGTTGCACGTCGCTTCTGAAGACACGGCCGCCCCCGCTTGCACGGTGAATGCAAGGGAGATCAGCAGCGTCAGGAAGAGGCGGACAACGGTTTTCATAGTTTGATTAGTTTAGCATGCTTTGATTGGCCAGGCTGTCCAGTCGACTTAAGAAAATACCGGCGTAGCGCCGCCCGGACGGCTTGCAGCTGCAATCGGCCGACGACCTCGAGCCGGATAGCTCTTTCTTCGGCAAGGATTTCGAAAAAGTCACAGACCCGCTGAGCCTCGGCTTCGAGATCGACCGACTCCCGCGAGAGCGGGCTTTCCCCGTGTTCCGCCTTGGCCAGAAACAACAGATCGTTGACCATCCGCACCAGTTGCTCGAGCTCCTCCGCATTGTCGGCCAGCGCCTGGCGGTACTCCTCCGTCGAACGCTCGCGGGAAAGGGCCACCAGCGGCATCAGACTGCGGCGTACCAGCAGCCAGCCGAGGGCCGACCTGCCAGACGTATGAAAAAAAGCCCGCACATTGCTGCGCGGGCCTTCAAAAAACAACTCGTCACGCAAACGCTGCGTAACTTGTTGATTTTTATTGTATTCGTGGTGCCGGTGAAAGGAGTCGAACCCTCGACCTTCTGATTACAAGTCAGCTGCTCTACCAACTGAGCTACACCGGCGAGGCTCGAATTGTGATGAAAATCACTGTCTTTGGCAAGACTGCACTTGGAGTTTATTTACGCCTTTTCTGCTGGACCGACTTTTTCTTTTTGATTTTAAAAGGTTTTCTTGCAATCGATGCCGCCGCCTTTACTGGCTTCGCCTTGGCGCGCAGGCTTGCCGGGTGCTTCTTGACGTGTTTTGCCAGTGTGCTTTTTCTGGCGCTCAGATGGGTTCTTTGTTTGACGACTTTGCTTGCGCCCCTGCCTGCTCGACGGGCAACAACAGCGTGATGCTTGATCTTTGGCGCTTTGCGTCGGCCCTTGATCGAAACGGTCGCTTTGCGGGGTGGCTTGCTGCGGCTGGCGGCCTGTTTGCGCGACGGCTCGGGATGCGAAGCAACGGTTTGCGCGGCGTTGGCTTGAGGTTTTTCCGTGCTGGGCTGAGGGATGAGCGAGGGCGGTCGGGCCTGCTTGGCCGGCTGGGCCGACTGGAAATCGCCAGGCAGGGGAGCATCTTCGAGCTCAGCCAGAGCGGGAAGGGAGGCAAGCAAGAAATTGCTTGCCAGCAGCAGCGAGGCAAAGTGTTTACATTTCATGGGGTAACTGCTTTTATGCCGAGTGCAAATCCGACGTAAGCGGGCACGCGGATTGTGCGATCAATAATAAGTTTTTATATTACCATGCGGCTACTTGTACAACGAGTGCCTTACTACAAGAGGGAGCTATACGAATGAAACAAACCAGAAGAACCGTGCTGGCAGGTCTGCTTTTTTCAGTTTTTGCCCTGACGGGCTGCGGCAAGAAGGCCGAGGCACCGGTCGAGCAGGCAGCCAGCAGTGCGCCCGCCCAGGCCACCGCAGAAGCAAAAACGTACCTGGTGGGGAGTGACGCCAGCTACGCCCCGTTCGAGTTCTTGAATGATAAGAACGAGGTTCAGGGTTTCGATATCGACGTTCTGACCGCCGCAGCAGAAAAGGGCGGCTTCAAGGTCAAGTTCGTCAATGCCCCGTGGGAAGGGATATTTGCCACGCTCGATCAGGGAGATCGCGACGTATTGGCCTCGGCCATCACCATCACGGATGAGCGCAAGAAGAGCATGGATTTCTCCGATCCCTACTTTGAAGCTCGTCAGCTGATTGCCGTTGGCAAGAGTGTGACTGACGTCAAGTCCTTCCAGGACCTGAAGAGCAAGAAGGTGGCGGTGCAGACCGGCACGACCGGGGACGAAGTGGTCCAGAAGCTGCTGGGCAAGACCAATCCCAACATCAAGCGTTTCGAGAGCATGCCACTGGCACTGAAAGAGCTCGAGAATGGCGGCGTCGACGCCGCGGTGGGCGATAACGGCGTCGTCAGCAACTATGTGGTCAACAACCCACAGAACGGCCTTGCCACGGTTGAAGATACCAAGAGCTTCGCGCCGGAGTATTACGGATTTGCCGCCAAGAAAGGGAATGCCGAGGTGCTTGGCAAGATTAATGCCGGTCTGAAAGCCATCAAGGAAGACGGCACCTATGATGCAATCTACAAGAAATATTTCGCCAAGAAATAATTAAGTTGGTATGGCAATCCTGGCCGGCCTTTGCCGGCCAGGTGTTTTATGGGGGGCAGAATGATGGATTTTCGTTGGGGAATGATTGCTGAATATCTTCCACTGTTTATCGATGGTGTGAAGATGACCCTGCTGATCACGATCGTGGCGGTTGTTTTTGGCACCCTGATCGGGTTGTTCATGGGGGTTGCCCGGCTTGCCGAGGCCAAGCACGGTTTCGCAAAAATCTTCCTGAGATATCTGGTGCGCCTGCCGGCTTCGGCTTACGTCACGTTCTTCCGTGGCACTCCGCTGTTCGTGCAGATACTGCTGGTGCACTTTGCCCTGATGCCGATGCTGATTCATCCTGTCGACGGCATCATCCTGAATGGGGAGGTGGCACGCGATATCCGCCAGAACTACGGCGCGTTCATTTCGGGCCTGCTGGCGCTCACGCTGAATGCCGGTGCCTACATCACTGAGATTTTCCGTGCCGGCATCCAATCCATCGACAAGGGGCAGATGGAAGCAGCCCGTTCGCTTGGCCTGTCTTACGGGCAGGCGATGAAAGCTGTCATCGTGCCGCAGGCCTTCCGGCGCATGCTGCCGCCGCTGGGTAACGAGGCCATCATGTTGCTCAAGGACAGCTCACTGGTTTCCGCCATCGGGCTGGCCGAGCTGGCATTTGCCGCGCGGACGGTGGCCGGCGTGTATTCCCGCTATTGGGAGCCTTACCTGACCATTTCCTTCCTGTACCTCGCCTTGACCATGTTGATGGCCTGGGGGATTTCCCGGTTGGAGAAGCGCTTCCAGATCGCCAGTCGCTGAGGGGCGGGTGGCTTTACGGTAGATGGCCGGGATTCCCGGCCGTTTTTGCGTCCGGATTCCCACGCTTACCTTCATGCGCCAGCGCCTCCCACGTGGTAGAATCTGTAGCATTTGCCATCAGAAGAAGACAAGCATTTACCCATGACAGATCAGTTTTTCGCCAAGGAAACGATTCCGATCAGCCTTGAAGAGGAGATGCGCCGTTCCTATCTCGATTACGCCATGAGCGTCATCGTCGGACGGGCCCTTCCTGATGTGCGTGATGGTCTGAAGCCGGTTCACCGCCGCGTGCTGTTTGCCATGCACGATCTGTCCAACGACTGGAACCGGGCTTACAAGAAATCGGCCCGTATCGTGGGCGACGTCATTGGTAAGTATCACCCGCACGGCGATTCGGCTGTGTACGACACCATCGTCCGCATGGCGCAGGATTTCAGCCTGCGTTATCCGCTGATCGACGGCCAGGGCAACTTCGGCTCGGTGGACGGCGACAATGCGGCGGCCATGCGATACACCGAGATCCGCATGGCACGCATCGCGCACGAGCTGCTGGCGGACATCGAGAAGGAAACGGTTGACTTCGGGCCGAACTACGACGGCTCCGAACAAGAACCGCTGATCCTGCCGGCCAAGATCCCCAACCTGCTGATCAACGGCAGTTCGGGTATTGCCGTGGGCATGGCCACCAATATCCCGCCGCACAACCTCAACGAGGTGGTGGACGGCTGTCTCGCCGTGCTGGCCAGCAGCGACATCACCATCGACGAGCTGATCGACATCATCCCGGCGCCGGACTTCCCGACCGCCGGCATCATCTACGGCACCGCCGGCGTCAAAGAAGGCTACCGCACCGGCCGCGGCCGCGTGATCATGCGGGCTCGCACCCATTTCGAAGACATCGGCAAGGGCGATCGCCAGGCCATCATCGTCGACGAGCTGCCGTACCAGGTGAACAAGGCCCGCCTGCTGGAACGCATCGGCGAGCTGGTGCGCGACAAGCAGATCGAGGGCATTTCCGACCTGCGCGACGAGTCGGACAAGTCCGGCATGCGCGTGGTGATCGAGCTCAAGCGCGGCGAAATGCCGGAAGTGGTGCTCAATCATCTCTACAAGCTGACCCAGTTGCAGGACAGCTTCGGCATCAACATGGTGGCCCTGGTCGATGGCCAGCCGCGCCTGTTGAATATCAAGCAGATCCTGGAAGAGTTCCTGCGCCACCGTCGCGAGGTGGTGACACGTCGTACCATCTTCGAACTGCGCAAGGCACGCGAGCGTGGTCATATTCTCGAGGGCCTGGCGGTTGCGCTGTCCAACGTCGACGAAATCATCGCGCTGATCAAGGCGTCCGAAGCGCCGCCGGTGGCCAAGGCGGCCATCATGGCGCGCGAGTGGCGCTCGGTGCTGGTCGAGGAAATGCTGGCTCGCGTCGATCAGGACAAGGCCCGTCCGGATGGCCTGCTGCCCGAATTCGGCCTCAAGGAGCAGGGCTACAAGCTGTCGGAAGCCCAGGCCCAGGCCATCCTGGAACTGCGCCTGCAGCGCCTGACCGGGCTGGAGCAGGACAAGATCGTCGGTGAGTACCGTGACATCATGGAAATCATCCTCGACCTGATCGATATCCTGGCTCGTCCGGAGCGCATCAACCAGATCATTTCCGATGAGCTGAACGCGATCAAGACCCAGTTCGGCGATGCCCGCCGCTCCGAAATCGAACCATTCGGCGGCGACATCAACATCGAAGACCTGATCACCCCGCAGGAAATGGTGGTGACCGTTTCGCACACCGGTTACATCAAGACGCAGCCGGTGGACGACTACCGTTCGCAGCGCCGCGGCGGACGCGGCAAGCAGGCAGCCGCCACCAAGGACGACGATTTCATCGAGACGCTGTTCGTCGCCAATACCCACAATTACGTGCTGTGCTTCTCGTCGTTTGGCCGCTGTTACTGGATCAAGGTGTACGACCTGCCGCAAGGCGGTCGCAACAGCCGCGGCAAGCCCATCGTCAACGTGTTGTCCCTGGCCGAGGGCGAGAAGATCAACGCGATGCTGCCGGTCAAGGAGTTCCGTGACGACCAGTACGTCTTCATGTGTACAGCCAACGGCACCGTCAAGAAGACCTCGCTGATCGATTTCTCCCGTCCGCGTACTGCCGGCATCATCGCGGTCAACCTGGACGAAGGCGACAACTTGATTGGCGTGGCCCTGACCAATGGCGACGATCAGGTGATGCTGTTCTCCGATGCGGGCAAGGCCGTGCGCTTCAGCGAGACCGACGTGCGCGCCATGGGTCGTACCGCCACCGGCGTGCGCGGCATGCTGCTGGGTGAAGGCCAGCGGGTGATCTCGCTGCTGGTGACCTGCTCTGAAGATCAGATGGTGCTGACCGCCAGTGACGGCGGCTACGGCAAGCGCACCCGCGCCGGCGAGTTCCGCCATACCAGCCGCGGCACCCAGGGCGTGATCGCCATGGACCTGACCGACAAGACCGGCCTCAAGCTGGTGGCAGCAAGCCTGGTCGAGGAAACCGACGACGTCATGCTGATTACTACCGGGGGGGTACTGATTCGTACCAAGGTTTCCGAAGTGCGTGAAACCGGCCGTGCGGCGCAGGGTGTACGCCTGATCAACCTGGACGAAGGCGAGAAGCTGATCAGCCTGGTCAAGGTAGCCGAGAGCGAAGAAGACGAGTCGGAAGACGTCGTAGGCGAGGGCGGCGAGGCATGATTGCCACCCCGGTCAACCCCGAGGTATTCGAGCCGATGGGGCAGCTGTTCGTGTCGCTGCCGCATTGCGCGACGCTGGGCTTCCAGTATTTGGGGGCGGACGGTCGCAAGCCGGTGTTGAAAGTCGACTGGCGCGACGACCTGGTCGGCAACCCGGCCACCGGCGTGCTGCACGGCGGCGTCATCACCTCGCTGGTGGACACCACCAGCGCCGTTGCGGTCACCGCCCAGCTCGAGCGCTTTGAAACGATCGCCACGCTGGATCTGCGCATCGATTACCTGAAGTCCGCCACGCCGGGCAAGGCCATCTACTGCCGGGCCGAGTGCTACCGGCTGGCCAGTCAGGTCGCCTTTACCCGGGCAGTGTGCTATCACGACGACCCGGACGAACCGATTGCCCATGGCGTCGCAACCTTCATGCGCGGGTCGAGCCCGCTGCCGATGCTGCCGGAGGAGGGAGCATGAGCGACTTCATGGAGCAGTTTGCCGTGCTGCGCGAGCAGAAGCGTTTCCAGGACGTCGTCAACGCTATTCCTTATGCCCGTTTGATGGGCGTGGAGCTGGGGGAGGACGAGACGGGTGAGCTGCTGTTCTCCCTGCCGTTTCATGAGCGCAACGTGGGCAACACCGTGCTACCCGCCCTGCATGGCGGACTGATCGGTGGTTTTCTCGAAAACGCCGCCATGATCCACCTGATATGGAACCGCGAATCGCTGGAAGCGCCGAAGATCGTCGACTTCTCCCTCGATTACCTGCGTAGCGGTCGCCCCAAAACGCTTTATGCGCGCTGCGAGATCACCAAGCAAGGCAAACGCGTCGCGCATGTACTGATCGAAGCCTGGCAGGAAGATCGCAGCAAGCCGGTTGCCGTCGCCCGGGCGCATTTCCTGCTGACCACCACCCGCTGACTGAACCGAGATCAAGGACAGACATGGCCAAGGTATACAACTTTTCCGCCGGACCCGCCGTTTTGCCACACGCCGTATTGGCCGAAGCCCAGAGCGAAATGCTCGATTGGCACGGTTCCGGCATGTGCGTGATGGAAATGAGCCATCGTGGCAAGGAGTTCATGGAGATCATCCATGATGCCGAGCACGACCTGCGCGAATTGATGCAAATTCCGAAAAACTACAAGGTGCTGTTCCTGCAAGGGGGCGCATCGCTGCAGTTCGCCATGCTGCCGCTCAACTTGCTGGGCGACAAGAAGTCCATTGACGTGGTCAACACCGGCCACTGGTCCAAGCTGGCCATCAAGGAGGCCAAGCGCTACGCCAAGGTGAATGTGGTAGCCTCCAGTGAAGACCGCAACTTCACCTACGTGCCGGCGGAAGAGACCTGGCAGCGCGATCCGGATGCCGCCTACCTGCACTACACCTCCAACGAGACCATCGGCGGCCTGCAGTTCCCGTTCGTACCGGCCTCGGTCAACGATGTGCCGCTGGTATGCGATATGTCGTCCGACTTCCTGTCGCGCGAGGTGGACGTGAGCCAGTTCGGCCTGATCTACGCCGGCGCTCAGAAAAATATCGGACCCTCCGGCCTGACCGTGGTCATCGTGCGCGAAGACCTGCTGGGCAAGGCGCTGCCGAGTACGCCGACCATGCTGAACTACCAGGTGCATGCCGACGCCGACTCGATGTACAACACCCCGGCGACGTACCCGGTCTACATTGCCGGACTGGTATTCAAGTGGCTGAAGGAATTGGGCGGCATCAAAGGGATGGCGGCACGCAACGACGAGAAGGCCGGCTTGCTGTACCACGCCATCGAGTCCAGCAACGGCTTCTACTACAGCACGGTGGACGAGCCGTTCCGCTCGAAGATGAACGTGGTGTTCCGCCTCAAGGACGAATCGCTGGAAGACACCTTCCTGAGCGAGGCCAAGAAGAATGGTCTGGTGCAGCTCAAGGGGCACCGGGCGGTCGGCGGCATGCGTGCCTCGATCTACAACGCCATGCCGATCGAGGGGGTCAAGGCGCTGGTCAGCTTCATGATGGACTTTGCACGCCAGCACAGCTGATTGTTCTCTGTCCGCAACGCTGAGTTCTCGGCCCGCGCCTCTGGCGCGGGTTTTTTGTTGCCGGCCGGCGCTATATGATGACAAACCGTACAACCCGCCCCGTGACATGCCATGAACCCTTCCATTCGTCGACTCCTGCTTGCCGGAGGGCTGATCGTGTCCCTCAGCATGGGCATCCGGCACGGTTTCGGCTTCTTCATGCCGCCGATGACCGCCGCCTTCGGCTGGACCCGTGAAACCTTCGCTCTCGCGCTCGGCCTGCAGAACCTGATCTGGGGCGCATCCCAGCCTTTTTCCGGCGCGCTGGCCGACCGTTACGGCCCGGGTCGCGTGCTGCTGGGCGGGACCTTGCTGTACGCCGTAGGCTTGTTGCTGATGACCGTTTCGTCCTCGCCGGGTCTGTTCTCGCTGTCAGCCGGCTTGTTTATCGGTCTGGCCCTGTCCGGCACCACCTACAGCGTGATTTTCGGAGTGTTGGGACGTTGCGTGCCGGCCCACTTGCGCTCGCGCGCCATGGGCATTGCGGCGGCGGCGGGGTCTTTCGGCCAGTTTGCCATGGTGCCGATCGAGCGCGGCCTGATCGATGGCCTGGGTTGGATTCCTGCCCTGCTGATCCTGTCCGTCTGCGCCTTGCTGATGCTGCCGGCCTCCCGTCTGCTGGTGCAGCAGGATCAGCATGTCCCCGGAGCGGTTCATCATGGCTTGCTGCTCGGCATGTGGCGGGTTTTCCGTGGGGCCTGGCAGGAAAAGGGCTTCCGGCTGCTGATGGCCGGGTATTTCGTATGCGGCTTCCAGGTAGTATTCATC
>JACPUY010000199.1 GCA_016192025.1 Pseudogulbenkiania sp. | reverse complement strand
CTGGCACCCGCATTGAGCAGGTGTGCCTGCACCAGGCCGAGCACCGTGGCCGCGACCGCCGTCACCAGATAGCGCCTGACCACGAAGGCGTGGGCCACGGCCTGTGCGAGCGTCACGACCACGAGCAGCACCAGCGGCGGGGCATGCGCGGACAGCAATGCCCCGGCCAGAATGCACCCCATCAGCGTGCCCGCCACACGGCTGTTGCGCCGCTCCAGTGTCTGGGCGAGGCTGCCGCGCAGCACCACCACGATGGTCAGCAAGATCCAGTAGTCGTGAGTACCCCAAGGCAGTACGAGCGAGATGGCGTAGGCGGTACCGATGGCGAGCGCGGCACGGATGGCATGGCGTAGCGGCGGCGCGTCCCAGCGCCACAAGGCGGCGAAAGGCCGCCATGACCAGGCCGTCGGGCTCACAAACATTTGCCAGGCGGCACGCACCACGGCCAGGTCGGGTTCGGCCTCCCCGCGTGCCAGCGCGATCAGGCGCAAGACTTCGTCATTGATGTTGCCGGTACGATTGGCCAGCCCTCGTGCCAGCACCGCCGGCGACGGCGTGCTGCCATGGCTCTGCTGTGGCGCGTCTTCACTCCAGTGCAGGGCCGCCAGCTGGGGGCGGCGGCTTTCAAAAAGCACCGGCGGGCGCCCAAACAGCAGTGCGTCGGCCAATTCCACGACCTCGTCGGCCAGCGCTTCGAGCACCCCGCGCAGTTCGCCCAGCACCTGTTCATGGCCGGGATACGTTTTCAGCGTATCGAGGTCCAGTTCGCAGGCCAGCAGGTGGTCGCGCATCTCCAGCACCTGCATCAGCATGCCGGCCAGCTGCTGCCGGCGCGGCGTGCGCGGCGATTCGAGCAGGATGTCGCGCGCCGTTTGCAGATGGTCGGCCAGCGCCGCCTGCTGCTGCAGCAATCGGCCGATCAGGGGCATACGCCCAGAGCCCTCGCTTGAGCTGGCCGGCGCAAACTGCTGGGCTTGAGTGCGCATGAGGTTGCCCAGTGTCAGCAAGGTATCGGCCAGCATCTGCACCCGGTAGAGCGGGTTGAGCAGCACGTGGGCGAGGGTGGCGTAGACCAGGTACAAGCCTGCGCCGAGAGCGAAGTACACGCTGCTCGTGAGGGCCGCTCCGCTTTTGGTGTACTCCGGCGCCGCCATCGAAAAGACCATCGCGAACATGACCGAAATCGAAATCGGCAGGCCGCGCTTGCCCCAGGCCGCCGCCAGGAAGGCGATGAAGCTGGCCGGCACCAGCAGCAGGCCCAGGTAAATGGGCGAGGCATGCAGCGCTTGCACGCCGAAGAACAGTGGCAGGCCGATCAGCGCGGCCGGCAGCAGATGGAAGAACTTTCCACGCTTGGGCCCCGCCTGGTCGGGCGGAATGCAGACGATGACCCCCACCGAAGCGGCCGAGGCGGCAAAAGCGCCCTGGAACAGGTGCACGCCTCCCGAAATAAGCAACAGGCCGAGTGCTGCCGACAGGCCGTTTGCCACGTAATAGCTCAGCGCGATGCGCAAGAAGGCACGGGTACGGCCTTGCAAGGAACGAGGAATCTGCATGGTCAATTATAAAACAAATGCATGGATTCTTCGCCAACATGGCGGTGAAATCCGAGCGCTTACCGGCAGCAGAACCCAAGGCCTGTGGGAATCCCAAACCAGCTCGCTTGTAGTTGAACCCCTACACGCTTTTGACCGGTATCTCCTACAAAGTAGTCCTTTTAACAACGATAACAGCATCCGCTCAACTTGAGCATACTGCCCTCTCCAGAAGACTTCGTCCGCTAGCTTGGAACGTTTTCGCTAGTGTCTTGTACAGAAATGTCAAAAGAGAGGGGCTAAACCATGCGTGTTTTTGGTTCTGAACCATGGGCTGCACCGATGCCCACCAGCGCTTCGCGTCCTTCGCGCCTGTTTGTCGTTGAAGATTCGGACGTCGTGCGGGCGCTGTGGCGCACGGTGGTCGCCAATATCCCAGGCCTGTCACTTGCCGGGGAGTTCAACTGTGCATCGACCGCCATCGCGGCCATCCGGCGAGCACCGCCCGATGTCGTTTTGCTGGATATCCACCTCAGTGAAGGCGACGGTATGGAAGTGTTGCGTGTGATCGCAGCTGAGTATCCGATGACAAAAGTCATCGTGGTAAGCAATTGTGCGGACCAGACACATCGGAGGTATGCAACCGAATATCCAATGACAGAAGTCATCGTGGTCAGCAATTGTACCGACCTGACACATCGGAGGTACTGCACGAAGGCGGGAGCCTACGCCTTCTACGACAAGGGTCATGGGCTTGCTGCCACGCGCTGTATGCGCTGCATGTTGGAGTGCCTGGCCGGGCAGATCGACAACAAGCCGACCCTGATGAGAGCAATCCGCAAATGGAGTCAAACGGCACATGGAACCCATCACTAAAGAACACGAATTTGTGACTATGCTGCGGCACATCATGTCGCATGGCCTCATTACGCTACTCGCCGTAGCTATCGCGTTTGCCACGCCGGATGCCGCGCGGTACATCCTGTATGTATGGTGGCCACGCGTGGAGCTGGACCCGAATGTGCTGCTTGCGACAGAAATCCTGTTGGCCTCCATCCTGACGGTTCTGTTCAACCTGTGGAAGCGTGCATGGGACAACCACCGTCGCCTGGCCAGTGCGAAGATGGCCTCCCTGGTCTTTGCGAGACATCCTCATAAAGGGTGGCTTTCGGCCATTCACGAACGCCATCTGGTCCGCTCGTTACCAGCGGCGCGTGACGTCTGCATCCTTTCACTCACCGGGCATGACACCTTGATTGCCGAAGAAAGCCTGTTGAAAGACGTACTCTCGACGGCGTATGAGATCCGCGTCATGCTGCTCAATCCACTCGGTGAGGCGGCGAGGAAACGCGTCGAGTCACTGCCAGAAGACATTACGCTCTCGACCTTTCAAGAGGAAATGGCCGCCAGCCTTGCCTTCCTGAAGGAGTGCCGGAAAGGCGGCAAGAAAGTGTCGCTTAAGTTCTACGACCACGACCCGTTCTGGAAGCTTGTCGTCCTTGACGATTGCGTCTGGGTGCAGCACTGCCATGCCGGCCGTGAAATGAAGGACCAGCATGAGTACGTATTTGGGCTGCAACATGCCGATCCGAGGCAGGGGCTGTTTGTGCCGTTTTATACCTACTTTCTCCATAAGTGGAACGAAGTAGGCCACTGGGAGTACGACTTCGACGCCGACGAACTGGTCCAGCGGGATGCGGCCGGCAACGAGACCGGGCGTGCTCCTCTGGGACTCCCCATCGATGACGCCGCATCGCCGTCCCTGCCCGCCCGCCAGACTTCCTTGGTAGAGGAGACCCTGGCTCGGTAGTTGAGTCGGACGCGGAGTAAGCGCGGCATACACGTTCCATCAGACAGTGTTCACGTATGAGCGGGACCGGACACTAGGTTAACAGGCCATGTTCGAGTGCATAGCGGGCCAGTTTCGCGTTGCTGTCCAACCCCGTTTTTTCCAGGATGCGGGCCCGGTAAGTCGTCACGGTGCTCGGGCTTAAATGCAATATCTCCGCGATGCGGACCAGTCGTTCGCCCGCTGCGAGCAGCTTCAAGACTTCCAGTTCCCGATCGGATAGCGCCTCATGGGGAGCCGTTTCGCCTCCACCGAGAGCGTCGGCCAGTTTCTCGGCCAGTTCAGGAGTGATGTGCTTGCCGCCTGTGGCCACCTTGCGGACGGCCGCAACCAAGGTGGCTGCTGCAATGTCTTTGGTGAGATATCCCGCGGCGCCGTATTTCATCGCACGCACCGCATAGGCATCTATCGAATGCATGCTCAGCATGAGAACAGCAAGATCGGGCTTTTCTGCTCGCATCAACTTGAGCAGTTGAAGGCCATTTTTGTCGGGTAGACCAATATCGATCAGCGCCACGTCAAAATCGTTCTCGCGCACCAGGCGCATCGCGGCTTGTGCCGTCTCGGCCTCGCCGGTCACGTCGATATCGTCCACGGTCTCCAGCATGCGCCGCACACCGTTACGTATGATGCTGTGATCATCCACCAGCAAGACTCTGATGCTTTTGTCACTCATCTGAATTTCCTGTCGCACCCGCAAGGCTTTGGCCGTACCGCGTCTCAATGTACCGGCACTATCCAACGATAGTCCTGCGGTCAAGAACGGGCAAGACATGGAATCGGGCATACCCGCTCCTCTGCAGCAGGGCACCCAAGTCTTGCTAATATTTTGAAAATGAACGCCTTTATTTTTTCGACCCGAAACCATTTCCCCGCTGGCTGCGACGACGGTAATCCTGGAGCGAGACGCGTGAGAGCGTCCGGTTCCGAGGTGTTGCTGCCTTCCGGCGATTCGACTTTAGGGGCGATTTTGCACGCCCCTCGGTATCGCGCTTGTGCGCGACATCCATTTTGACGGGACAAAATCATGACCACCATGACGGCACCGATCGATGTTTTGGACATGAACACGTTGCTGGCAACGTTGCAGGCATTTCGTAAAGGGGACTTCACCAAACGCATGCCGGAAGACTGGACCGGCATGCCGGGCAAGATCGCCGACACGCTCAACGAGATCATCGACATGGCAGCCGATACCACCGCCGAATTCGAGCGCGTGGCACGACTGGTCGGCAAGCAGGGCAAGTTCGATGAGCGCATCGAATTGCCGATGATGAAAGGTTCGTGGCAAAAGATCGTTGACTCGAGCAACGCGCTCGCCAACGACCTGACCAGCCCGATGAACGAGATGATTCGTGTCATCGCTGCGGTGGCCGAGGGCGATCTGGGTCAGCAAGTACCGATGAATCTCAACGGCCTGAAGCTCCGGGGCCAGTTCCTCAAATCGGCCCAAATCGTGAACACTATGGTGACGCGGCTGGGCTCCTTCGCTTCCGAGGTGACCCGCGTGGCGCGTGAAGTCGGCACCGAAGGGATACTCGGCGGGCAGGCGAAGGTGAGTGGCGTGTCAGGCACCTGGCGCGACCTGACCGAATCGGTGAACGGCATGGCGGCCAACCTGACCACCCAGGTGCGCAACATCGCGCAGGTCACCACGGCGGTGGCGCGCGG
>JACPUY010000198.1 GCA_016192025.1 Pseudogulbenkiania sp. | reverse complement strand
GACAAGCTGATCCCGACCGTGTGCGCTTCGCTCGATGAAGCGCTGGCCGCGCTGGATGCCGACCGCGACTTCCTGACCCGTGGCGGCGTGTTCTCCAACGAGTGGATCGACGCCTACATCGAACTGAAGATGCAGGAAGTCAACCTGACCCGCATGACCACCCACCCGGTGGAATTCTCGATGTACTACAGCCTGTAATCGATACGGCCTGTACGCAGATCAGACGGCAGCTTCGGCTGCCGTTTTTCATTGCGGGACAACGCCAGCCCGGTGTCCCGCGCCACACGTGTGACCCGACAGACAGGGGGCAAACGACACGCCTACACCCGTGTTATGTGACGGATGGCGCGGATTTGCTTATGATGAAATCACTTATCAGGATAGACCATGCCGGTTCCCACTCACCGATGAAGAAAACGCTTTTCTGCCTGTTGCTGGCGTGCAGCCTGACGCAGGCCCAAACCATTTACAAGTATGTCGACCCGAGCGGTCACGTCACCTTCTCGAACACCCCGATGAAAGGCGGCGAGCCGGTCAAACTGGCGCCGCTGTCGACCTATTCGATCGGCGATACGCCGCGTAGCGCCGCCCCGGCCAGCCCCACCCCCGCTACGCCTGCCGCCAGCGGCCGCTACCCCAGCGTCGACAACGCCACCCAGCAGCAGCGCGATAACGGCCGGCGCAAGATACTGGAACAGGAACTAGCCAACGAACAGAAGGCGCTCGGCGATGCCCAGAAGGCGCTGGCGGAAGGGAAGGCCCAGCGTATCGGTAGCGAGGCCGGTACCGTCACCACCATCACGAAAAAAAATGCAGATGGAACGACAAGCACTTCCACCGTTCGTAAGCCAGGCAAC
Source organism: Pseudogulbenkiania sp. (assembly GCA_016192025.1). Lineage (GTDB taxonomy): Bacteria > Pseudomonadota > Gammaproteobacteria > Burkholderiales > Chromobacteriaceae > Pseudogulbenkiania. Next base: position 26,169 of record JACPUY010000198.1, on the reverse strand, counting down.
TACCAGAAATACCTCGACCGCGTGCAACAGCTGCAGGACCAGGTGACCGAGCACCAGAAGAACGTCGAGGCGCTACAGCGCGAATTGGGGCGGGCCGCTTCCATTGCACCAAAATAGCGCCTACTATCACCGGGAAGGGGCCTGCATCCGCTCGCCGCGCTGGCGTGGATATTGCTATACGGATAGCAGACACACTTCACGACCGGATTTCCATGACACCCTCCAGCTTTGCCGGGCTCGAACTGCTCGACACCCCGGTGCTGATCGTGCGGACCGACGGTTCGCTCGACTACGTCAATCCCGCCAGTGAAAACCTGTTGGCACTGGGACGGCGCGAACTGCTGCGCCATCAACTAACCGGATTGTTCCAAAGCAGTGCAGCGCTGAAGCAGGCGCTGGATACCGCCTTCAAGAATAACGTCAGCTTCATCGAACACGACCTCGAACTGAAGCTGCTGCACAACGAGCAGCCGCTGCACGTTGCGCTGTCGATCACCCCGATCGACAATGACGGTTCGCGCGCCTTGGTCGAGCTGCGCCCGCTCGACCAGCAATTGAAGATCGCCAACGAGGAGCGGCTGCTGCTGCAGCAGCAGGCCAACCGCGAGCTGATCCGCAATCTGGCGCACGAGATCAAGAACCCGCTGGGCGGCATCCGCGGCGCGGCGCAGCTGCTCGAGCACGAGCTGGGCGACCGGGAAGACCTCAAGGAATACACCGAAGTCATCAAGGAGGAGGCGCTCCGGCTGCAGTCGCTGGTGGACCGGCTGCTGGCGCCGCACCGCCGCCACGTTTCCAGTGAGATCAACATTCACGAGGTGCTGGAGCGGGTACGCAGCATCGTGCTGGCCGAGTACCCGCACGGACTGATCATCTGGCGCGACTACGACATCAGCCTGCCGACCTTGGTGGCCGACAAGGAACAGCTGATCCAGGTGGTGCTCAACATCACCCGCAACGCCATCCAGGCGATGAAGGCCAAGGGCGAGATCATCCTGCGCACGCGGGTGGCGCGCCAGGTCACGCTGGCACGCAAGCGCTATACGCTGGCACTGAAATTGCAAATCATCGATAACGGCCCGGGCATCCCGGAAGAAATCCGCGACCACATCTTCTATCCGCTGGTCACCGGCCGCGCCGAGGGCACCGGCCTCGGGCTGACGCTGGCGCAGGCTTTCGTCCACCAGCATGGCGGGAGTATCGAGTTCGAATCCCGTCCGGGCTGCACCTGCTTCACCGTGATGCTGCCGCTGGGCAACCAGGCCTGACACCGGCTCACGCCATAAAACATCGAGAGGGACATCATGCATACAAACCCGGTCTGGATCATTGACGACGACAAGGCGATCCGCTGGGTCCTGGAAAAGGCCCTGGCGCGCGGCGGTATCGGTTTCGAGAGTTTCGCCAGCGCCGACGACGCACTGAACGCCCTGTACGACGCCAGCCCGCGCGTCATCATCAGCGACATCCGCATGCCCGGCACCGACGGCCTGAAGTTCCTGTCCCGGGTCAAGGTGGATCACCCCGAGATCCCGGTCATCATCATGACCGCCCACTCCGACCTGGACTCGGCCGTGGCGGCGTTCCAGGGCGGCGCGTTCGAGTACCTGCCCAAGCCCTTCGATGTCGACCAGGCCACCGCATTGATCGAGCGCGCCCTGGCCGAGACCCGCGAACCGACCGAGGCGCCGAACGGCGAGGAGGAAATGCCGGCGCTGTTGGGCCAGGCGCCGGCGATGCAGGACGTGTTCCGCGCCATCGGCCGCCTCTCCCAGTCGAGCGTCACCGTGCTGATCACCGGCGAATCGGGCACCGGCAAGGAACGCGTGGCCGAGGCGCTGCACCGCCATTCGGTGCGCGCCAGCAAGCCGTTCATCGCGCTCAACACCGCGGCGATTCCGAAGGACCTGCTGGAGTCGGAGCTGTTCGGCCACGAGAAGGGCGCCTTCACCGGCGCGCTGGCCTCGCGCCGCGGCCGCTTCGAGGAAGCCGAGGGCGGCACGCTGTTTCTCGACGAGATCGGCGACATGCCGATCGAACTGCAGACCCGGCTGTTGCGCGTGCTGTCGGACGGGCATTTCTACCGCGTCGGCGGCCATACTCCGATCAAGGCTAACGTGCGGGTGATCGCGGCGACGCACCAGAACCTGGAAGAGCGGGTCAAGAGCGGCCAGTTCCGCGAGGACCTGTTCCACCGCCTGAACGTGATCCGGCTGCGCCTGCCGCCGATGCGCGAGCGCAGCGAGGATATTCCCATCCTGACCCGCTACTTCCTGATGCGCAGCGCCAAGAACCTCGGCGTCGAGCCGAAACGGCTGTCCGACGCGGCGATGGAGCTGGTACGCCACTACCCCTTCCCCGGCAACGTGCGCCAGCTGGAGAACCTGTGCCAGTGGATTACCGTGATGGCGCCGGGCCAAACGGTGGAACTGAGCGACCTGCCGGCCGACATCCGCGACCCGGCGCTGCACCCGGTGCTGGAAGGCGCCGGCGAAAGCGGCGGCACGGCCGTGCCGGCGGGGTACGGCCACGACTGGATGAAAGGCTTGGCCGACGAGGTGGCGCGCCGCCTGCGCGCGGGCGAGATCGGCATCATCGACGACCTGACCCGGCGCTTCGAGGAGACCTGCATCCGCAGCGGGCTGGCCCACACCGGCGGGCGCAAGGTGGAAGCCGCGCACCTGTTGGGCTGGGGCCGCAACACGCTGACGCGCAAGATCCAGGAGCTGGGCATGGAAGCGGCGCACGGCGAGGAAGTCGGCCAAGGCTGACCCTCCTCCCGCCGTCTCCTCGAACATGGGGAGACGGCCGGCCCGCCGCCTTCCCTTCACGCCGTACCTTGCCTCCTGACCCCCTCCTCCTCCTGTGTCGGCGCCTAACCCGATCCGCTCCTGCTCTTCGCCTTGTTTAACCTACGCCATGGGACGTCCGCATCGTTGCGCGCTACCATGAAACCATCCGGCGTAACCGAAAGGCAGCATGAACGGCCCCCCTCCTCCCCTTTGGCATCACCTTGACAGCCAGGACGCGCTGTCCCGCTTGTCCAGCTCGGCACTCGGGTTGTCATCGACCGAGGCGGCGCAGCGGCTGGCCCGCCAGGGGCCCAACGTCCTGCCGGAGGCCCCCCGCCCCGGCCCGTGGCGCCGTTTGTGGGCGCAGTTCCACAACGTACTGATCTACGTGCTGCTGGCCTCCGCCGTGGTGACGCTGGCGATCGGCGACTGGGTCGATACCGCCGTGATCGTCGGCGTGGTGCTGATCAACGCCATGATCGGCTTCCTGCAGGAGGGCAAGGCCGAGGCGGCGCTGAGCGCCATCCGCAACATGCTGGCGCCGCAGGCCACGGTGCTGCGCGACGGCGAGCGCCTCACCATGGCGGCCAGCCAGCTGGTACCCGGCGACGTGGTGCTGCTGCAAAGCGGCGACAAGGTGCCGGCCGACCTGCGCCTGCTCGAGCTTCGCAACCTGCGCCTGGATGAATCGGCACTCAGCGGCGAATCGCTGCCGGTCGACAAGCACTCTGTACCGGTCGCGACCGATGCGGCGCTGAGCGACCGCCGCAACATGGCCTACGCCGGCACCGTGGTGGCTTACGGCCAGGGCAGCGGCGTGGTGGTGGCGACCGGACGCGATACCGAACTCGGCCGCATCAACAGCCTGCTGGCGACCGTGCGCAGCGACAGCACGCCGCTGGCGCGCCTGCTGCAACAGTTTGCACGCTGGCTGACCGTGATCATCCTGCTGGTGGCTGCCGCCACCATGCTGCTCGGCGTGTACTGGCGCGGTCAGCCGTGGCCGGACATGTTCATGGCGGCAGTGGGGCTGGTGGTGGCCGCCATTCCGGAAGGGCTGCCGGCCATCGTCACCATTACGCTGGCGATCGGTGTGGAACGCATGGCAAGGCAGCGCGCCATCATGCGCCGGCTGCCGGCAATCGAGACGCTGGGCGCGGTCAACGTGATCTGTACCGACAAGACCGGCACGCTGACGCGCAACGAAATGACCGCGGTGCGGCTGTTGACGGCCCGCCACGAGATCAGTGTGAGCGGTGCCGGCTACCGCCCGGACGGCGCCCTGCACCTGGCCGGCGAGCCGCTGCAGCCGGGGCAGCTGGCCGACGTCGACGAACTGGTGCGCGCCGGCGCGCTGTGCCACGACGCCCGCCTGTTGCACCAGGGCGGCCACTGGCGGCTCTGCGGCGACCCGACCGAAGGCGCGCTGCTGACGCTGGCACACAAGGCCGACTGGCCACCGGAAGTCCTGCTGGAGGGGTGGCCGCGACGCGATGCCATCCCGTTCGAGGCGGAATACCGCTTCATGGCCACGCTGCATCATGACCGCAGCGGCCATCGCCATATCTACCTGAAAGGCGCCCCTGAGGTGCTGCTGGCGCGCGCCAGCCACCAACTGGCCGAAGGACGTCCGCAAGCGCTCGACAGCGAGTGGTGGCACCAGGCTGTGGCGGCACTGGCCGCCCAGGGCATGCGCGTGCTGGCGCTGGCCGGCAAACCGCATCCCCATGCCTGCGACGACCTCGATTTTGCCGACGTGGCGGACGGGCTGGTGATGCTGGGGCTGGTCGGCCTGATCGACCCGCCGCGCCCGGAGGCGATCGAGGCCGTGGCGAGCTGCCAGAAGGCCGGCATCCGGGTCAAGATGATCACCGGCGACCATGCCATCACCGCCGCCGCCATCGCCCACGAACTCGGCATCGGCGACGGCCGGCGCGTGCTCAGCGGCGAGGATCTGGAGGCGATGGACGACACGCGGCTGGCCGAAGCCGTGCATCATACCGACGTGTTTGCCCGCACCAGCCCCGAGCACAAGCTGCGCCTGGTGCAGGCGCTCAAACACCACGGACTGGTCGTGGCGATGACCGGTGACGGCGTCAACGACGCGCCGGCGCTAAAGCAGGCCGACGTCGGCGTGGCGATGGGCGGCAAGGGCACGGAGGCGGCCAAGGAAGCGGCCGACATGGTGATCACCGACGACAACTTCGCCAGCCTCACCCGCGCCGTGGAAGAAGGGCGCACCGTCTACGACAACCTGAAGAAGACCGTGCTGTTCATCCTGCCGACCAACATCGGCGAGGCGGCCATCATCGTGGCGGCGGTGGTGGCCGGGCTGCCGCTGCCGATCACCCCGGTGCAGATACTGTGGATCAACATGGTCACCGCCGTGACGCTGGCGCTGGCGCTGGCCTTCGAACCGGCCGAAGGCCGGGTGATGCAGCGCCCGCCGCGCACCGCCGACGCCCGCCTGTTGGACCGGCTGTTCCTGTGGCGGCTGCTGCTGGTCGGCGCGCTGATGGTGGTGTTTCCGTTCGGGCTCTACCTCGACGTGATAGAGCACGGGCAGAACGAAGCGCTGGCCCGTACCGTGGCGGTGAACGGCATGGTCGCGATCGAAATCGCCTACCTGTTCAACATCCGCCATCTCGACGCCAGCGCCATCAGCAGGCAGGGGCTGTTCGGCAACCGCGTGGCGCTGGTCAGCGTGGCGATTCTGGCGGTACTGCAGCTGGCGCTGACCTACACCGCACCGATGCAGGCGCTGTTCGGCACCGCCGGGCTCAGCGGCAACGAGTGGCTCAAGATCCTGGCCAGCGCCCTCCTCTGCTTCCTGCTGCTGGAAGGCGAGAAGGCGCTGCGGCGCCGCCACCGCCGACTGGCGCAGCCGGCGGCCTGAACGCTACAGCACGGAGAGCCCGGGCAGCGTGGCGAAGCTGGTCTCGCGCACCGTGGTGAAGAAGTCCTGCATGTAAGCCAGTTGGGCATCGTCCTCGCGCAGCGCGGCGTACAGCTCGCTCTGCAGGCCGTGGCGACCGATCGGCCGCGCCACCACGTAGCCGCGCTCCAGGTAGGGCTTGACCGCCCAGAACGGCAGCGCCGCCACCCCGCGCCGGCTCGCCACCAGCTGGATGATGGCCACGGTCAGCTCGCTGGTGCGGCGCGCCGGGTTGACGCCGGCCGGGCGCAGCACCTTGCGTATCAGATCGAGCATGTCGTCCGGCACCGGGTAGCTGATCAGCGTTTCGGCGGCGAAGTCGTCGGCCGACCACTCGCGCTTGTCGGCCAGCGGATGCTCGCGCGCCATGATCACCACCATCTCGTAGGCGAACAAGGGCTGGTGCACGATGCCCGGCTGCGCCTCGGCCTCGGACACGATGGCGAGATCGGCGCGCCGCGTCAGCAGCAGCCCGACCGGGTCGGCGTGAAAGCCCGACACGATGTCGAGTTCGACCGCCGGCCAGTGGCTGCGGAAGGCGTCCATCGCCGGCATCAGCCAGTCGAAACAGGTGTGGCACTCCACCGCCACCCGCAATTCCCCCGCCTCGCCCTGGCGGATGCGCGCCAGGTCGCGCTCCGCCGCCGCCACCCGTCCCAGAACCTCGCGTGCCAGCGCCAGCAGCCGCTCGCCGGCCGGGGTGAAGCGCAAGGGCTGGGTCTTGCGCTCGAACAGCGCCAGGCCGTAGTGATCCTCCAGCTGCTTCAACTGATGCGACAGCGCCGACTGCGTCAGGAACACGCGGCGCGCCGCCTGCGACACGCTGCCGGTTTCGGCCAGCGCCAGCAGGGTCTTGAGGTGGCGGACTTCGAGTGCACTGTTATTCATGAATGAAATTAATGTAAAACGTCAAAATAATGATTTTGCATCATACAGCAAAACCGCTCATGCTGGGCTCCATCGACTTTCGATTGATCACGAGCCTGTTGCAGTAGGCGCAGCCGCCTAATGGAGCAGGCTCCACAGGAGCCATCACATGACCACTATCCACCTCCCCGGCTTTCCGCGCATCGGCGCCAAGCGCGAGCTGAAACAGCTGCAGGAAAGCTACTGGAAACAGGAGATCGACGAAGCCGCGTTGCTGAAGGGGGCGCGTGAGCTGCGCCAGCGCCACTGGCTGCTGCAGAAGGGGGCCGGTGTCGAGCTGGCGCCGGTCGGCGACTTCGCGTTGTACGACCACGTGCTCGACGCGCAAGTCCTGATAGGCGCACTGCCGGGGCGCTTCGGCTTCGACGCCGCCACGCTGACGACGGCGCAGTACTTCGAACTGGGACGCGGCAACGCCCGCCAGCCGGCGCTGGAGATGACCAAGTGGTTCGATACCAACTACCACTACCTGGTGCCGGAATGGCAGGCCGACACGGCGTTTTCGGCGAACCCCGCACCGCTGTTGGCGCAGCTGCGCGAGGCGCAGGCGCTCGGCCTGAAGGCCAAGCCGGTGCTGCTCGGCCCGCTGACGCTACTGTGGCTGGGCAAGGTCAAGGGTACACCGTTCGACCGCCTCAGCCTGCTGCCGTCCCTGCTGCAGGTCTACCGCGAACTCCTCGCTGAACTGGCCGCCGCCGGCACCGAGTGGGTGCAGATCGACGAACCGATCCTGGCGCTCGATCTGCCGGCCAACTGGCTGGCGGCATTCGCGCCGAGTTATCACGCCTTGGCCGAAACCCCGGCAAAGCTGCTGCTGGCGAGCTACTTCGGCAGCGTGGCCGAACACGCCGACCGGCTGAAAGCCCTGCCGGTGGACGGTCTCCACCTCGACCTGGTGCGCGCCCCGGAACAGCTCGACGCCTTCCTCGCCGGCTGGCCTGCGGACAAGGTGCTGTCCGCCGGGGTGATCGACGGCCGCAACGTCTGGCGCACCGACCTGGCCGCCGAACTGACCCGGCTGGAAGCGGCGCGCGCGCAACTGGGCGAGCGGCTGTGGCTGGCGCCGAGCTGCTCGCTGCTGCACAGCCCGGTCGACCTGGCGCAGGAGACCGCACTCGACGTCGAGCTGAAGACCTGGCTCGCCTTCGCGGTGCAGAAGCTGAACGAGCTGAAGCTGCTGAAACGAGGACTAGTCGACGGCCGTGACGCCGTCGCGGCGGAACTGGCCGGCAGCGAGCACGTCCAGGCTTCGCGCCGTGCCAGCCCGCGCATCCACCGTCCTGCCGTGCAGGCCCGGCTGGCTCGACTGGTCCCCGACGGCGACCAGCGCCATAGTCCGTATCCTGAACGCGCCGCTGCCCAACGCGCCTGGCTGCAACTGCCGGCCCTGCCGACCACCACCATCGGCTCGTTCCCGCAGACCGCCGAGATCCGCGCCGCGCGTGCCGCCTTCAAGCGCGGCGAGCTGGATGCCGCCGGCTACGCCGCCGCGATGCAGCAGGAAATCGAACACGCCATCCGCCGCCAGGAAGACCTCGGCCTCGACGTGCTGGTGCACGGCGAAGCGGAACGCAACGACATGGTGGAATACTTCGGCGAGCAGCTGTCCGGCTACGCCTTCACCCAGTTCGGCTGGGTGCAGAGCTACGGCAGCCGCTGCGTCAAGCCGCCGATCATCTATGGCGACGTCGAACGCCCGACGCCGATGACGGTGCGCTGGGCGCTGTACGCGCAGAGCCTGACCACACGCCCGGTGAAGGGCATGCTGACCGGCCCGGTGACCATGCTGCAGTGGTCGTTCGTGCGCAACGACCTGGCACGCAGCGAGGTGTGCCGCCAGATCGCGCTGGCCTTGAACGACGAGGTGCTCGATCTGGAAAACGCCGGCATCCGCGTGATCCAGATCGACGAACCGGCCTACCGCGAGGGGCTGCCGCTGAAGAAGGCCGCCTTGGCGGACTACCTGGCCTGGGCGAGCGCCGCGTTCCGGCTGTCGGCCGCCGGCACCGACGACGCCACGCAGATCCACACCCACATGTGCTATTCGGAGTTCAACGACATCCTGCCGGCCATCGCCGCGATGGACGCCGATGTGATCACCATCGAGACCTCGCGCTCGGACATGGAGTTACTGAGCGCCTTCGGCGACTTCGCCTACCCGAACGAGATCGGCCCCGGCGTCTACGACATCCACAGCCCGCGCGTGCCCACCGAAGAGGAAATCGAGAACCTGCTCGAGAAGGCGCTGGCGGTGATCCCGGCCGAACGGCTGTGGGTCAACCCGGATTGCGGCCTGAAGACGCGCGGCTGGCCGGAAGTGGAAGCGGCGCTGGCCAACATGGTGGCGGTGACGCATCGCCTGCGTGCCCGTCTGGCCGAAACCGTGGCCTGAACGGCACAGTAAAATGAACAAAGGGCACCGTCGCCAAACGGTGCCCTTTGTTTGTCTACCCGGTTGGCCGCCGCCTACTCGCTGCTGGTCAACATGCCGGGCGTCATCATCACCTTGAGCCGCACCGACTCGAAACCGCCGCGCTCGCGGTGGTTGAGCCACCAGATCGCGCCCTTCTTCACGCTCCACAGGTCAGGCTGACCCGACATCAGCTGCGCTGCCAGCCGACCGAGGTAAGGCTGGTGGCCGACCAGCACCACGGTCTTGCCCGGCTGCGGCCATTTCACCGCGGACAGCACGCTCTCCGGCGAGGCGCCGGGGTTGATCTCGGGCACCACCTCGAAGCTCTTCATCAGGAAGGCGGCGGTCTGCTGCGAGCGGTGCGCCTCCGACGCCAGCAGAGTGAATTCGCGCGGCAGCCGCACGCGCAGCCACGCCGCCATCAGGTGGGCCTGCTGCTGGCCCTTGCGCGTCAGGCGCCGTGCCAGATCGTCCGGGCCGTCCTCGGCTTCGGCGTGGCGCCACAAGATCAGGTCCATGTTCTCCTTGCTCCCTTGCTTGTCGTTATCGTCTGACTCCAGCATAGCGCCGGCGCCGACAGACCGGCAGTGTAACGCTGGCCGATGTCAGCTTGGTGTCAGTCCACTTAAACATGGATGAGGCCGAGCACTACCGGCACCAGCACCGCCGTCACCAGACCGTTCAGCCCCATCGCCAGACCGGCGAAGGCACCGGCCGTTTCCGACAGCAAAAACACCCGCGCGGTTCCGATGCCGTGCGCCGAAATGCCGGTCGCCACCCCCATCACCAGATCGTCGTCGAGGCGCAGCCGGCTGAACAGCGGTTTGACAATGACCGCGCCGAAAATGCCGGAGACGATGACGAAGGTCACCGCCAACGCCGGGATGCCGCCGATGTTCTCGGCGATGCCCATGGCGATTGGCGTGGTCACCGAGCGCGGCATCAGCGACAGCAGGATTTCACGCGGTAGGCCGAAGGCCATGCCCAGCCCCAGCGCACTGACGATGCCGGTCAGCCCGCCGGCCAGCAGCGTCAGCGTCAGCGGCGTGGCGGCGCGCTTGAGCCGCGCCAGGTTGTGGTAGAGCGGAATCGCCAGCCCGACCGTGGCCGGACCGAGCAGGAACTGGATGAACTGCGCGCCCTTCATATACTCGTCCGGCCGGATGCCGCTCGCCAGCAGCACGGCGATCACCAGCACGCTGCCGAGCAGCACGGTATTGGTCAGCGGGTGGCCGTGGGCACGGCGGTTGCACGACATCGCCAGGCGGTAGGCGAGCAAGGTCAAGAGCAGGCCGAACAGCGGCGAGCCGCGCAGCCATACCAGCGCCGCCCCCGCGTTCATGCAGGCCTCCGGCCATGGCGGCGCGCCAGCAGCACCTTGAGCAGCACCGCCGGCACCAGCAGCGTGATCAGCGTGGCGCCGGCCAGGGTCGCCAGCAGCGCCCAGCAGTGCGCCGTCAACAGCGGCCAATAGACGATCACCCCGGCACAGGCCGGGATGAACAGCAGCGAAAAATGGCCGAGCAGCTGTGGCACGTGCGTGTTCAGGCTGGCGGGAATGCCCTTCTTCGCGCACAGCGTCAAGAACAGCAGCAGCATGCCGAGCACCGCGCCGGGCAGCGGCAAGGCCAGGCTGCGGCAGATCAGCTCGCCGGCGAGCTGGTAGCCGAGCAGCCAGATCAGGGTTTCGATCACGATTCGGTCCAATCAGGTCAATAAACGTAAAGCCCATTTCAGTGGGCGAGCGAGCCAAGGCAGCTTGGGTGCCGCCAGCGCACAGGAACCGGAATGTACCGACAGTACATGAGGATTCCTGATCGCTGAGCGAATCTCTGCCGGCGCTCAAGATGCGAAGGCGCAGCCGACTAATGACATGGGCTTTTAACCATAACAAAATCGCCGCCTCAGCACGACCACGGGTAAACCCTGAAACACGACACCCGCTTGACCGACGCGGGGCAAAGCGGGACAGCGCCAAGCGGCTTTGGCATAATGCGCGCCATGCTTCTGGATACTTGCTGGGCACCCACGCCCCCTGCCCTATCCCCGGCCCTGCTGGGCTGCCTGACCGAGCCCGGTTCGCTGACCGAGCGGCTGATGCTCTGCGGCCATGACTTCGCCGTCACCGTTCTGGCCCAGGGCGACGACCGCGTGCATGACGACGAGGCGGCACTGCTCGGACTGCCCGCCGGTGCGCCGCTGTACGCCCGCCACGTGGCGCTGACGCTGGACGACACCCCGGTAGTGGTGGCGCGCAGCGTGACGCGGCCCAGCTGCCCGGCCTGGCAACCGATCCTCGATCGCGGCAGCCGCTCGCTCGGCTTCACCCTGTTCGGCGGCCATGCCGGCATCGTGCGCCAACCGCTGGCCTACCGCGAGATCGACGCCACGCACCCGCTGTTCGCACTGGCGCGCACGCACGACCCGGCGTCGGCCAATGTTTACCCCGCGCGCCGCTCGCGCTTTTTGCTGGTGAACACCCCGCTGATCGTGTGCGAAGTGTTCCTGCCGGCCCTGGAGAGATTCCTGCCATGAACGCCCGCCTCGCCGACCGCCTGACCGTCTACAGCCAGCTGATGCGCATCGACAAGCCGATCGGCACGCTGCTCTTGCTGTGGCCGACGCTGTGGGGGCTGTGGCTGGCCGGCAACGGCCGACCGGACGGCATCGTGGTGGCGATCTTCATCGCCGGCACCTTCCTGATGCGCTCGGCCGGCTGCGTCATCAACGACTACGCCGACCGCGACTTCGACGGACTGGTCGAGCGCACCAAGGCGCGGCCGTTCGCGCGCGGCGCGGTGAGCAAGAAGGAGGCGCTGCTGCTGGCCGCCGGGCTGTCGCTCGCCGCCCTGCTGCTGGTTCTGCCGCTCAACCCGCTAACGCTGCTGTTGAGCGTGCCGGCGCTGATCCTCGCCGGCACTTACCCATTCACCAAGCGCTTTTTGCCGATTCCGCAGGCTTATCTGGGCATCGCCTTCTCGTTCGGCATCCCGATGGCGTTCGCCGCGCTGACCGGCGCCGTGCCGGCCCTCGCCTGGCTGCTGCTGCTGGCCAACGTGTTCTGAACCGTGGCCTACGACCCCGAGTACGCCATCACCGACAAGCCGGACGACCTGAAGATCGGCATCAAGACCTCGGCCATCACCTTCGGCGACTACGACGTGGCGGCGGTGATGATCTGCCACGGCGTGTTCCTGGCACTGATGGTGCTGGTCGGCCAGGAGGCGGGCCTCGGCGCCGCCTACTACACCGGCCTCGCCGTGTCCGCGCTACTGATGGGCCAGCAGTACTTTGCCATCCGCGAGCGCGACCGCCAGCGCTGCTTCAAGTCCTTCCTCGACAACAACCGCGTCGGCGCGGCGGTGTTCGCCGGGCTGGTGCTGGACTTCCTGCTGCGCTGATTTATCCGTCGGCGGAAAAGCGAAACGGGCCAGACGGCCCGTTTTTGCTGTGAGCGAGGAGCTTACGATGTCCGGAACGGCAGGCTATAACGCCGCCCCTCCACCTCCAGCGTCATGACCCAGTCCTGGCGCTGGCTCACGCACATCGGCAGCGTCACCCGCGCCTGCCAGCCGCCCTGCTGCGCCACGAAGCGGTAGCGGTTGAAGCCCATATCCATGTCGCGCATGCTGAACTCCGCCGCCGGCGCGTCTTTCGCCTCACCGGACAGCCGGATCTCGAACGGCTGACCCGATTTGGGTGCCGTGACGAACTGCAGCTGCATGCCGTTGGGCAGGCGGCAGCTGCTCTGCGCCGGGTCGCACGCCACGTCCTGCACCGCCGCCTCGACCGGGCGGCTCAGGTACCAGCTGATCAGCGCGAACTTCACCGCCCCCAGCAACACCAGCGCCACGCCGATGGTGGTCCACTTCAGCTGCGTGCGGGTCATCGCCACGCCCCCCGCATCAGCGCCACGCCGTGCGCGCCGTGCTCGCGCGCGTCGACCAGATCGGCCGCGCTCAAGCCGCCCAGCGCGTACACCGGCAGCGGCGTGCCCGCCGCCAGCCGGCACTCGAAGCCATCCCAGCCGAGCGGCGGCGTATCCGGGTGGCTGGCCGTGGCCTTGACGTGGCCGAGCAAGGCGTAATCCAGCCCCAGTTCGGCCGCCTTCTGCAGCTCTTCCGTCGAATGCACTGAGGCACCGACCCAGCCGAACTCCGGCCGCGCCGAGGCGGCGGCCAAACGCTGGCCGTTCAGGTGCACGCCGTCCACCGGCCAGCCGGCGAGCCAGGCCGGATCGGCGTTGACGACGATCCTGCCGCCGCGCGGGTGCACGATGGCCGCCACGCGCTCGGCCAGCGCCGCCAGTTCGTCACGGTTCAACTGCGGCTCGCGCAGCTGGACCAGTTTCAGCTCCGGCCGCGCCGCCAGCGCCTGCAGGAAGGCCTCGACGCCGATCTCGTGCGCGCAGCTGATGGCGTAGACGTCCGGCAATTCCAGCGACTTCAGGATCGGCCCGTTGGCCGGCAGCATCGGCCCCACGGTGTACTGCCCCGGCACCTGCCAGGCGAACTCCTGCCCCTCGTGCGGCTGCGGCGCGCCGTCCCAGGCCCAGATGCGGTAGAAGGTCAGGTGCACCGAGGCGTGCTCGTAGTGATGGACCTTGGTCAGCCACGGCGTGGCGCGGGTGACGGTGATGCCCATCTCCTCGTGGAATTCGCGCACCAGCGCGGCGAACGGCGCCTCGCCCGGCTCGACCTTGCCGCCGGGAAACTCCCAGTAACCGGCGTAGGGCTTGCCCTCGGGGCGGCTGCCGAGCATGAACGAGCCATCCGGGCGCATCAGCGCGCCGGCGACGACGGGGATGATCTTGTGGTCGGACTGCATGGGGGAACCGGAAAGCGATGGATGGCGGGAATGATAGCGCGTCGGGGGGGCTTTGTGTCGGACGGGGTGGGCCGAGGGCGGGAATGGCACGGTTTCGGCCCGGGTGTCGCGGAATGCGGGAAGGTTGGCCGAAGCGGCCGCCGTGACATAGGCTGAACGTTAGCAGAACGTCGAACCGGGAGGTCGCAACATGAGTGTGCAGTTGAACCACACCATCGTCTGGTGCCGCGACAAGCAGAAGTCGTCGGTCTTCCTCGTCGGCATCTTGGGCCTGCCCGACCCCACCCCGTTCGGGCCGATGCTGGTCGTCAAACTCGACAACCATGTCTCGCTCGACTTCTACGAAAACGACGGCAAGATCGCCCTCCAGCACTATGCTTTCCTGATAGGGGAAGACGAGTTCGACCAGGTCTTCGCCCGCCTCGGCGAGCGCGGCCTCCCCTACTGGGCCGATCCCGGCAAGCAACGGCCGGGCGAAACCTACCAGTACAACGGCGGTCGGGGGTTCTATTTCGACGACCCCGACGGCCACCTGCTCGAGGTCATGACCCGGCCTTACGAAGGCGGCGACTAACTGCCGCATCAGCAAGGGATAACGCCATGAGCCCGAACAAGCAGACGGTGCAACGGTATATGGAAGGCTTCGCCAAAAGCGACCATGCGCAAATTCTGTCTTGCCTCACCGATGACATCGAATGGTTCATGCCCGGCGTATTTCACCTGTCGGGCAAAGCGGCCTTCGATCAGGAGATCGAGAATCCGGCTTTCGTCGGCCGCCCCACCATCGACATCACGCGCATGGTGGAGGAGAACGACGTGGTGGTCGCGGAAGGCCGCGTGCGTTGCGCCAGAAAGGACGGCGGCCTCCTCAACGCCGTGTTCTGCGATGTCTTCGCCATGCAGGACGGCAAGATCAGGCAACTGACCACCTATCTGGCCGACATCAAGGACCCCGCTTCCAACGGCAGCTGACGCATCCCGCCGACGCCACTTCTCGGCGCAAGGCATCCGACGCCGGGCGTCAACCAGAGGCGTTGTCGCGCGGTCCAGCTACAGTCCATCCAAGGAGGAACGAATCCATGAGCAAGGTGTTCTTCGACGTTGCCGTCTCGCTCGACGGCTACATCGCCGGCCCCAATGCCCGCCCGCACAACCCGCTGGGCGACGGCGGCCTGGGGCTGCACCAGTGGATGTTCAACACCGCCACCTTCTGCGAACGCCTCGGCAGCGGCGGCGGAGAGGCCTCGCCCGACGACGCGCTGGTGCGACATGTGTTCGAGCGCGCCGGCGCCTACGTGCTGGGCCGGCGCATGTTCGACGAAGGCGAGGTGGGCTGGCCCGAGAACGCGCCGTTTCGTGCGCCGGTATTCGTGCTGACACACACGCCGCGCGAACCGTGGGTGCGGCCCGGCGGCACCACGTTCTTCTTCGTCACCGACGGCATCGCCAGCGCCCTGGCGCAAGCGCAGGCCGCCGCCGGCGGCAAGGACGTGCGCATTTCAGGGGGTGCTGCCACGATCCGCCAATACCTCGCCGCCGGCCTTATCGACGAGTTCACCCTGCACCTCGCCCCGGTGCTGCTGGGCAGCGGCGTGCGCCTGTTCGATCAGCTGGGCCCCGACCAGCTCACGGTGGAGCAAACGGCGGTGAGCCACTCGCCGCTGGTCACTCACGTCACGTACCGGGTCGTCACGGGCGCGCCCGCTGACAGCTGAGAACCGGACAAGGAGCCATCGTGAGCAAGATCACCGTATCCGAGTTCGTGACGCTGGACGGCGTCATGGAAGCCCCCGGCGGCGAGCCCGGCCACCCGCACAGCGGCTGGGTGCGCGACTTCATGAGTCCCGAACAGCTGCGCTACAAGCTCGACGAAGTGCTCGAAGCCGAGTCGCTACTGATCGGGCGGGTGACCTACGAATCGTTCGCCGCAGCCTGGCCGCAACGCTCGCGGCCCAGCCACGGCGCCGACCCGGATCTCGCCCGGGTGGCCGAACAGCGCAGCGAGATGCAGCAGTTCGCCGACAAGATGAACGCCATGCCCAAACACGTCGTCTCCACCACCTTGCGCGATCCGCAATGGAACAATTCGCGCGTGATCAGCCGCGACGTTGCCGGGGAAATCGCCCGGCTCAAGCAGCAGGAAGGCGGCCCGATGCTGGTCATCGGCAGCCGGACGCTGGTGCACACGCTGATGGAGCACGACCTCGTTGACGAGTATCGGATCATGATCTTCCCGGTCCTGCTCGGCAGCGGCCGGCGGCTGTTTCCAGAGACGCCGGACAAGACGGTGCTGCGGTTGGTGGACAGCCGGACGTTTCCTTCGGGGGTGGTGGTGCACACTTACGGTCGGGTGACCGCCTAGACGTCGGCCAATCCTTTAGCCTTGTCGGGGGTGCTGATTTGTAAGGTGTGCCGGTCCCGCCCGGCAGGCGGGTCAAGGGAATTGCGTGGCCAATTCCCTTGACAATCCCAAGGCCACCCCCACGATCCCCTCCCTTCGGGCTCCCGGCCGCAAGCCGTCTGGCAAGGCGCTGACGGAACTCGCGATTTGCTAACGTCAAATCGCTCAAACAGCCGCCAGCTTAAAACCTTGCCAGCCAACTTGCGCCCGGCGGGGATCAAGGGGGACCAGTCCGCGCTCCCGACAGATGTGCTCCAAACGATCAGAGGTTGACCGAAGCGGCCGTTAGCTGAGAGCCGGAACCGCACCAAGGAGCCCCGGCCCCTTTTTGTGCGCCGGTTGGGTGGCGCTGGCGAGGTTTTAAGAGCCCGTCTGTTCGACGCCGGGCGACGCTAGCGCCCGGCTAGTTCCGGGCTCGCCTCGCCAGTGCCGGGCCCCGGCCGGGAAGCCGCAGGCCGCACAAACAGGGTGGCCTTTGGGGATGCAAGGGGGCTTTGGCCACGCAAAGCCCTCTTGCCCGCCAGCCGGGCGGGACCGGCCAACGCGCCCCACCATTAGTCATGGGGCGACGCAATTGTTGTATGATTATTGGATACCCATAGTCATAGAGTCTTGCTCTGCAAGGCTTATGCCTTGGAACAACCCTTCGTGACGCAATGAAATACGTCTTTTAGGACGCTATTCGTTAGGCACCTCCGTTCATGATTGTTTCAACTATGATGAAGAGACTGGTCTTTCAATGTAAACCGCCCCTTAGGAACGCATAATGCGTGGCACCCTGCTCATCGTTGCAGCCATCTTCGGTCACCCCGCGTTTGCAGAGGAAGATGGCATTCGTGCAGTCTCCGCACTGGGAAGTGCCTACCATAGGTGTGTATCGAAATGGGCTGGCGAATTCTTGGCTGCACACACCAGCGCAAGCAACATCGTCGATGCAGCAGAGGCGAAATGCGTACACTATCTCTCGGCGTATGAGAATGCTTTCCGAGACCACATGCAGTCGTTGAATCCTACCGGTGTGCCTACGAGCCCAACCGCGGAAGAGATGGCAAAATCATCGTCCGCTTGGGTCCGGTCTGAGACACGAAAAGACATCATCAAGCTGATCCTTCAGGTCCGTTCGGAACAATAAAGCCAACTCCCGGAAAAACTATGGTCAAGCCCACAAAAAGCCACTGCTTCTTGGTGGGCGCTCCGGCAGGAAAGTTACGGCGGGTCTGGTCGGTTCGGGTCTGTTCCTAACACAACACTCGTGTGGCACTGGCCCCGGATAGGCCTTTTATCCATTACATCGTGGGGCCAGCCCCACAGCTAAGCGTTAGGCTTCACCATGGCGACCTTCAATACTTACACCAGCGAGTTAGTCGGATGCCTCGCCACGTATCAGTTTATCGAGGAAGGCCTGCGCTTTTGCTTGTTCAGATACCACGCAACAGTGAAGTTCAGGCTCGACGGATATGCTGAGTATGAAGTCCCTTTCGCCTCAATCGAGGATGCGGCCCTTGGCCGTTTGCTTGAGTGGTTCAAGACCTACTGTCACAAGCCCGATCTCTTGCAGTCGCTTCGCTCTGTAAAAGTCACGAGAGATCAGCTGGCACATCGCGGTCTTGCACTCACGTTGAGCGAGCAGGTCGATGAGACGTTTCTTGATTCCCAGATCGCCGATCTCAAGGCCGCCAAGGCAATCGCCGATGCGTGCTTCAAAGAACTCTTGAGAGAGATGGAGGCCGCCGATGCCATGGTCGCCAAGGCATATGAAACGCTGGTCGCTGAGCGTGTTGCTGTCGCGGGCGAGATCCCGGTGCCATTCAGAGATCGGGAGCCTAGCGGTGATGCCTAACCCCTCCGTCAAGGGGACGCCTTGCGCCAGGGCGCAAACCGCCCCTTACGTCGAACGTTAACATCCCCCTCACTCCGCCCTCCGCTCCTCCTCCCCCCGCCCCGCCCAGTCGCAGGCAAACTGCCACGCCACCCGCCCCGAACGGCTCCCCCGCGTCAACGACCACTGCAACGCCGCACGTTCCGCCTCGGCGTCCAGCTCCAGCCCGAAGTACTGCAGCCACTGCCCGGCCGCCGCCAGGTAGGCGCGCTGGTCGAAGGGGTAGAACGACAGCCACAGCCCGAAGCGGTCGGACAGCGACACCTTCTCCTCCACCGCCTCGCCGGGGTGGATTTCGCCGTCGTGTTGCTGGGTCTGGCGGTTTTCGCTCATGCGCTCCGGCAGCAGGTGGCGGCGGTTGGAGGTGGCGTACACCAGCAGGTTGTCGGCGCGGCGCGCCAGGCCGCCGTCGAGCGCGGTCTTGAGCGCCTTGTAGCCGTCGTCGCCTTCCTCGAACGACAGGTCATCGCAGAACAGGATGAAGCGTTCCGGGCGGGCGGCGACCAGGTCGACGATCTGCGCGAGGTCGGCCAAGTGGTCCTTGTCGACCTCGATCAGGCGCAGCCCCTGGCCGGCGAATTCCGGCAACAGCGCCTTGATCAAGGATGACTTGCCGGTGCCGCGTGCGCCGGACAACAGCACGTTGTTGGCCGGGCGGCGCTCGAGGAACTGGCGCGTGTTGCGCACCAGCTGGGCGAGCTGGCGGTCGATGTGGGTCAGGTCGGAGAGGCGCACGCTGTGCGGCGCGGACACGGCTTCGAGCCAGCCCGCCAGGCCCTGGCGGCGCCAGCGGAACGCCTGGGCGCTCCAGTCCGGCTCGGGGCGGGCCGGCGGCAGCAGCGGTTCGAGGCGCGCCAGCAGGGCTTCGGCGCGGGTGAGGAAGGATTCCAGCTGGTCCATGATGGGCCTCGTTAGCTCACAAAAATGACTCGCCTCAATCGCGCAGCGTGATCACCGGCCAGCCCTGTGCTTCGGCATGCGCGCGCAGCGTGTCGTCCGGGTCGACCGCCACCGGGTGGCTGACGATGGACAGCAGCGGGATGTCGTTGCGCGAGTCGCTGTAGAAGAAGCTCTGGCCGTAGCTCGCCAGCGTTTCGCCGCGCTGGGCGAGCCAGTCGTTGAGACGGGTGATCTTGCCGTCCTGGTAGCTCGGCACGCCGGTCGGTTTGCCGGTGTAGTTGCCGTCGCCGTCCACCTCCAGCTCGACTGCGATCAGGTGCTCGACGCCCAGCTCGGTGGCGATCGGGCCGGTGATGAAGCGGTTGGTGGCGGTGATGATCAGCACCACGTCGCCCTGCGCCTCGTGCGCCGCCAACAGCTCGCGCGCCTTCTGCGGGATGATCGGCTTGATGTGTTCTTCGAGGTAGTCGGCGTGCAGCGCGGCCAGTTCCTCGCGGCTGAAACGGGTCAGCGGCTGCAGCTGGAAGTCGAGGAATTCGTAGATGTCGAGCGTGCCGGCCTTGTACTGTTCGTAGAAGTAGTCGTTCTGGCGCGCGTGGTGTTCGGCGTCCAGCAGGCCGCGCTTGATCAGGAATTTCGGCCACTCGGTGTCCGAGTCGCCGGCGATGAGGGTGTTGTCGAGGTCGAAAAGGGCGAGGTTCATGGTTCCGATGGGGCAGTGTGGAGAATGTTCTTGACCAGCGGCACGGTGATCGGCCGGCGCAGGGCCAGCGAGTAGCGGTCGAGCAGGTCGAGCATGCCGATCAGGCTGGAGAGGTCGCGCCGCCAGTGCGTCAACAGGTAGCGGAACACGTCGTCGGGGATGGCCAGCTGGCGCTCGGCGGCGTGGGCGTGCAGGGCAGCCAGCTTGTCGGCGTCGGACAGCGGCTTGACTTCGAACACCAGCCCCCAGCCCAGCCGGGTGCGCAGGTCGTCGCGCACCGCCAGCGCCATCGGCGGGCGGCGTCCGGCCATCAACAGGCGGCTCTCGCCGCCCTCTTTCAGCGAGTTGTAGAACGAGAACAGCGTGATCTGGTCGTCCGGCGCCAGGTCGTCGACGTGGTCGACGGCGATGAAGCTGGCCTCGCGCGCGAAGTCCGGCAGGTGCTCGCGCTGGCCGTCGAGGTAGATCGAGGCGCGCCCCAGCGTCTCGGCGTGGGCGATCCAGGCCTGCAGCAGGTGGGTCTTGCCGCTGCCCGGTTCGCCCCACAGGTAGACGAACCGTTCCTCGCCCGGATCGGTGAGCGCCGCGATCACTTCCCGGTTGCGTTCGGCGACGAAGTTGTCGAAGGCGGGAAGCGGCGTGGGCGAGAGGTCGAGTATGAGCTGGTCCAAAATGCGCGCGGGCCGGAATAATGTCGTCAGAAACGGCGATTTTACGCTGATCGGCGCACCGCGCCAAACCCGCCCGCGCCCGCGGAAACATCACCTCGCGCCGACGACGGCAAAAAAGCGCCGGCAAAGCAGCGTGAAAACGGAAATTCGGTTAAAATACAGGCGCTTTTTTTCGTCCGTGGCCGGAAAACCCGTTGCAACCGGATACCTTCATCCCTCAGTTTCACGCTTGATGAAACAGGCAGCCCGAGCCGAGCCGGCGGCTGTCGCAAGCGAGCCTCGGCAGGGTGAAGAGCAGCGCAGACACCGGAGTTGACATAAGGTCAATCAGGATTTCTGATCGCTGAGCGAATCTCTGCGTGCACATCTTCTGATGTGCCCAGCGAGGGATTCGCACGCAGAGCGCATGAGCCCCGATCAGGGCCGCGCAGCAAGATTATGAACAGGTTCTTAGAAAGTGAGTTGACCTTGAACACTTCCTCCCTCAGTTACCGTGATGCCGGCGTGGATATCGACGCCGGCGACGCGCTCGTCGAAAACATCAAGCCGTTCGCCAAGCGCACCATGCGCCCGGAAGTCCTCGGCGGCCTCGGCGGTTTCGGCGCACTGGTGGAAATTTCCAAGAAATACCAAGAGCCGGTGCTGGTCTCCGGGACCGACGGCGTCGGCACCAAGCTCAAGCTCGCCTTCGACTGGAACAAGCACGACACCGTCGGCATCGACCTGGTGGCGATGAGCGTGAACGACATCCTGGTACAAGGCGCCGAGCCGCTGTTCTTCCTTGACTACTTCGCCTGCGGCAAGCTCGACGTAGCCCAGGCCACCGACGTGATCAAAGGCATCGCCGAGGGCTGCGAGCAAGCCGGCTGCGCGCTGATCGGCGGCGAAACCGCCGAGATGCCGGGCATGTACCCGGTGGGCGAATACGACCTGGCCGGCTTCGCCGTCGGCGTGGTGGAAAAGAGCAAGGTCATCACCGGCCGCGAGATCAAGCCGGGCGACGTGGTGCTGGGCCTGAAGTCCAACGGCGTGCACTCCAACGGCTACAGCCTGGTGCGCAAGATCATCGAACGCGCCCAGCCGGAACTCGACGCCGAGTTCGACAACGGCAAGACGCTGCGCGAGGTGATCATCGCCCCAACCCGCATCTACGTGAAGCCGCTGTTGGCGCTGATGCAGCAGCTCAACGTGAAGGGCATGGCCCACATCACCGGCGGCGGCATCACCGAGAACACCCCGCGCGTGCTGCCGGAAAACACCGTGGCGCAGATCGACGCCGCCAGCTGGCAGCTGCCGAAGCTGTTCCAGTGGCTACAGGCCGAAGGCAACGTCGACGCGCAGGAAATGTACCGCACCTTCAACTGCGGCATCGGCATGGTGGTGATCGTTGACGCCGCCGACGCCGACGCGGCAGCGGCCTTCCTGACCGAGCAGGGCGAAACGGTATCGCGCATCGGCGTGATCCGCGCACGCAACGGCGACGAGCACCAGACCCAGGTCGGCTGATCGGCCCCGTTCGGAATCGAACGCCGCTGGCTGACGGGCTGGCGGCGTTTGTCTTTGGTAGACCAGAGCGCAGCAAGGACGCTTGCCCACGCAAAGCAGACATGAAAAACATCGTCATCCTGATTTCCGGCCGCGGCTCCAATATGCAGGCCATCGTCGAGGCGCAGATTCCCGGCGCGCGCATCGCCGCGGTGATCAGCAACCGCCCCGGCGCCGCCGGCCTGGCTTGGGCCGCCGAACGCGGCGTGCCGACCGCCGCACTCGACCACAAGGCCTTCGCCAGCCGCGAGGCGTTCGACGTTGCGCTGGCCGAGCTGATCGACAGCTACGCCCCACAGCTGGTGGTGCTGGCCGGCTTCATGCGCATCCTGACCCCGGATTTCACGCGCCGCTACGAAGGCCGCATGCTGAACATCCACCCCTCGCTGCTGCCGGCGTTCACCGGCCTGCACACCCACCAGCGCGCCATCGACATGGGCTGCAAGGTGGCCGGCTGTACCGTGCACTTCGTCACCTCCGACCTCGACCACGGTCCGATCGTGGCGCAGGCCGTGGTGCCGGTGCTGGACGACGACAGCGAAGACACGCTGGCCGCGCGCGTGCTCAAGCTCGAACACCAGCTGTACCCGGCGGCGGTACGCCGTTTCGTGGCCGGCGAGCTGGCCATCGTCGACGGCCGTATCAAGAGCGGCCCGCAGGACGCCGGACAATGGCTGATTTCGCCCTCGCTGGCCTGAACCGTGGCGGCCGGCGGGAACGCCCCGCCTCCCGCGCCGCTCGAACCTCCATGCGCCTCTACCCTCCCCTGCTGCTCGCTCTGGCGATCTCGCTGCTCGTGCACTTGGGCGCGCTGCTGGCTGGCCGGCTGCCCGGCGCCGCGCCGGAAGCCGCGCCCGAGGCCTAACTGCGACCGCTGGCGATCAAGATGACGGCGCTGGCGTTGGACGCGCCGGAGCCCCCCACCGCTGCGCCCACGCCCGCCCCGGCCCGCAAGCCGACACCCCCGCAGCAAGCGGTGGCCGAGGTGTCCAGCACGCCCCCGGCGGCGACAGCCGTCGTGGCCGAAGCGAGCGCCGAAGCACCCGCCGAGCCGCCCGTTGCCGACCACGTGGCGGCTCCGGCAACGGACGACAGCGCCGCCGCCCCGGCGCCGCCACCAGAAAGCCAGGCCGGCGACGGCGACGAGCTGAGCACCTCGCCGCCGGAACAGCCGGACGGCACCGCCGGGCTGGAGGCCAAGGCCGCCGCCGCGCCGCGCCGCTTTCCCGACAATGCCGTACTCGACTACCAGATCTACTACGGCAGCCTGATGGCCGGCCACGGCGAGGTCAGCTGGCAGCGCAGCGGCAGCAGCTACACGCTGGAGGCGCGGCTGACGCCGATCATCGGCCCCGGCCTGCGCTACCAGTCGCGCGGCAGCGTCGGCAAGAACGGGCTCACGCCGCTCGCCTACCAGGCCTGGCGCGGCGACACCGAGCGCGAAGCCGCCCGCTTCGACTGGGCCAGCAACACCCTGGCCTACGGCGACCGCGACAGCAAACAGGCTCCCCTCACCCCCGGCGCGCAGGACATCCTCAGCCTGGGCTACCAGCTGGCGCTGACCGGCGGCAGCCGCTTGCCGGTGCCGCTGCGCATCACCACCGGCAAGAAGGTGTACGACTACCCGCTGGCCGCCAGCGGCGAAACCCGCTATCCGCCCGACCACGGCACGCTGCGCGTGGTGGTGTTCCGCGCCAGGCATGGCGAGGGCCTGACCGAATTCTGGCTGGCGCCGGACTTTGCCAACCTGCCGGTGCGCATCCTGCGCGTCGACAAGGACAAGACGCTGGACCAGCGCGCCCGCCGCATCGATATCAACGGCAAGACCGTCTGGTCTCTGTCCGAACCCCATTGACGGAACAACAATGATCAACCCGACCCAGCTTTTCCACATCGAAACCGTGCTCGGCAAGATGATCCGCTTCGACCGCCCGGCCGACGCCGTGCTCAGCGCCTACTTCCGCGAACACGCCAACCTCGGCGCCAACGACCGCCACGTGATCGCCGAAACCGCCTTCGCCTGCCTGCGCCGTTTCAGCCAGCTCAAGGCGGTGATCGCGCCGCAGAAGGCCACGCCGCGCCGGCTGGCGCTGGCCACGCTGGCGCGCGTGCGCGGGCTGAACCTGAAGGAATTCGGCAGCAGCCTGAAGGAGGAAGAGCGCAACTGGGTGGCCGAACTGAAGGGCAAGACGCTGCCGGACGAACTGGCGGTGCAGGCCGAGCTGCCGGCCTGGGTGATCGAGCGCCTGCCCGACACCACGCCGGAGCAGATCGTCGCGCTGGGGCGCGGCATGATCGAGAGCGCGCCGCTCGACTTGCGCGTCAACACGCTGAAGATGAAGCGCGAAGAGGCGCTGCTGGCGCTGCGCCGCGACGGCTTCGAGGCCGAGCCGACGCCGTTCTCGCCGATCGGCATCCGCCTCAAGGGCAAGCCGGCGCTCAACCGCCACCCGCTGTTCAAGGACGGCAGCATCGAGGTGCAGGACGAAGGCAGCCAGCTCTTGGGCCTGATCACCGGCGCGCGCCGTGGCGAGATGGTGGTGGACTTCTGCGCCGGCGCCGGCGGCAAGACGCTGCTGCTGGGCGCGCAGATGGCCTCGACCGGCCGGCTCTACGCCTTCGATGTGTCGGAAAAGCGCCTGGCCAACTTCAAGCCGCGCCAGGCCCGCTCCGGCCTGTCCAACGTGCACCCGCAGCTGATCGCGCACGAGAACGACACCCGCATCAAGCGCCTGGCCGGCAAGGCCGACCGCGTGCTGGTGGACGCGCCCTGCTCCGGCCTGGGCACGCTGCGCCGCAACCCCGACCTGAAATTCCGCCAGAGCCCGGAGAGCGTGGCCGAACTGAACGCCAAGCAAGCCGCCATCCTCGCCTCGGCGAGCCGGCTGGTGAAGGCCGGCGGCCGTCTGGTGTACGCCACCTGCAGCCTGCTGCCGCAGGAGAACCAGGACATCGTCGCCGCTTTCCTGGCCGAGCATCCGGACTTCGAGCTGGTACCCGTGTCGGGCGTGCTGGCGGAGCAGAAGATCGCGCTGGAGATGGGCGACTACCTGGCGCTGCGCCCCGACCTGCACAACACCGACGGCTTCTTCGCCGCCGTGCTGGCCAGGAAAAAAGCCTAAGGCGTGCGGCAGCCTCCGGCGGCGGCGCGGCGTTGCTGCACGACGGGGCTGCCATCCCGCACCGGCAGGCTCAGCGTAAATTGACCCACTGCCGGCCTGACCGTAAAATATCCCATTGAAACACTCGGGTATTGCGTCGCAGAACAGGCCCACCCCCTGCTCCCCGGCGGCCAGCCTCAAACCAACGCAAGGATTCTGCCATCCATGGATATCCAGGAAACCATCAAGCAAACCGTTACCGGCAACCCGGTCGTGCTGTTCATGAAGGGCTCGGCCCAGTTCCCGCAGTGCGGTTTCTCCGCGCGCGCGGTGCAGATCGTCCAAGCCTGTGGCGTGGACGACTTTCTGACCGTCGACGTGCTGCAAAACCCGGAAATCCGCCAGGGCATCAAGGATTTCTCCAACTGGCCGACCATTCCGCAGCTCTACGTCAAGGGCGAGTTCATCGGCGGCTCGGACATCATGTACGAAATGTACCAGTCCGGCGAACTGCAGGAATTGCTGAAAGACATCACCCAGGCCTGAGCACACGCCTGAGACGCCACAACCCGGCCGCCACGCCGGGTTTTTTGTTGTCGGCGACAGACATTGTTTTTCATTCGTCATACAATGAATGGATCGAATGTGCCATGCGCAAGACCCGAAGCCATGCCGAACGAATCCAATTCCTATCTGCCCTCCCTTTCGGATAGCCTGCCGATCGCCAACGCCATGTCGATCGATGAAATCTGGCGGGCACTGGTCAACGACCAGCTGGTGCCCTATTTCCAGCCGGTGGTCGCGCTGCGCTCGCGCAAGGTGATCGGGGTAGAAGCGCTGGCACGTTGGCGCCACCCGGCGCTAGGGGTGCTGTCGCCGGTCACTTTCGTGCCGATCATGGAAGAGCGCGGCATGATCCGCGAGCTGACCGAACTGATCCTGGAAAAGTCGCTGTACGCCTGTCGCGACTGGCTGGATCACGGCCACGACCTGGCGGTGTCGATCAATCTGTCGGCGCTGTCGCTGACCGACCGCAATCTGCCTGACCTGTTGGAAAGCAAGTGCCGCATCGCCG
>JACPUY010000164.1 GCA_016192025.1 Pseudogulbenkiania sp. | reverse complement strand
ACGGCGCCTTGCTCAAGACCTTCGGCCGTCAGGGTGTCGGCCTGTTCCCGGCGCCCTCGTTCCAGGTGGACGACATCACCCGCCAGTTCGAGGTCGAGGTGGTGGGGGATGTCGTGGGGGTGTACGAGCATTACTATGCGATCGCCAATCGCCGCAAGCTGCAGCACAGCGCGGTCGAAGCCATCCTGCGCTCCGGCGTCGAACCGCGCGAGTGAGCTGGGTCGCTACGAACCGTCATGCAGCAAAGCCTGCCGTATCGCCGGAAACCGTTCCTCACCCTTCTTCTGCCGGTGGAACTGGTGCAAAGTAGCTTGCCGCCAGCACCAGCAAGGCCACGCCAATCAACGATCCGGTCCACAGCAGCGTACCAGCGCTGGCCAGATCGACGAACAGCAGTTTGACCCCCACTACCGCCAGCAACGCAAAGCCACCCTGCCAGAGCCGCCGCACCCCGATGCCGGCGGCGCGGATCATGGCGGCAATGGCCGTCAGCGTCCATAGCAGGGTCAGCATCGCCTGCAGCAAGGTGGAATGCCAGAGCGCATCCGCCAGGAAGGGCACGCCGCCCCAATGATGGGCGATGCGCCCGGCAAGACAGCTGATCCAGACAAAAGCCAGGGCCCCGACCCAGTTGGCCCGCGGCATGCCTGGCCAGGGGTCTTGCTCGAAATCCCGCAGCCAGCGGTAGATCGTCGCCAGAGTGGCCAGCTGCACCAGGTCGTAGGGATTGAGCAGCGGCACGTAGGGCAGGCCGGAACCGCCGCCGGGGTGGCTGAACCCCGTCCACAACAACCAGAGCACCAGCCAGGCAGCCGGCAGCAAAGCACCAGGGCCACGGTAGGCGAAAGGTGCGGCGGCGATCGGCGGCAGAGCGCGGCGGGCACCCGCCACCGCCAGCCACACCCCGCTCAGCGGTCCGACCGCCAGAGCCAGTATCGGCCAAAGGGTGACACCGGGGGCCAGGCGGAAGCCCAGCCAGGCTAGCTCGACGGAGATCAGCACCATCCCCAGCCAGAAGGCACCCAGGTGGCGCGCTACCGGCCACATCGCCATTCCGTCCGCCTCCTGCCTGGCCAGCAGCCAGTAATGCCCGGCCAGCGACAACGGCAAGGCCAGCACCATCAGGCCGGCCAGCATGTGTTGACCGTGCAGCCAGGCCGCGCCCGCCGTCAGCCAGAGCACCGGCAGCAACAGCAACGAGAGATGGCGAGTGGCATCCCACGCCGTGCGCCGCCCCACGACCTCCATGGCGACCAGCGCCAGGGCGATATGCAGCAGCGTCAACGGCACGCTCTGCACCAGCGGCAAGAGCCGCTCGCTCTCGGCCCAGCCGGCGAGACTCCACCAGGCAAAGGCCCAGAGTAGCGCCGGCACCGCCGCCTTCTCGGCAAAGCGCCGCAGCAGACGGGCGCTGACAAAGCCGGCCCCGGCCAGCAGGATCATGCCGAGGCAGATGTCGTTGATCACCGGCATGGCCGCCGGCATTTGCGGCAGTCCATATAAAAAGTAAGCCCCGGCGGCGAGTTGCAGCGCGCCACCCGTGGCCATCGCCAGCCGGCGTCCCTGCACGACGCCGAACCACAGCACCGCCACCCCTTCCAGCGCCCAGAAGGCGGCGGTCACTTGGACGCCAAAGGCCAGCGGCGCCACCAAGGTACCGAAAGCGATCCCCAGCCCAAGCTGGCAGCGCTCCAGCAGGCGCATGGCCTCGTCCCGGCGGCGGAAGAGCAGCGCCCATAGCGCCAGATAATAGAGCGCGGCCGCCAGCGCCGCCCAGGCCAGTTCGTAGCGGTCGGCGGCCAGTTGCGACTGCAGGGCAAAGCCAACCAGCGGCGTGCCGAAGACCAGCGTGCTGTCGCTCCAGCCGGCCCAGCCCGGCGCCCGGAACAGCGCCACCAGCACCGGCATTGCCGAATAGAGCCCCCAGAAGAAAATCAGGAACGCCTGGCTCACGCCATGATGTTCGGCGTGGTAATGCTCGACGGCCCATGCCATGCCGACGCCGATCGTCATCAGAAAGCCGGTGACATTGAGCAGCCGCCAGTTCCTGAACCAGGAGACGCCGACAATAAAGGTGTTGAGCAAGGCGAAGTAGGCAAACAACGGAGTCGGATCGCTACTGCCGGTCGCGGCGAGCACTGGCGCCGCAAAGGCGCCGGCCAGCCCGAAGGCCGCCAGCACGACGCCATCCTGAGCCACCGCGAACAGCACGCAGGCGACGCCCAGCACGGCGAACAGCAGGAAGGCGGGCGTGGCCCCGAACATGGCATAGCGCACGTGCATGAAATAGACGATCAGGTAGAGGATGGCAAAACCGCCTCCCTGCAGGGCGATGCCGAAGGGGGCCTGCACTCCCTTGTGCACACGGTTCCAGCCGAAGCCGATCATCGCTCCACCGGCGACCACCCCCAGCAGCAGGCGCAACGGCACCGGCAGCAAGCCATAATCGGCGGCCAGACGCAACGCCGAGGCGACACCGAAAAACAGCAGTACGACGCCGATCTTGGCAAGCAGGTTGCCGGCGAGCAGGCGCTGCCAGAGGGGCACGACGACGGCCTCTGTCTCCTCCGGTTCGGCGGGCACGTCGGCCAGCGGCGCCGTCGCTGGTTCAACCTCGTTGCCAAGCAGCATTACGGCTTCTTCATCGAAGCGCGGTGTTTGGGGTTCGGCGGCTGACTTTACGACCGGTGCAGGTTCAGGTGGCTGTTCGGCCTCGGCATACTGGCCCTTCAATGCCGCCAGCTCCCGCCGCAACTGCTCGGCCTCGCGTTGCAGCCAGAGCACTTGTGCTTCGAGCGATCGCAGGCGTTGCTCGACACTGCTGCGCCTGCCGAGTCGGGACAAGAAGATGAGTGCAGCAAGAAACAGCAGAAGCCCGAGCCATCCCATGTTCGCCCCCTAGCGGCGTTCGCCACGCAGGTCGCCGACCAGCGTCTGCAGGCGCTCAGGCTCGGCTTCCTCCGGCGCGACCGGCGGCGCCCCCACCAGGGCAATCTTTGAGAAGAAGCCGCGGCGAAACGGTGTCTTCATCGCCTTGCCGTCGATGCGCGAAAAGAAGCTTCCCCACAATCCCTGCAGGGCGAGCGGAACCACCGGCACCGGGTTGGCCTCCAGAATGCGGGTGATGCCCGGGCGGAAGGGGTAGAGATCGCCGGTATCGGTAATGCGCCCCTCCGGGAAGATGCCGACCAGATCACCGGCTTCCAGCGCCTTGGCCACCTCGGCAAAGGCCCGTTCCATCATGGCGGGGTCTTCCTTGGCCGGCGCGATGGGAATGGCTCCAGAATGGCGGAAGATGTAACTGAGTACCGGGGTCTTGAAGATGCGGTGGTCCATCACGAAACGGATCGGCCGCGGCGAAGCCCCCATGATGATGACCGGATCGATAAAGCTGACATGATTGCAGACCAGCAGGGCGGGCCCTTCGGTGGGAATGTGCTCCAGCCCCTTCTTCTCGAGCCGGTAGGCGGCATGAATGAGCAGCCACGCCAGGAAACGCAGCATGAATTCGGGCACCAGCCCGTAGATGTACAGCGCCACCGCCGCATTGCACAGGGCCGCGATGCCGAACAATACCGGAATCGACAGCCCGGCACCGAGCATACCGGCAGCGGCCAGCGCCCCCACCACCATGAACAAGGCATTGACGATATTGTTGGCGGCGATGATGCGTGCGCGGTGTTCCGGCGAACTGCGCAACTGCACCAGCGCGTATAGCGGCACGATGAAGAAGCCGCCGAACATGCCGAGCATCAAGAGATCGAAAAGTACCCGCCATGCCCATGGCTCGCCCAGCAGCGAGCCGATGCCGAGCGGCGCGCCACTGGGCAGGGTCGACGGCGAAGCGAAGGCAAGGTCGATACCGAACAGCGTCAGGCCGATGGAGCCGAAAGGCACCAGGCCAATCTCGATACGCTTGCCGGACATACGTTCGCACAGCAGGGAGCCGATACCGATACCGACGGTGAAGGTGGCCAGCAACAGAGTGACGACCGACTCGTTGCCCCCCAGCACATTCTTGGCGTAGGCCGGAAACTGCGCGAGGAAGAGTGCGCCATAAAGCCAGAACCACGAGATGCCCATGATGGACAGGAACACGGTACGGTTTTGCCGCGCAAAGCCGATATTCCGCCAGGTTTCAGTCAGCGGATTGGGGTTGACCCGCAATCCGGCATCCGGAGCCGGTGCCGCCGGAATGCGGCGACTGGTGATATACCCCGCCATCGCTACCAACAGCCCGCCGGCAGCAATCCAGACCGGATGCTCGACGGCCCCAGCCAGCAATCCGCCGGCGAGCGTACCGATCAAAATGGCGACGAAGGTGCCGGCCTCGACCAGCGCGTTGCCCCCCACCAGTTCGGTTTCATGCAGATGCTGTGGCAGGATGGCGTACTTCACCGGTCCGAACAGCGTCGAATGTAGTCCCAGAAGAAACAGGGCAAACAACAGCACCGGCAGACTGTGCAGCCAGAAACCGGCGGCGGCCACCGCCATGATGACCATCTCCAGCACCTTGACGAGCCGCGCCAGTATTGCCTTGTCATACTTGTCGGCAAGCTGTCCCGCCGTGGCCGAAAACAGGAAAAAGGGCAGGATGAAAATGCCGGCCGCCAGATTGGCCAGCACCTCGGCCTTCAGGGATGTCCACTTGGTCGTCTGAAAGGTCAGCAGCACAACCAACGCATTCTTGAACAAGTTGTCGTTGAAGGCGCCGAGAAACTGCGTACCGAAGAAGGGCGCAAAACGACGGGCTTTGAGCAGACCGAACTGTGATGACATCAGGTGGACTCGCGCAAGTAGGTGAGGACGGCGGACAGACTCTCGTCGAGGAAAGTCTTGTTGATCCAGCAATACACCTCCTTGCCCTGCTTTTCAGACTGCAGTACGCCGGCTTCGCGCAGGATCTTGAGGTGGTGTGAAACGGTGGGGCGCGACAGCGTGGAAACCTCGGCAATCTGCCCCACGTTCAGACGCTCACCCGGCTCGAACAACAACAGGATGCGTTGCCGGTGTTCATCACCCAAGGCGACAAAAACCTTGGACATGGAGTGCCACTCAGGTGGGATGGTCTGGGTGTAGTTCGATTTCATGTCGATATATTTAGACATATCAACAAGATGTGTCAAGTAGCGGCTTGTCTGGCGTGATTGTGCTCTTTATCTATGCAAAGTCGGGTTGCGTGGACTGGAGCGGCGCCCGCAATATCAATAGGTGCCCGCACGCGCCCGCGACCTGGTCAATCATTTCCCCGTGCTGCGGCTTCGCGAAGTTTGTCCTTCTTACTCTTGCGTTTACCTTTGATGCCACCGGTGGATGGCTCTGCGGATGCGGTGTCTGTCGATGCCGGGGATGGTGCCGTGGCCTCTGCCGGCTCAAAGTTCGGGATTCGTTCGCGTGGCAGGCGAAGTCGCTGCCGTTTTTCGATCAGCCGGAAATGGGCTTCCGAGGCGGCGCTGATAAAGCTGACGGCGGTGCCGCTCGCTCCTGCGCGACCGGTGCGACCGATGCGGTGCGTGTAGTCGACCGCAGATCGCGGTAGGTCAAAGTTCACCACCGCAGGCAATTGCTCGATGTCGATGCCCCGGGCCGCGACATCCGTGGCGACGATCACCTGCAAACGGCCAGCCTTGAATTCGGTCAGGGCAAGGCGGCGTGCTCCCTGGCTGAGTTCGCCGTGGAGAGCGGCAGCCTTGATTCCGGCTTTGCCCAACTTGTCGGCAAGCTGTTCCGTCGAGTGTTTGGTAGCGACAAAAACGAGCACCCGATCCCAACGGTTCTGTTGGATCAAGTGACCAAGCAGCTGGGGGCGTCGGTGGGCATCGACCGCAATGGCGCGCTGCAGAATGCTTGAGTCGGCTATCGGCGTGGGTTGCACCTCGATACGGACCGGGTT